>CAMSMU010000033.1 GCA_947061115.1 uncultured Clostridium sp.
AATTTACTTTTATCTCTAGATTTATATATTCCTATTAATAATGCTATAACTAATATTATTGAAAAAATTATTGTACTTTTACCAAATACACCTATTGCCTTAGCTGTAAATACATGAGTTATACTATTTATTGAAACTATATTAGTTATAAAATGCTCCAAAAAATAAGCTATATCGAAATTACCTTCTATATAGCTTTCACTTAATGTATATGCAATAGGTGCAACTAATAGTATTTCGGCTATCAACCATAATATTAGTGCAAATATTATATATCCCAAATTTTTCTTTAAAAATTTTTTAAAATTATTCTCCATATATTACCTTCTCATTTGTTATTATTTAACGATCTGTTCCAGTTCTTTCTCTTCCTTTAAGCTTTTCTCTGAATGCATGTCTTTCTTCTAACGATTTGATTTCAGCTTGTGGTGGTTGTACTCCATCTCTTTGCATATCTCCTACTGGAATTTCAATATTTTCGTTTTGAACGTTTTCTATTGAATAATTACTTATGTCTGCTTTTCCTTGAATTACTTCTCTTTCTTTCTTTTTATCTGCGAAGTTTACTACAGAAGCATTTAATCTTTCTGATCTTTCTTGTTTTCTGTCCTCATATCTTATCACGGTTGCATTCAACTCTATACCTTGATTGTTATTGTCTTGTAAATTATTATAAGTCACTAGTAATTCCTCCTTTATTTTATTTCAAATGTGAAATAAGATTTATATGGTTTTAACTTACATTTTCCTTTGACTTCATTTGTTTGGCTATCTAAATATAGCTTTGGTTTAACTTCCTCTGCTGTTTCTGGATCAATAATAGTTATTGGCCTTTTTAAATTTGGTGTATAACTAAAATCCTTATATTCAGTTGGTGTCTCTGAATAAATTGTATCAAACTTAACTGGAATAGGTCTTTTAGAAATTCTTAGTTTGTCTTCTTTTAAAATTCCCATGTTAACAACTACCTTCTCTTGTCCAAAAGATAGTATAACTAAGTCTTCTCCTTCTGGCTCTGGATAATCTACAAAGAAAGTTTTCTTCTTTATATTACCATTCATTTCTTCTGAGCATACTAACCTCTCAACAGTATATTTTGGATACTGCTTTTGTAGTTCCTTTGCTGTTTTGTTAATTCGATATATTACTGTATTAACTCCTGTTGGATCAGTTATGCTAAAATATTTACCTTGAATACCTCCGGCCATTTAAGCACCTCTTTCCTAAATTTTCTTTAGTTCGACTCTTTTATTATACTATACTTCATTAAATATGTCAACTAAAGTGATTTATTTATAATATTTTTTAAACATTTTCTATTTGTTTTAGTTTTTCATATATTTCTTCTTCTTGTTTTGACATCTTTTTAGGTACTATTATTTTTGTTATAAGTTGAAAATTACCCCTTTCTGCTCTTCCATATTTATAACCTTTTCCTTTAATTGTAAACTTGTCCCCACTTTGAGTTCCTTTGGGAATTAGTAGAGTTACCTCTCCATCTATTGATTCTATCTTTAGCTTTGTTCCTAATGCTGCTTGCCATGGTTTTATTTCTATTTCTTTATAGATATCAGTTCCATTTAATTTAAAATCTTTTGTATCTTTGATAACTACTTTTACTAATAAATCCCCATTTTTTCCACCGTTTTTCCCTAATTTACCTTGCCCTACAAATCTTATTTTATCACGATTTTGTATTCCTGCTGGTATATTTAAGTTAAATGTTCTTGTTTTACCATCTATGGTAAGTAATTTTAATTTTTTGCTTGTCCCAAAAAAGGCTTCTAAAATGCTTACTTCAACATCTGTATCAATATTTTCACCATTTAAAGGTAGTTTTTTATTATTTTTTTGCTTTGTTTTTGTAGTAGTTATACCAAAAAACATTTCCAATAATCTATCTTTTAATGTTTTCTTTTCTTCTTTTTGATTACTTTCTATCTTTTTCTTTCTTTGTGTATATGTGTGCCAATTTCTATCATATCTTTTTCTTGATTTTGTATCTGATAAAACTTTGTATGCTTCATTTATATCTTTAAATTTATCTTCTGAAAAATTATCTCCTATATGCATATCTGGATGATATTTTTTTGCTTGTTCTCTATATGCTATTTTTATTTCATCTATTGTAACTTTATTTGATTTTAACCCTAGTATATTATAGTAATCTTTGAAACTCATTTAACATCCTCCATATACTAATGTGGTTCTATTATATCACATTTTTTTATTTTATCAATTACTTTTTAGGGTTTTTTAGTATTTATATAATATCTTTGCTATTTATAAGTAAAAAGTTCCTTGCTTTTATACTTTCTTCTATTATTACTTTATTATCATCTATATTTTTATTTATTGCATGATTTATATTTTCTATAATAGCTTTATCTATATTTTGAAATGCTAAGTCTCTTAATTCTTCTGCTGATGAATACTTTCTTGTCTCATCTATTTTATCTGCAATAAATAATATTTTTTCTAGCATTGTCATATTTTCTTTTCCAGTTGTATGGCAAGATATCGCCCTACACATCTCTTCATCAAATTTATATTTTACTTTACATATGTGTCCTGCGATTTTTCCATGCATTATTTCTATGTTGGCTTTTTCTGTTTCAGAAAATGGTATATTATTATCTAATATATATTTTATTTTTTTATCCTTTTCCATATCTTTAGCTAAATCATGCATTAGCCCAACAAGTCTTAATCTTTCTGAATCTACATTATATTTTGGGGCTAATTTTTCACACATTTTCATAACACCTAAGCTATGTATATACCTTTTTTCTGTTACTTCATTTCTTAGTTCATTTTTTAGATATTCTATATCTGTTATCATTTTTACTCCTTTTATTTAATTGCTAATTTTATTAGTTCATCTAATAGTTCTGAATACTTCATATTACTATTTTTCCATAATTGTGGATACATACTTATTTCAGTAAATCCTGGCATAGTATTAATTTCATTAATATATATTTTATCTGTTTCTTCTTGAATAAAGAAATCTATTCTTGAAAGTCCATTTCCATCTACTGCTTTAAATGCTTTTATAGCTATGTTTCTAATTTCCTCTATCTTTTCTTTTGAAATTTCCGCTGGTATTTTTGTTTTTGATTCGCTATTATTATATTTTGCATCATAAGAGTAAAACTCATCTGCTGAAAATATTTCTCCTACTGTCGAAGCTTTAATATTATCATTCCCTAAAACTGCACATTCAACTTCCTTTCCTTTTATTTCCTCTTCTATTAGAACCTTTGTATCATACACACTTGCATTTTGAATTGCTTTAATAAGTCCTGGTCCATTTTTAGCTTTAGTTACTCCTACTGAAGAACCAGAATTAGATGGTTTTACAAAAACAGGAAATTTAAGTTTTTCTTCTACTAATTCTACAATTTCATCATTCTTTAATTCTAAAGTTTCAAGCTCCTCATTTACATATATGTTTTCATTTTTTATGTATATATATTTTGCTTGATTTATATTTGCTCTTTCTAATACACATTTTGTGTAAACTTTGTCCATACAAATACTTGAGCTTAGTGTTTTACATCCAACATATGGTATCTTAAACATTTCTAACATACCTTGAATCGTTCCATCTTCTCCATATTTTCCATGTAATACTGGGAATACTACGTCCATCTCTTTTAGAGTTTCTATAATATTTTTTATTTTTTTACCATTTAGGCTCCATTCACCATTTTTTTCTATTATTATTGGATAAATATCATATTTTTTATCATCTAAGTTCTTTATAACATTTCTTCCTGATATCAAAGATACATCATGTTCGCTTGACATACCACCATAAATAACTGCTAACTTCATAAAACCTCCATTATAGAATAAAACTGATGTAAACAATTAGTCTTTCATGTGCACATAGTTTATTCACTTGCCAAAATTGCATTTACTATTTCATTAAAGTGCATTCCATTTGATGCTTTTAGTAATACAGTATCATTTTTGCTTATAATATTTTTTATTCTATTAATGGCTTCATTATTACTATTAAATTTAAAAATTTGTTTTGCTCTTGATTTATTTGCAATATACTCTGCTTCTTTTCCAACTGTTATTAGTATATCAATATTTTCATCTACTTCTTTTCCAACTTTTTCATGAAGTTCCTCTGAAAAATTACCTAATTCTAACATATCTCCTAAAATCGCTATTTTTCTTCTATTGTTTACTGATTTTAAATAAGTGATGGCTGCCTTCATTGAGTCATAGTTTGCATTATATGTATCATTTATAACTATAGCACCATTTTTTGATTTGCACTCTTCCATTCTTTGCTTTGAAAGTTCTAATTCTGATATCCCCTTAATTATATCTTTTATGTCTATATTTAGTGCTTTTCCTACAGCAATACTGCAGAGGCTATTTAATATAAAATGTTCTCCACCAACTGGAACTGTTACTAAGTCCTCATCTAAATAATATTCACTTCTATCTTCATATAGATTTATGCTACTTGCCATATATGTACTTTTATTTTTTATTCCATATGTTATAATGTTATAATTATTTTCATTCTCTAAAGCCCATTTATGTAAAAGATCATTATCATTATTAATTATAACTGTATTTCCCTGAAGTCCTTCTAATATTTCTAATTTTGCTTTTAGTATATTTTCCCTTGATCCTAATTTACCTATATGTGCTGTACCTATATTAGTGATAACTGCTATTGTAGGCTTTGCAATTTGAGTTAATTTACTTATTTCTCCCAAACTACTCATTCCCATTTCAATTACCATTGCTTCCTCATTTTTTAATTGTAATACTGTAAGTGGTAAGCCTATAAAATTATTAAGATTTCCTTTTGTTTTTAATGTATTATATTTTTGGGATACTACTGATGCTACTAAATCCTTTGTACTTGTTTTCCCTACACTTCCAGTAATAGCTACTACTGGAATATTATATAAACTTCTTTTATATGTTGCTATCTTTTGAAGTGCATCTAATGTATTTCCTACTTGTACTATAGTAGTATTATTAACTTTCTCTACATTTTTGCTTACTATACATACACTTGCACCATTTTCTATTGCCTCTTTATAAAAATCATTCCCATCAAAGTTATCTCCTTTTATTGTGACATATGTATCATTTTTATTTATTTCTCTTGAATCTCTTATAAAATTAATGCATTCAGTATCTTCGTCTCCACATATTAATTTTCCATTTGTAATTTCTAATATTTTTTTTACTTTCACTTTTTACACCTATTATTTTATTTTCATTAGATAAATTATTATTCTAATATTTTTGATTATTATATACTATGCAGTATATTTTTACAAGTTAACACTAACTGTAAAAGAAAAGCGGTCATGATGACCGCTCTTTCATATATTTTCTTCTTGTTGCTTCTCCGCCACGATAGTGACGCTCTGCTTTGTTTTTTCAAGTATCCTTCTTGATGTTGGATTCGGCTTTCTCACTGTGAGATAGATATGAACAGTAGTCTTACTTATATTAAAATGTTCTGCGTCTCCCGTACTGTAGATTCATTTTCATTGAAATAGGCAACTACCTTATCAACAAATTCATTAGTAAACATTGATCTTTTTTCCATTTTCATGCATATACCTCCAAAAAGAAAATATGTTAATAAGTTTCGTTAGTGTTATATCACATTTTACATAAATTTGCAACTACTAAATTAAAATTTTTTTTAGAATATTTTATTCTGTTAATGTCCCTTCTTCAGTATTTATTATCATTAATATATCTTGTTCTTCTCCTGTTTCTGTATTTATATATACAATAAAGTCATTATCTCCTGTTTTTCCTTTGAATTCATAACACAATACTTCTGTATTCCACTTAGTTGGAATTATAGCCATTCCTGTTGATGTTATTTCTAATTTCTCATTTACCTTTTTTCTGGCTTCATCTTCTTTTATTTTTGTATCTGATATTTCTCTTAGCTCTTTATGAGAATTTAGATATCCAGTTGATTCCATTCCTAATACTTCTCCATCATCTAATGCTATTTTCAGCTTAATTAAGTCTGGATATATAGTTATACCATTTTGTTCATATGCATAATTTGCTGTTAATGTGCCATCCATTCTCATATAATAAGTAACTTTCATGTTTTTAAATTCTCTATTTTCTAAGAATTCTTCCCCCATTTTTACTGCATCTTCTGGTGATATATTTGCATCTTTAATATCTCTATTAGAGTTCATTGATACAACATGCCCACCTTTTTTAGAAACTGATATTGTAAATTCTTGATTTTCCTCTACTTTTACATTAAAACTATAGCATTCTATATTTCCATTTTCAGAATTACCATTAGAATTAATTTCTCTTACTCTATTCTCCCCTATGAATTTCTTAGCTATATCTTTAGCTTTTTCTTCATCTATATCTTCTCCTGTTAGTCCAACTCTTTCTGGATTTGTCATATGCTCTGAAAATGCCCCATCATATATTAGACCAGAATATTCATCTAACTGTGCTCCTATACTTCCAAAGCTATTTTGTGATAAGTTACTAGCTTCCTGAGATAATGCATCTCCACCCTTTTTCTCAAGGTCTCCCCATTTAACATTTGAAGAGAACAAATCTGTTTCTAATTGATTTAAAGTGTCTTTTAAAGATTTGCTATATTCATGTAAATTACTAAGATTATTCAAATCCTCTTGTGATAGTTCTTTACCATATATTGCTTTATTCGCAAGTGAATAGCTATAATCTGCTACTTGATTTAAGAATTTTTCTGTATTTTCTAATTCCTGTGTTCCTATTGGTAATCTTGCTAAATAGCTTTGTGCAAGTGTTGCATCTCTCCATATATTGCTTAACGTTTCTGCTCCATGTTTTGGGCTATTTGAAATTATAGATTTGGCAAGTAACACCTCAGTTTTATCTACATATTCTACTAATTGATAAAATGCATTGTTATATCCATTCTCAGCTAAGTTCCTATATTCTAATTGTTTTTTATATATAACAATTGCTAACACCACAATAACTGTTATTAGAGTTACAATTATTGTAAGCATTTTCCTGTCTACAAGTCTATCCTTAAAATCATAAATTTTATCTTTAACTTTCCCCATTTTCGCTCCTTTATATGTTTTTTTATAGTTTTTACCAATTTTGATAATTTATTCAATTGATTTATTTTTTTTATATGCTATAATTATTTTCGGAGGATATTATGAAAATTTTAATTCTTTATGCTTGTTATGGTGGTGGTCATTTATCTGCTGCAAAATCCATAAAGCAATATATAGATGAAAATTATAGTGAAAATGAAACTATACTAATTGATTGTATGAAATATATAAATAAAGGTTTAGAAAAAGTTACTACAGGTGCTTATAATCAGATGGCTAAAAGAGTTCCTCGCTTATGGGGAAAAATATATAATAACTCTCAAAAAGGATTAAGTGCTCACATTAGTAATGGTGCTAATAAATTAATGGCAATTAAATTAAATAAACTTTTTATACAGTATAATCCTGATATAGTAATTTCTACTCATCCATTTGGTGTGCAAATGACTACATATTTAAAAAGTAAGAAAAAAACTAATTGTAAATTAGCTAGTGTTATGACTGATTTTGCACCTCATGACCAATGGTTAGTTGGTAGTGATTATATAGATTATATATTCGTTTCTCATAATGCTATGAAAAGTGAAATTGCATCAAAAGGTATTCTTTCTTCTAAAATATATGATACAGGTATTCCTATATCTAATAGATTTTTAGAAAATTTTGATAAATGTAAAATTAAAAAAGAATTTAATTTAGATGTTAATAAAAAGACAATATTATTTTTTGCTGGAGGAGAATTTGGTCTTGGAAAAAATAGTACTTTAAAAATTTTTCAATCTTTTATTAATAATATTAAAGATGAATACCAGATAATAACTATCGCTGGAAAAAATGAGAAGATGAAAAACGCATTTGAAGATTTAGCTACATCAAATCCAAATATTAAAATTTATGGATATTCAAATCAGATTCCTGAACTTATGAGTATTTCTGATTTGGTAGTTACTAAACCTGGTGGTCTTACAGTTACAGAAAGCTTATGCTCTGCGCTTCCTATTGTTATTATTAATCCTATTCCTGGTCAAGAAGTTCAAAATGCTGAATTTTTAGAAAGTAAAGGACTTGCTATCTGGATTAAAAATGCAGATGATTCTAAAAAAATTGTATCAGAATTATTAAATAATCCTACAAAAATTAAAGAAATGAAAGCACAAGCAAAATTATTAGCAAATAGAAATTCAACTGCTGATATTTGCAGAATTATCATGAATTGAATTATATAAGAGGCGATTATTAATCGCCTCTACAATTATAGAAATTTATTTTCCCTTTTATTATTAAATATATTAATTCATTAAAATACTTATAATTAATAATGCCTTATTCTAGTATTTTACAACTACATTATAACTTCCATTTTTACATAATTTTATTTCTTCTACTTTTTCTCCATCTAACTCTATTTGTATTCCTTCATTTGCTCTTTCATATTTAATATTGTAAATTGAGTCTTGCCATCTAAAGTTTACCTCAAATTTATCCCAATCATTTGGTACACATGGCATAATTTTTAATATTCCATGATTTATTTTTAATCCTAATATATATTCTACTTGAAATGTATAAAGCCAACTGCTTGAGCCTGTATACCAAGTCCAGCCTCCCCTTCCTGCTAAATTGTCTAAAGCATATATATCTGCTTCTACCACATATGGCTCTACTTTATATTTCATAGCCATTTCCTCTGTTTTTGCATGTTCAATTGGGTTTATCATTTTATACATTTCTATTGCTTTTTCTGGTAGATTAAGCATTGTTTCTGCTATTCCTGCCCATACTGCAGCATGTGTATATTGTCCTCCATTTTCTCTCATACCTGCTGCATATGACGCTATATATCCTGGCTTAAATTCTTCATTTTGGAATGATGGAGCTAATAGCTTAATTAGGTTATTCTCTCTATCTACAAGATAATTTTCTAAGCTCTCCATTGCAATGTATTTTTTATCATTATCTCCTGCTCCTGAAATAACAGACCAACTTTGAGAAATACTGTCTATTTTACATTCTATATTATTTATGGTTCCCAATACTTTACCATCGTCTGTTGTTGCTCTTTTGTACCATCTACCATCCCATCCTATTGTATTTAGATTCTTTTTTAATTTATCCGAGATTTCAATTAATTTTTCATACTCATCATTTATTTCATCTGAGTCTATAGTTTTTACATCTACATTTTTGCCTTCAGCATTTAAAACAATTGATGTTTCTTTATTTGCAAAACGTGTTGCATATTTTGAAAACTCTGCAAATTTAACCAAAATATTATATAAGAAAAATCCTAACCATACACTTTCTCCAATTCCTTTTTCTCCTACACTATTCATTCCATCATTCCAATCACCACCATGAATTTTAGGAAAGTTTTCAAATTCTAATGATCTATCTATTGCTTTCATACAATGTTTATATATACTTTCTTTTATATCACTAGCTTGATAATAATCCATGCGATCATGTTCTGATTCTCCTAACTCTTTACCTACTAAGTATTCTGCTTGTTCATCTAATATAGTATAATCTCCTGTAAAGTCTATATAAGTTGCTACTGCATATGGTAACCATAATAAATCATCTGAATATCTAGCTCTTATTCCTAAATTTATGTCATTATGCCACCAATGCAAAACATCTCCCTCTATAAATTGATGTTTTGCATGTAATATTATTTGGTTTCTTAATATATTAGAATCTATATATTTCATACCCATTGCATCTTGAAGTTGATCTCTATATCCTATTGCACCGCCTGATTGATAGAACCCTGTTTTTCCTATCATCCTTGATACCATTGTTTGATATACTAACCAACCATTTTGCATAATATTAAATGATTCCATTGGAGTTTTTGCTTGTACTGCATTTGTTTTTTCTTTCCAGAATTTTTTTACTTCTTCTAAAGTTTCTTTTTCTTTTCCTAAATATTTATTTCCTATCTCTATACATTTTGTCTCAGTTTCTTCAGCTCCTAAAACTAAAGTTATATTTTTAGTTTCTAATGAGTCTATCTCAATATCTATTACTATTTTATCATTTTCAATTTTTATTTTTTCATTACTTGTAACATATCCATAATAATTTGGATTTAAATTGTTTTTTATAAATAACATATTTAAATTTTCTTTTAAATTGTAATTTATAAATCTTCCTTTCTTTTCTCCAAGTACAAATTCTATATCATAAATGATTTTTAGTTTTTTCTTCTCCAAACTTGCATTTTTTAGTGACATTACACTTAATTTTAAGCTATCCTTTACTGGTACAAATACAGTTAAATTTTGCTCTAATTCTTTGCTATTATGCCAAAATTTTGAATATCCAAAACCATATGTGATGTAGTAATTATTATTATCTGGCATAGGTCCAGCGCCTACCGACCACTTTACATTATTTTCTTCTATAAATATGCTTTCTGATGGTTTATCTAATAATGAGTCATTATAGAATTCTGTTACTCGATTCATTTTGCTATTATTATACCATGTATATCCACCAAGTGATTCTGTTACTACTGTACCAAACTTTTCATTTGCCATTATGTTACACCATACTGATGGTGTTTTTTTATTTTTATTTACTACTATATTATATTCTTTGCCATCTTTAGAAAATCCACCAAACCCATTATAATACGTTAAATCTTTATCTTCTAATTCTGATCTTTCTAATATTACTTCATTATTTGATTTATATTTATCCTTTTCCTTTATATTTTTCTTTTTCAAATGTTCCCTCGTTTGTATTGAAAGAGAACCTAATTTAGAACTTAAAACAAGATTCGCTCTCGCTTCTAACACTCTTTTGTCTTCTCTTGTAATATCAGATAATACTTTTACATTTTGTATTTCTAATTTTTCTTCTGATAATACTATTACATCTATGAAAATGTTTTTTGTGTCAAAATACTCTTTTGCTTTTAACACTTCATTAATTAAATACATATCATTTATATCTTTAATTTCTACCAACAGTATTGGAATATCTCCTGAAATTCCATATTTCCATATTTTAGGATTTGAAAGATCTTGTTCAAAATTGTTCTTTTTACTCTCTGGATATAATAATTTTTCAAGCATATTTTGGTATATATCTATATCCTTCCCCCTTATTTTCAAGTATCTAGTTTCTGCCTCAATATGCCCTTTAGAAATTTCAAATATTCTGTTTAATCTTTCTGATTTTTCATATTCTTTTAAATTGTTTTCCACTTCTTCTCTAGTATCCCCTGCAGCATTTATTAAATACACCTTCTTACTATCATTAGCTTTTATATTTACTAATCTTTTCATAGCCACTATTGGATGTATTGTTGTAGTTATCTTTTTAGATAATTGTGAAGAATTTACTACTGCATCTGGAATTTCAAGATTTCCTCTTGAAGTAAATTTTTCTTTATCTATCTCAAATTCCAAATCACTTTCATCATAAATTAAGTTTGTTGCTAAAAATGTTTTTTGTAAGCTTTCTTCTCTTACCCTTCTAGTTACTAATATACCATCTTCTATTTTTTCATATTCTATAAACATTTTATTAAAAGCTGGATGCGAATAAAATGCATTTAATTTTGATAAAATTATATCCATATAACTTGTTACTTCTAGTGTAAGATTTGTATTACCCATATTCTTTATTTCTATTTCCCTTATTTCAATTGGCAAATTTGGTACTATTGTAACTTTAACATTAACTAATAAATTACCATCTTGTAATATAATATTATCTTCTGAAGGAGTAAATATAACATTAGTATTTCCCCCTATTGTATCGAATACCTTTTTAGAATTAACATCTTTTATATAAATACGTAAATTATCACTTATAACATCATCTTTATATTTACTATATCCACTACCATCTTCTTTCATAACTGTAGTATATTTTTCATTTGCTAAAACATTAATTCCAGATGTCCTTTGTGTATATTCATGATACTCTTTGTATTTTATTTTATCTACTTTTTCTTTTTTCTCTTTTGTTATAATTACTCTTTCTGGCATTCTTTCCTGTAATAAAATATCTATACCTTCTATTTCTGGATTTTGCATAAATCTTTTTTGAATAATATTATTATTCATTACATTATTTATAGATGAAAGTATAAGTCCTTGATGATGTGCCATAAATGTTTTTATAATGGTCTTTTTGGGTTTATAATCTATTGCTTCATAAAATCCATATTTGCCAACTGCTTTTTCTTTTACTAATAATTTTAAATTATCTACTGCATCTTTTGGGTAAAACTGCATTGCTAATGCAGTTCCATATGGACTAATAGTAACATCGTCTTCTAATCCCCTTTTTAATCCTAACCACGGAACACCAAATGTTTTATATTGATAATTTCCTTTTAAATCTCTCATATTATATGCTGATTCTGAAATTCCCCATGGAATACCTAATTTCTTTGCATATTTCTTTTGACTAAGAATTGCAAATCTGCATGATTCATCTAATAAAGTAGTAGGATATGTTGGGATATTTATAGTTGGCATTAAATATTCAAATGCTGTACCTCCCCATGATATTAATCCCTTATACTGGCCTATTTGTGTAAGCGTTCTTCCTAAATTATTCCAATGCTTACTTGGAATATCCCTTTTTGCTATAGATAATATACTTATTTGTCTTGCTTCTGTTGCTAACAAATCATAATATGAAGGTGTTAGTTTATTTTCCTCTAAATTATATCCTATATAAAATAAACCTAATTTTTCGTCATATAATTTAGAAAAATCTGCATCATTTATTATTTTATCCACTTTATTTATTAGTTCTATTTCTGCTTTATTTTCTATTAAAAACTGTTTAACTACGTATAAATATCCAATCAAATTACTACTATCAACAGATGAAACATAAATAGGTCTTGCTGGTTCTAGTGTTTTTATATTATACCAGTTATATAAATGCCCATTCCATTTTGATAAATTTTCTATTGTAGTAATTGTTTCCTTAATTCTTGATATTGTATCATCTAATTTTTCAAATTTTAAATCATATGCTGAAATTACAGATAATAAATATAATGCAATATTTGTTGATGATGTGAGTTCTGTAATCTTTTTTTCTCTATCTTCTTGATAATTATCTGTTGGAAGCCCATTTACTATATTATCTTTAAAAAATTGCCATGTTCTTTTTGCTTTTTCTAATAAAAATTCTTTGTCAGTATTTGATAAATTTTCTGTTTTATCTTTTATATTTCTACTTAATAACTTCATAACTAATGGTGTAATTACCCATCCTACTCCTAAAACTATGAAATTTGCATTAAACATAAAAATAATTCCAACTATTAAATTTG
>CAMSMU010000034.1 GCA_947061115.1 uncultured Clostridium sp.
ATGAATATATTTTACACAAGTAAAATAATAACCTATCCATAAAGTCATCTCTATTTATTAGTTGTACTTCTATATCTACTTTTTCTTCTCCATTTACTTCTACTTCTAAATCTAGTATTCCTAATTTATCTTCTGGGCATTCTCTATATAATTCTTTGTTATTATTTATTACCATACTTTTTACTACTTTATCTAATAATGCTGATATGAATTCTTTTGTTATGTATACATTTTGTTTTGAAAACATATTATTTCTTCGAACAATTTATACTTGTACCTTGCATTTTCTATTTTGATATTATTTTATATTCATTTATATTTGGTTCTATAAAGTCTTCTTCTGTTACAGTATTGAATTCATAAAAGTAATCTATTGCTGGTACTCTTCTTCTTGTTCCATCCTCGTTTTCATATTCATATGCTATCATACTTACTGGAAGTCCTGTTTTTTTACTTATATATACTCCATCTGATGCATATCCCACACTTCCAAAGTTTGATACATAATAGCATTCTTCTCCATTATATGTTGATGTTTTTATTGATGCCTGCATTGAACATATAAATAATTGCCACCAATTTTCTGTATGAAATGGAGTATGAGGATCAGCACTCATTGATAATTCTTTATTTTCTAAGGCTTCTTTATATCCATTATATTCTTTGTATATATTTACTATATGTACTTCTGCTCCATATTTGTTTATAATTTTTTCTTTTCCAACTGCTTGCCATATTGATTTTCCATTTCCTGTTAGTTTAGTTTGAATTACCTTTTGTTTATCTCCTAATTTAAAATATTCTGTTTTTTGATAATGATCTTTATCATATGTATATACTACTCTATGAAAATTATCTGTAGAAACTATATATTCTTCTGCTTTGTTTTGTAAGTTTATGACTATTGCTATTTTTCTTACTGTTAATGATACAAATAATATTAATATTATAAATATAATACTTTTTAATATTCTCATTTTATTACTATATTTTTTTATGTATTTCACTTCTCTTTTATCAATTTTTTCTGTATCAATTTTTATTTCTTTCTTCATATTTTCAAATATTTTAGAACATTCGTTACATTCGTCTAAATGGTTTTCTATATAATTATTAGTTTGAGCTGTTGTCAGTTTTTCAATATAATTTGGTAATAAATCTTGAATAATTTTACAATCCTTTTTATCTTTCATATTAATCGACCTCCTTTAAATATTTTTTTCCACGATAAAATGTTACTCTAGCCCAATTTTCTGTTTTGTTTAAAATATTCCCTATTTCTTTAAAACTTAACTCTCCTGTTAATCTTAAATATATTACTTCTCGTGTTTTTTCATTTAATTTTTGCATTTTCTTATATAATAAGATTTTTTCGTCATTTGAAATAGTTTTTTCTTCTGCCATATTTGTATTTTGTATATCAAATAAATCTTCTGCATTTATAGTTTTTTTGTTTTTTCTACATTGGTCATACCACAAATTTTTAGCAATTTGACATAGCCATACAGATATTTTGCAATCACCTTTGTAACTATTAATCTTTTTAACTGCTCGATAAAAAGTTTCTTGCGTTAATTCTTCGGAAATATCATTATTGTGTGTTAGGCAGAATAAATATTTGTTTACTGTTTCAAAATATTCTTTATATATTTGTTCAATATTCTGCATAACTTTACCTCCTTATTAATATGACGTTTAAAAATTAAATTTGTTACAAAAATATTTTATCATTCAATTTTATTTTAAACAACATGTTTTTTCTTTGTATAAAATTTTTGTATATTTTTTCATGCATTGCACATAATATCAATATATGAAAATTTTTAGGAGGAAAAATGAAAGCGACTGGAGTTGTAAGAAGAATAGATGACTTAGGAAGAATAGTTATTCCAAAGGAAATTAGAAAAACTTTAAGAATTAAGGAGGGAGATCCTTTAGAAATCTTTACAGAAAAAGATGGAGATATAATTTTGAAAAAGTACTCTCCTATTGGAGAATTATCTAATTTTGCAACTGAATATGTAGATAGTCTTAACAAAATCACTGGACATATTAGTGTTATAACTGATAGAGATACTGTAATTGCAGTTTCTGGTACTTCAAAAAAGGATATTTTAGAACAAAAAATTAGTAGTGATTTAGAAAAAGTATTTGATACAAGACAAAAGTTTGTTGGAGATGGTAATAATTCTATTTTTATTACTGAAAAGGGAAACCGTGAAAAAGAAATTAAACCTCAAGTTATTGTTCCTATAATATCAGATGGAGATGTTATTGGCAGTGTTTCATTAATTAGCAAAGATTCTGATGCTAAAATGACAAAGACTGAAGAAGAAGTTGCATCTGTTGCTGCTAATTTCTTAGGAAGGCAAATGGAAATTTAATAACTTTTGTTCAGAGCTACATTAATATTGTAGTTCTATATTTTTAGTTGATTTTTACTCATCTTTGTAGTAAAATATACCCATATTATTATGAGAAGAGGTATATTATGAATAAATATTATATAACTACTCCTATATATTATCCAAGTGGTAAATTTCATATAGGAACTGCATATACTACTGTTCTTGCTAACTTTTTAAAAAGCTATAAAAGCCTTCAAGGTTTTGACTGTTTTTTTCTTACAGGTACTGATGAACATGGTCAAAAAATTCAGGATAAAGCAAAAGATACCAATCTAGATCCGCAAAAGTATGTAGATATGCAATCTGATAATGCAAAAAAATTATGGGCAACTATGAACATTGATTATAATAAATTTATAAGAACTACTGATGATTATCACATTAATGCTGTTCAAAAAATATTTGAAAGATTTTTGAAACAGGGCGATATTTATAAAGGAGAATATGAAGGTTTATATTGTAAGCCTTGTGAATCTTATTTTACTGAAACTCAATTGATAGATGGAAAATGTCCAGACTGTGGCAGAGAAGTTCATAAAATGAGTGAGGAAGCATATTTTTTTAACATGAAAAAATATGCAAATAAGCTTTTAGAATATTATGATACACATCCTGATTTTATTAAACCTGATTATAGAAAACAAGAAATGATTAATAATTTTATTAAACCTGGACTTGAAGATTTGTGTGTTACTAGAACATCTTTCGATTGGGGTGTTAAAGTATTGAGTGATCCTAAACATGTAATATATGTATGGTTAGATGCACTTACAAATTATATAACTGCTCTTGGTTATGCTTCTAACGATGATAGTCTATTTAAAAAATACTGGCCAGCTGATACTCAATTAGTTGGAAAAGACATTGCTAGATTCCACTTGATTTATTGGCCTATATTTTTGATGGCATTAGATTTACCTTTACCAAAAACTATACTTGTACATAATTGGATTACAATGAAGGATGGTAAAATGTCTAAATCTAAGGGTAATGTTATTTATCCAGAGCAATTAATAGATAGATATGGTTTGGATGCAACTAAATACTTTTTATTAAGGGAAATCCCTATGTCTCAAGATGGTGTATTTTCTCCACAGGGATTTGTAGAAAGATATAATTACGATTTATGTAATGATCTAAGTAATTTACTAAATAGAACTGTATCTATGGTTAATAAATATTTCGATGGAAATGTGCCTTCATATGTAGGTACACCTAATGAAGTCGATAATAGTATAGAAGAAGCTTCTACAAATGTAATTTCTAATTTTTCTATATTAATAGATAATTATGAGATTGCTAATTCCATTCAAGAAATATGGAATTATATATCTAGAACTAATAAATATATAGATGAAACATCTCCTTGGGTTTTAGCTAAAAATGAAGATGACAATGAAAAATTAAAGTCTTGTATTTATCACTTAATTGCTAATTTAAGGCAAATTGCTATTTTAATAAGACCATTTATGAAAGAAACCTCTGATGAAGTATTAAGACAAATTGGTGTTTCAAATGAAGTTAATTGGTCTAGTCTTGATGACTATAAAAAACTATCTAATTTGAAAGTAGTTTCTAAAGGAGAACCTATTTTTATGAGGTTAAATGCTGAAGAAGAAATTGAATACATTAAAAGTTTAATGAATGAAAAATAGATATTTTATAGAGGCGACTGATAGTCGCCTCTACATTTTAATTAATAACTTGTTGCTTATTCATACTCTTTATCTAAACATTCATTTAAATAAATTTTACTTATTAATTTTAGTTCTTTCTTATTTTCTTCTGATAGTTCAAATGAATATACTTTTTTAGGCTCTGACATTACTATATACTTGATTGCTTTTATTGTTGTATCACTTATTTTAATAGCACTTTTGTCTTGTTTACTACATAATTCACATTTAAATCCATTATCTTTAAAACTAAAGTATCTAAAGTTTTCCTTTGTACTACAATTTGTACATTTATCTATTATTGGCCTAAATCCTAATAAACTTAAAAGTCTTATTTTAAATATCGATAATATTAATTCTAAATCTTTTTCTGATTCTGATATTATATATATTGTATTTAATGTTAATTGTAAAATTCTATATGTATTTTGATTTTCATCTGTTACATCATTTACTATTTTTGCTACTCTTGAAGCATATGTTAGCTTATCTATATCTAATCGCAGATTATAGAATATTTCTATTGGCTCACATGAGTTTATATTATAACTACTTGCTCCTTTATATATTAAAAAATCACCAAAGCATAAAAATTGGGTTGCTGACATTAGTGTACTTTTGGGTCTTCTTGCCCCTCTTGCTGCACACCCAATTTTCCCTAAATCTGGTGTTAATATTGTCACCATTTTATCATAATCACCCATATTATGCCCTGATAATATTATTCCTTTTGTTTTTATAATTCCCATTTCACTTCTTCTTTTAATTCATCATTTTCTTTTTTATATACTGGTTCTTTTTCTTTTATTGTACTAATAGTTTTTTCTACTTCTAAAAGTTCTAGCATTGTATTAATATTTCCTGTTGTTTTAAAAGTATTCCATGCAATTTGTTTTAACATAAGTATAACTCTCCTATTCATCTGCCTTAAATTTTTTGACTATGCTCATATCATTAATCCAATCCTTTTTTATTTTTACCCAAAGTTTCAAATTTACTTTTGTTTCTAGCATCTTTTCTAAGTCTTCCCTTGCATAAGTTCCTATTTTTTTGAGCATATTTCCGTCTTTCCCTATTATTATACCCTTATGTGATTCTCTTAAACAGAAAATTGTACATTCTATATCGTAAATTTTTTCCATTTCTTTAGTTTTTCTGTTTTTCATTTTTGTTGTTTCAACTAATATTCCATGTGGCACTTCATCTTGTAAAAGTTTCAATGCTTTTTCTCTTACTGTTTCTTCTACTAATTGTCTTAGCGTTTGATCTGTATACTCTTCTATATCATAATATGCTGGGCCTGGTTTTAGGTTTCTTTCTATTTCGACAATAATATCTTCTATGTTTTTATCTTTTTTTACCGATACTGGTATTATTGCTGAAAATTCATATACATCTTTATACCTATTTATTAGTTCTGCTATTTGTTTATTATCTACTAAATCAATTTTATTTATTATTAATATTGTATTTTTTTTACTTTCTATTATTTTATCTATTATTTTTTGATTTATACTTTTTTCAGTTGCTTCTATTACATAAAGTATTACATCAACCTCTGGTATTGAACTGATAGCATTTTCAATCATCATATTTCCTAATTTTGATTTTGGTTTATGTAACCCTGGTGTATCTAAAATAATTATTTGAGAGTTTGGTCTGTTTATTATTCCTTTTATTCTAGTTCTTGTTGTTTGTGGTTTATTTGCTATTGCTGCAATCTTTTCTCCAACTAATCTATTTATTATACTTGATTTTCCTACATTTGTTTTTCCTATTACTGTTACAAAACCTGACTTAAAACCTTCCATTACTCTCCTTAATTTTCATTATTTTATATTTAGAAATTATTATATAAAAAGCTTTTTGCGCAGGTGTAACAAAGTGGAACACTTGAAGATTTTCTACCAACAGCCTAAATGCTTTCAAGCATTTAGCTTATAATGGAGAAAATCGACAGCAAAAAAAGCGATTTATATAATAATTTCTATTTTTTATTCAATAGTTACATTTGCATTTATTGGACAAATTTGTACAAATGTATTTCCATCATTCACTTTTATTACATTTCCTTCTAAGTCTTTATATATTGTTTTAGAACTTCTTGATGTTTTTTCACACTTTATTTTTATTGCCTTACCATTTGTTATATAATATCCATCTTTGCTTCCTGTTGTTGTTAAGTTCTGTCTATCTTTATTTTCTCCATCGTTTAGGACTGAGTTAGCTATAAATTCTATTATTATATTTTTTGTGGTTACATCTTCTCCTGTTGTCCAATCTTTTTGTTTTTCTGATTTTGAGTATCTAGCATATCTTTGTATTTCTGGTTCATACTGCCATTTTACAATGTTGGATTGTGAATATGGTATGCTTATATTTTCTGCTATTTGTCCTTCTTCAAAGTTAACCTCTTCTGTAACATAGTTTAATACACTACTTTGTGATGATGTTGTTCTATATTTTTTACTTTTTGCCATTTCTATAATTTTGCTTGTTGAGGTTACTACATTATGTGGTGCCTTTTTGTCTTTTACTCTCCAAAAGTCTTTTTCTGATTGTGATATACCGTTTATATTATTTACTCCTAAACTTGATATATCTGATTCTGCTTGAGGGCTCCATCCAAAATGAACATATATAGCATCATTTTCTAATGCGTAGTCTAAGAAATAGTGTCTTGAGCTTCTAACAGGTCCTATTTTTTCTAAGCTTATACCCTTAAATACAGGCATTAATCTTGATTCTCCACCTTCTACAATAATTTCATATACCATATATGCATCATTTAGTCCAGCTTGTGGCATTGCATATTTGTTGTTGTCTATCATTACAGCTATTGGTCTATCATCACCTTTGTATATATCTACAGTTTTTAATTCTGCTATAATTTCATTGTTTTCTTCTTCTACAACATCTGTTCCTAAAAATGTAGGATCTTTTTGCATTTTGTTATACATTATTGCTGCACATATTCCTATTGCAACAATGCATATTATTACGATTGGTATTATAATTTTTTTCTTCATATTTTTCTCCTATATATAAATTTTAATTTAAAATAGTAAGTCCATATACCATAAAAACTATAAGTGGTCCCATAAATGCTCCAAATAATACTTCTCTAAAATTTCTTGTATCATTTACTCTATTTCCAGCAATTAAAATTGATAATGCTAAACTTAGACAAAATATTACTGGATTTTTTGTATTTATCCATATAGCTGTTAATATTGCAAATGCTAATGCTGTTTGTCCACTTGGTGTAAATACTTTTGCCATAGGATCTTTTTGTTTTTTGTAATTTGATATTGTTTTTACTGCTACTATTGCAATAACTGTTAAAATAATTCCAACAAATATTAAATGTGTAGGAGAAGATACCATTTGGCTAAATATACTCTCTCCTATATGTGTTAGTTCTGTTTCTCTAAAGAATAAGAAATATGCTACAACTATAGCATTACATGCTGAAAGTACTACTGTTCCTGCTGCTACATCTTTTGCAATTTTAGCTTTTGGATGATATTCATCTACATATAGGTCAACAACTGTCTCTATTGCTGTATTTACCATTTCTGCGAATATAACGAAAAACACCGCAAATGTTAAGCATAAAAATTCTGCTGTTGTGAAATTATAAAATAAACTTAATATCATTACTATTACACCCAAAACTAATTGTTTTTTTATGTTGCTTTGAGTTGTTGATGAATATATGATACCATTTATTGCATTATTACAGGCTTCTATAAAATTATGATTATACAACCTATCGTCTTTTTTACTCATCTTATTCCCCTTTTTATTTATCTTGTAATTTGTAATTCATTTAATATAATATCTTCTTTACTTCTCATCTCTGTTTTTTCTTCTTCATTCATATGGTCATATCCCATTAAATGATAGAATCCATGTACTACCATATATGATAATTCTCTTTCAAAACTATGTCTATATTCTATTGCTTGTTCTTTTACTTTTGGTATTGATATTATTATATCTCCTAAAACATCTTCTATTTCATAATTTTGTTTAATTAATGAATCAATTTCTTCTTTTTGAAATATCGGAAAAGATAGTACATCTGTTGGATTATCTATATTTCTATACTTTTTATTAATACTTTGTATTACTTCTGGAACAGTTAAAGTTATACTAATGTATAACTTTAACATGTCCAAATTTTCCTTTTTAAAACAACATTTTATTACTTTATTAATAATTTCTTCGTATTCTGAATTTTCTGATATTTCTTTATAATGTATCTCAACATGCTGCTTCATCTATTATTTCCTTTCTTGATATTTTGCCTTTAATTAATTTGTAGTTTCCTGTTTTACATTTATTTTTAACTAGCTTCATATCTCCTAAGCTTACTAATCTATTTCTATAAAATTGCAATATTCTATAATATTTATCATTATATTTTTCTAGTTTTCTCATGTCTTCACGAATATATAATATTTGTTTTTTTATTTCGTAATCTTTTAATCCGTCTTTTCTAGTTTCTTCTAGCATTTTACATTTATTTGCAAATGTTGTATATTCATTTTTTTCATTTGGCTTGTCCCAATAGATTTTAACTGATAATAATTTTTCATTATATTGTTCAAATAATCTAAGTAATAGTTGATATGCATTTTCTCTTTTTCTTTGAATTTTTGTATCTACTATTAAGTTTCTTGTATCTTTTAATAATTTAACATAGCATTTTTCTGCAACTACTAATGGCAAGCTATGTACAAATAGTTTTCTACTTATTGCTAATAATATCATTCTCTTATCTAATAAATCTACTTGATCTAGCTTTCCTACTTCATATGTTTCAAATAAACTACTTTGTTTTATTAATTCTGTATCTTTTATATCTTTTAGTGGTAATATGTTTGTTATATAATCTTCTAAAGTATCAAAAATTTTATCATATGTTTCATCTTTTTGCATAGGAGTTAATTTTTCAGATAGTTTCATTGAATAATGCTTTAATAGCCTTTTAAATATTTGTTCCATTTGGTATAAATACAATTTTGTATATGTATCTAGAGTTTTCTTTTTTCCTGATTCTTTAACGTTATTATAATCTAATTCTAATAAATATTTTTGTTTTCTAAGTTTATATTCTAGTTCATCATTTTCTTTTATATGTATAACATTATAATATTTTGAAAGTGCGTTTTTTTCAAAATCTGTAGCTGTATCTGCCTTTACTTTCTTGTATATTGTATCCATAACTAATTGATCAACTGATTCTAAATATAGTGTATAAGCATCTTCAAATCTTTTTTCATATAACTTATTCTTTTCTTCGTCTTTACAGTTTTCGGTCTGCATAAAACTTTTTATTACATTACTTCTTTTCATTCCAATTAATAAATTGTTAATTCCTGTTTTTGTAGGTGTTAGCAATTTAGTAAAAGTAACAGTCAATTTTGAAAAGAATGTTTTCTTTGTATCATAAATTCTTAAACTTTTTTCTCTTGCTTCCATATATATCCACCTTTCAAAATACTATTTTCTCTTTTGTTCCTATATTCTCTTTAACTGTATAAGTTAAATTTATCTCATAATACGAATCATATTCTACTATTTTTTCTTCTTTATTTTGCACATCTCCTGATATTATAGCATTTAGTTTTTCTTCTATTCTTCTCACACCCTCTTGTTTTGCATCTTCCTTATTGTAAGAAATATCTGTTTCAAGAAGTTCTGTATTAGTATATTTTATGATTTCTATTGGTAAATAAAAATTAGAAAATAGTTTTAATTTTTTACTTGTATACATTGTATCATAATTTTTATATTTTGAAAGAGTTTTATAAAAATTTATTTTAAAATTATTAAATTTTATCGAATATTTTCTCTCAGTTTTTCCAGTTTGCTCCTTTTTCGTTTCTTTTTTCCTAATTTTTACTGACTCGGAATAATTAATCAACGCATTTACTTCTCCATTTGCATTTACATAATTTTTACCTGTATATTTTCCTTCCATCCATCCTGCTATTAATATATCTCCTTTTTTCACTTCATCTCCTGTTTTTACCATAGGCGTTCCATTTTGTGCACTTATCTTTTCTATAATTCCATCCTTTGCTGCTATTATATTGCAATAATCATTTTCATCTATAATTTCTGGCTTTTTATCTGCTTCAACTATTTTAACAATAGCATTTGTTCCATTTAGTTCTATTCCTATCCATGCAATATCATCTCTTTGAAGTCTTATTTTATTTATTATCTCGTCTATATTTACTTTGCTTTTTAGTACTCCTGTCTTTAGTCCATCATCTTTTAAATATTGAACTATCTCTTCTGAATTTACATTTATATTTCCTTCTATTTGTATATTCCACACAAATTTAGAAAGTATGTATATAATTATAAATACTAATATTAATAATATAAAGAATATTTTTCTTTTCTTGTATTTTTTTACTACAAAAGGAAGTCCATTTTTACTTTTCACTTTCACTCTGCATCCATGTTTCTTTGCCGTTTTTACTATTTGTTTAAAATCTCCTAATCCAACATTAGCTAAAATTATTGTAGATCTAGTTCTTTTTATACCCCATAAAAATATATTTTTGCTAATACAAGTGTTTATAAATCTTTCTACGTAGTATCCTTCTATTTCAATGTTTAAATATCCAAATATAAAATTTATTAGTATTTTTATTAACATTTGTTAATTAATTCCTCCTGTTTCATTATTCATACTTTTCAAAGTCTACACTTTCAATGTTTCCAGTTATTATTAAATCATCTTTTGTCATTTCATTCATTAAGAGTTCAAAACCATTAATGTTGATAAGTCCTGTTTTCATTTTTATTCTAATAAAAAAATCTTGATATTCTAAAACTGATTTATAATTTTCTATTAACATTCTATTAAATCCTAATATTGTAACCTTAGGGATTTCTGTACTTAATTCTTCTGGAATATCAAATAGTTTATCAAATTTTCCCATAATTAATAACTCCTTATTATCTTTCAAATTCATCTAAACTTTTGAATTCATAACCTTGGTTCTTTATTTCTTTTATGACTTCATCCAATATATTGCTATTGTCTTTAGATGTTGCATGTAATAACATTATCTCTCCATTATGCAAATTATCTAGTATTTTCTTTTTTCCATATTCTTCTCTTCCTTGTTTGTTTTCTTCCCAATCGTCATATGCAAAAGACCACATTACTGTTGTATATCCTAATGTATTTGTATATGTTACTGTTGCTTCACTATACTCTCCTTTTGGTGGCCTTATGTATTTCATTTCATATCCGAATTTTTCATAAATTGTTTTATGAAGCTCCATTACTTCTTTTTGGATTGTTTCATTATTACATGAAGGCATACTTTTATGATTAACAGTATGGTTTCCTATTATATGTCCCTCATCTACCATTCTTTTTATTATTTCTTCACTTGTATTAACATAGTGTCCTGTAATAAAAAAAGCTGCTGAAACATTGTTTTCTTTTAATACATCTAATATATGCTCTGTATATCCAGCTTCATATCCTAAATCAAATGTCAAATATATAAGCTTTTTATCTGCATTTCCCATTGCCATTCCATTACATTCATCAATTATTCTTTTATTAGTAGCTCCCAAATCTGGCTGTTTATGATTATCTTCTCTCTTTATTCCCCAACCAATCTTTTTAGTACTTAGTGCTGTTCCACTTGTACATACTTCTTGAAAATTATTACTTATACCTGCTACAAATATTACAAACAATATAAATATTAAAAATGCAAATACTACTATTATATTAATAATTTTATCCATGCACCAACACTTGAAATTCGCAAAATTCATATATTCTTATCTCCTTTTATTTTGTCTTTTTAAAGTATATTACACAGAAAGCATAGCTATTCTTAATTTAAATATTTTATTTTTCTCTATGCACTAAAAAATAATAGCTAAAATTTAGCTATTATTTTAATTTTATATATTATTTATAATATTTAGACTATTTTTAATAAATTTACTTTATATTTTCATATACTTCTTTAAGAATTTTAAATCGATTTGTTATAATATTTTTGTAGAAGTCTTTTCTTGTTTTAGATATAGCTTCTACATTATCTATAAATTTGTTTATTTCATCTATATTAATATTTAAAAATATTCTTTTAATTGCATTATTACATTCTTCATTTTTCATTTGTTTTATAAATGTCATGTAATTAATCTTTTTTCCATTTTCTTTCAAGCAAGAATAGCAATTAATTGATAAATTTTTTAATTCTGTTTGGTTTATTTTTTGAATTTCAATATCTTCGATCATTGGATTTAAAGCAGATCCACAATCATAAATTGGAGAAAAACTAACTTTTCCTGTATTTTTATTTAATATAAACCCCCAATTTCCATTATGTCTATCTGTATTTCCAATTAGACTATCAATAACAAACATATCCCAAAATTTTTGTTTTGTTTCTTCTGCACAAATCATTTTGCTTTCTTCAATAACTTCCATTATATCATTTAGCTCTGTTTCTATTTTTTTATCTGGATTTGTACTTAATGCTAAATTTTCAAATTCATATAACATATTTTCATTGTCTGTAAAATCTTCACACGCACATACTATTTTTTCTTTTTCATTATATTTATATTTTCCCAAAATTGTATTTTGTGTTTTGAATCCTACTATTTTAAATATATTACTTCCTATATATTCAGAAAATGCATTATTTATATATGATATATTTTTGTTTTTTTCTCTAATTGGATCTGGAAATTTTACTAAATACTTTTTGTTGTTATATATTAAAGTTTTCTTTTTCTCTGAACCTCTATAATTATTAAATTCTTCTATTGCATCTGTTAAATCTATCATTTAACTCCCCCCAATATTTACTATCTTTTATTAGTCTATCATAAATTATCTTAATTTACTATATTTTATTACAAAAAATTAACTAAAATATCTTAAGTTATACAAGAGGCGATGGATCTATGTCAAGTTTTTGGACACTTTTTTTGAGAATTTTTTTATATTTTTA
>CAMSMU010000035.1 GCA_947061115.1 uncultured Clostridium sp.
TTGCATGTCTTATGTGCGCCGCCAGCGTTTATCCTGAGCCAGGATCAAACTCTCAAATTGTAATAATATACTTCGTTCTAGTTCGTCAAACTTCTTCGTTACTTCGTCGACGTACTTTTGTACAGTCTCCTCATATCTCATCGTTTTCCTTCTATAACTCGTATCTTATTCCAATTAAAATTTTATATCTTAATTGGATTTATGTTTTGAGTTCGTGCTCATTATTTTTTACTTTTTTGGTAGTACTTGACTACCGCAATTTTATTGGTTTCTCAAAAGATTCATTATTTACTTTTCAATGTACTTTTTGTTCCTGATTTTATGTTGGAACGTTTTTTATTATACTATGCTAAAAAACAAAAGTCAACACTTTTTTTGAAAAATTTTTATTTTTTTTATTATTTATATTTCCAGTGTTTTTTTTACTATATTTATAATTATTTTTTTATAATTTTTAGACTTCATAATTTTATTTTTATCATATTAATTTATATATTATATGAACTTTATTATAATATAATTCAACTCTAATATATTTATTATGAAGTCTTTTTCATTTTTTATTCTTCTTCATCGTCAAATTGAGAATTATAAAGTCTTGCATAAGCGCCTTCTTTTTTTCTAATTAAATCTTCATGTGTTCCTTGTTCTACTATATCTCCGATGTTCCATTACTAATATTAAATCTGCATTTTTTATTGTAGATAATCTATGAGCAATAATAAAACTGGTTCTTCCTTTCATTAAATTATCCATTGCTGATTGTATTTGTATCTCTGTTCTTGTATCTATACTTGATGTTGCTTCATCTAGTATCAAAATTTTGGGATCTGCCAATATTACTCTTGCTATTGTTAATAACTGTTTTTGTCCTGCTGAAATATTGGAGGTTTCTTCATTTAAAACCATATCATATGAATTCGGCAGTGTTTTTATAAAGTGGTGTACATGTGCTGCCTTTGCTGCTTCTATTACTTCTGCATCTGTTGCATCCATTTTTCCATATTTTATATTATCTTTTATTGTTCCACTAAATAACCATGTATCTTGTAAGACCATTCCAAATATTTTTCTTATTTCTCCACGACTAAATTCATTTATGTTATTTTCATCTATATATATTGCACCTGAATTTAAATCATAAAATCTCATTAATAACTTAACTATTGTTGTTTTTCCTGCTCCAGTTGGTCCTACTATTGCAATTTTTTGTCCATCTTTTATTTGTGCATTAAAATCATTAATTATAATATTATCTGGATCATAACCAAATTGTACATGTTCAAATTTCACATTTCCATTTAAGTTATCTATTGTTTTTGAATTCTCTATCTCTTGAATTTCTTCCTCTTCATCTAAAAATTCAAATACTCTTTCTGTTGCTGCAATCATTGTTTGCAACATTCCTGATATTTGTGCTATTTGTGATATTGGCTGAGTAAATTGTTTCATATATTGTATAAATGATTGAATATTTCCTACTGTTATTCTTCCATTAATTGCTAAATATCCGCCTAAAATCGCAACAGCAACATATGCTACATTTCCAATAAAGTTCATAATTGGATGCATTAATCCTGATAAGAACTGTGATTTCCATCCTGAACGATATAATTTTTTATTTTCTTCTTCAAAGGTTTTTAATGCTTTTTTTTGACCATTAAATGCTTTTACTATGAGTTGTCCTCCAAATACTTCTTCTATTTGTCCATCAAGATATGCTAGATGATCTTGTTGTGCTTTGAAAAATTTTTGAGATTTTTTTGCAATTATTCCTACAATTAATATAGTTATTGGTAAAATTAATAGTGCTATTATTGTCATCATCCAACTAATTGAAATCATCATAATTAGTATACCTATTAATGTACAAGCTGATGAAACTATTTCTGTAACACTTTGATTAAGGTTTTGTGATAACATATCTACATCATTAGATATTATTGATAAAATTTCTCCATTTGTTTTTTTATCAAAATACTTCATTGGTATTCTATTTATTTTTTCTGCTAAATCATTACGCATTTTATAAGTAACTTTTTGTGCTACATTAGTCATTAAAAATCCCTTTATAGCCTCAAAACTCATACTTATTGTGTATAATACCAATAGTGTAATTAATATATTTGCTATATTTTCAAAGTTTATTCCATTTCCTCCAGATAGTTTGCTTATTAATCCATTATATATTTCAGTAGTAGCATTACCTAAAATTTTAGGCCCAACAATTGCAAAGATTGTACTTCCTATAGCAAAAATTAGTACTATTAGTATTTGCCATATATATGGTTTTAGATAATTCTTTACTAATTTCTTTACTGTACCTTTAAAGTCTTTTGCTTTTTCTTGTGTTCTACGTTTTCCTCCCATTGGTCCAGGCATATACTACACTTCCTTTCCTTCTAATTCTTCTTTCGATAGTTGAGATAGAGCAATTTGTTTATATGTTTCACAGTTTTTAAGTAATTCTTCATGTTTTCCTTTTCCAACAATTTTACCTTCTTCTAATACTATTATTTGGTCTGCTCCCATTATTGTACTAATTCTTTGAGCTACTATTATGACTGTTTTATTTTCTGTTTGTCTATTTAATTCTTCTCTTAATGCTTTATCTGTTTTTAAATCTAATGCTGAAAAACTATCATCAAATATGAAAATTTCTGGTTCTATTGCTAAAGCTCTTGCTATTGATAAACGTTGTTTTTGTCCTCCTGAAACATTTGATCCTCCGTTGTGCAATTGGTGAATCGTATTTTTCTTCTTTTTGTTCAATAAATTCTGTTGCTTGAGCTATTGAAGCTGATTTTTTCATTACTTCATCTGATATATTTTCCTTACCATACTTAATATTTGATTCTATAGTTCCTGAAAATAATACTCCCTTTTGTGGCACAAATCCTATTTTGCTTCTTAGTTCTTCTTGCTTTACATTCTTTATATTTGCACCATCTATCAAAAGTTCTCCTCTAGTTACATCATAAAATCTTGGTATCAAATTTACTATTGTAGATTTTCCACTTCCTGTACTTCCTATAATTGCTGTAGTTTCTCCTGGTTTAGCTACAAAGTTAATATCTTCTATTATTTCTGTATCTGCATCTGGATATCTAAAACTTACATTTTTAAATTCCACTAATCCTTTCTTATTATTATCAAATTTTGTTATTTCTTTTTCTGTTTTGTCTTTAATTTGTGGTTCGGTTTCTAATACTTCGTTTATACGTTTTGCTGATACAGATGCTCTTGGTAACATTATTGATATCATTGATATCATTAAGAAACTCATTACTATTTGCATTGTATATTGAAGAAATGCCATCATATCTCCAACTTGAATTATTCCTTCATCTATGCCATGTCCTCCAACCCAAATTATAAGTATCATAATTGATTGCATTATAAATGACATTATTGGCATCATTAAACTCATTGTTTTATTTACAAATATGCTATTTTTATATAAATTTTTATTTGCTTTATCAAATCTTGCTTCTTCTCTTTTTTGAGTATTAAATGCTCTTATTACTGGAGTCCCTGTTAATATTTCTCTAGATACTAAATTTAGATTGTCTATTAAGTCTTGCATTTTTCTGAATCTAGGCATAGCAACAATAAATAATATAAGAACTATTGTTATTATAGAGCATACCGCAAGTGCTATAACCCATGCCATCGATATTGTTCCAGTTCCTATTACTCTAATAATACCACCTATACCAATTATTGGTGCATATACTACTACTCTAAATAAAATACTCAATAGTTGTTGTATTTGTTGAACATCATTAGTATTCCTTGTAATTAAAGAAGCTGTTGAAAATTCATTAAATTCTGCTGTTGAAAAAGTAAGTACTTTTTTAAATATTTTTTCTCTTAAAGTTTTTCCTAATTTTGCTGCTACTCTTGACGATAAAAACATTATACTTACAGCTGATGCCATACTTATAAATGCAACTCCTAACATTTGAATGCCAACTAAAATTATATAATTATTTTGCAAATTATCTAAGTTTATTCCTATAGATGTATACTCATTTTTTATCGCCTGTATTGCTGCTTGTTCTAATATTGAACTAGACATCTCATCTACTTTTTTACTTGCTGATGATATAATTTCTATTCTTTTTTCTTCTGGCATACTTTTTATGATATTCATCAGATCCATTTGAAGAATTTGTGAATATATTTCACTATTAGAATCAATAGAAGCTAAAATTTGCTTTTTAAATTGTTCTTCATTTTCTTCATTATTTACTTGGTATAATATCATTAATGGTTTTGCCATTATATTTTGTAAATCTTTTATATCTTGTTTTGATTTTAATACATATATATCTTGATTTTTAAGTTCTGGATATTTTTCTATATTTTTATCTGTTTTTTCCAAATTTTCGTAATTACGTAATATTTTATTGCCATCATTTGTAAAATACATTAGATTTTCTAATTGATCTTTTCTAATTACTTCTGGAACAGCATACTCTATCCCACCCTGCTGAATACCAACATTTACAATTTTTGATGTATAATCTGGTAATTTTAAATCTGTCGCTGCTTGCAAACAAAGTAATAGAATTATTGCTATTACTGCTAATGCTGATTCTTTTAGATTTTTTAATAGTTTAAACATATTACTCCTTTCCTATTGCATTTAAACATCCTTCATTTATAATTTTTGAAAAATTTGTTTTAATATGTAATTTTTTCCTAATTCGTATAGATTATTATATATGAGGCAATTTTTCCTGTCAATTGTATTTTTGTGAATTTTACGTGAAATATACATATTACATTAAATTAAATGTATATTTTTATGCAATTTAACTTGTTTTTTATAATAATTTCTAGATTTTTACCATAATAAATAGGCCTAAAGAGGCCTATTTTATCTTTTTTTATAGTATATAATATATTCTGTATTTCCGCATCCCATTACTATATCGTATTCTTGGAAAGAGTTGTCTAGTAATGAATTTGTTTCTTCTTCTATCTCTACAATTTCGTCTGTTTCTAATATTTCATCTATTATATTACTGTTTGATTTATTTTCTTCATTATTATTAATACTTACTATATTTTTCATCTTTTCTTTCGTTTTTTCTTTTTTTGTACTATTTGGTATTTTCTTATTATCTTTATTATCGTATTTCAATACATATCCCTCAAATTTCTTTGATTTAATTGTTACTTTATCTGCTTCATGTCCATATAGTATTTCTGAATCCAATATTTTATTTGTATCTATATCTACATGTTTTATTAATATATTTGCTTTCTTGTTATAATAGTATACAATATTAATACCTTCTGATGTTAATTTTCCTTCTGTATTTCCTTTAGTTTCAAATAAGTCATAACCAAATATCTCTTTTTCTTTTTCACTATATTCAGAATTAACTGTTTTTGTAATTGTTTTGGTTGGAATAATATTTTTGCCTGTTAAATAATCTACATATGAAATATTTATATTACTAACTTCATCATAATATAATTTAATTTGATTATTTTCTAATGTCATTTTTCCATTTAAAGTTCCACTGTTATATTGATAGTTCTTAATATTTTTAGGAATAATATTATATTCTTTTCCGACAATATCCATTAATATATGTATTTTCAGCTATTTGCTCACCTGTTAATTTATTCAAATATCTAACAACAATATTAGCTTTTTTTGCATACAAGTAATTTACATTTATTCTCTCTTTTTTCAAGGTTCCTGATTCTTCTCCATCAATATCTATTAAGTGATAATCATTTAATATTTTTTTATAATTGTATGTATTATATTCATCATTAACATTACCTACTATAGTTTCTTCTGGAGAAATTTCTTTATTAGAATTTATATCTATATATTTCATTCTTATTCCTTTAGAAGGTAAGTTTATTTTATATGTTAGATTATCTGAATAATTATCACTATTATCTATAGCTCTTATATGAAAATAATAATCTTTGTTCCAATTTATTCCTGTGTATAGTATTGGTTCTGAATCAATTTTGTTTACTTCAAAACTTGCTTTTGTATCTGCTGAGTTATCTATTATATAACTGTATCCTTTGATTCCTGATATATTACATATTTTAGATATTTCAGTTTTTACTTTGTTATCTTTGTTATTTTCTTCAATATAGTATTCATATTCTGTTCCATTGTCTTTAGCTTCTTTAAAACTTATTACAATGTAATTATCCAATACTGAGTTATTTATATTTGTTACATTGTTAGGCTTTGCTTTATCTACTGTTTCTAATTCAAAAGTATTATTTTTATTTAGTATTGAATTATTACTTTCTTTTGGCTTTACTTCTGTAAATTGCTTATCATCTTCTGCTTTTTGATACATTTTAATATTATTATCAAATGTTATCTTACTTTTTACTTGTATTTTAGAACTCTTTTCGTCTGTTAATATTTTGCTAACTGAAATTGTTGGTTCTTTCATTTGTACATAAATACTAAAACATGCTATTATAATAACTATTGCACATAGAAATATCTTTATCTTTTGCTTGATAAATAATGCCATAGGCATACCTCCTTTTATAATAAAATGTTTGGGAATTTCAATAATCTGACATGATTATTGTTTAAGATGAAAACAATTTGAAAATCAAATTGTAAATACATTATATATGGTAAAAATTGGTTTGTCAATAATATTTCATCGACAAATTTCTACAAAAAAAGACGTTAAAATCAACGTCTTAATTATTATTTCTTTTATATAGCTTCTATTATTTTTGGTGCTATTTGTTTTTTTCTTGATACTACTCCTTCAAGTAGCATTGAATCATATTCATCTAATTTTTTATTAAATGCTAATTCTACTAATTCTTTATCATTTCCTAAAGATATTATTTTTGAATTTGTGTTTATTATATCAGTAATTACAAATACAAATAAATCAATTTTTCTATCTGCTATTTCTTTTTCAATTGCTACTTCTAATTCCTCTCTTCTTTCAAATACATCATCTATATCAGCTGTGTTTACTTGTGCGATTACTATTTTTTTATCTCCTTCTAAAAATTCTTTAGAATCTAAGTTTATTATTTCTTCTTTAGAATATGTACTCAAATCTGTTCCAGCCTTTAGCATTTCTAGTCCATATGTATTTAAGTCTAATCCTGTTATTTTTTTCAATTTTTCAACTATTTCTATATCTTTTTCTGTACAAGTTGGTGATTTTAATAATAGAGTATCTGATACAATTGCACTTAGCATTAATGTTCCTATTACTTTGTCTATTTCTAAGCCTGCATTTATATATTGTTCATATAATATACTAGCTGTACATCCATAAGGTTTTGCTAGATAATATAATGGTTCTATTGTATTAAAGTCTGATATTCTATGATGATCTACAACTCCTATTATTTTTGCCTTTTCTCTATTATCAACACTTTGAACTAATTCATTATGATCTACTAATATTATTTTCTGACCTTCATCTACATTGTTTATAAGTTCTGGTGCATCTATTTTTAAATAATCTAATACATATTGTGTTTCTTTATTAATGTTGCCTAATCTTATTGCTTTTGCAGAAATTCCATAATGTTTTGCTAGCTTTTCCATAATTATACTTGAACATATTGAGTCTGTATCTGGATTTTTATGTCCCATTATTAATACGTTTTCATTCATAATTTTCATCTTCCTTTTACTTTTTAATAGGCTTATGCCGTTATTTATTATATATATTTTTTATAATGCTGTCAATACTTCTTTATTTTTGTAATATATTTTTTTAACTTTGCATTTTTTCTGGTCATTATAATTAATTTATGTATATTTCTTTTATATTTAGAAAGAATATAATTAAATTTTTTATGGAGGAATTATATGAAAGTTAAAGATTGTATGTGCAATGAAGTTTGCTGTGTTAATCCAGATACAAAATTAAATGAAGTTGCAAAATTAATGTCAGATAATCACATTGGTTGTATTCCTGTATGTGATGAAAATAATTGTGTTTGTGGAATTGTAACAGATAGAGATATGGTTTTAAGATGTGTTGCATGTGATAAAGATGCAATGCAAACTCCAGTTAGTGAAATTATGTCTTGTAATGTATGTTCATGCACTGAAGATGATGATATGGTAAATGCTGAAAACAAAATGTCTAAGAATCAAGTTCGTAGATTACCTGTTTGTGATGATTCTAATCACTTAGTAGGAATTTTGACTATGGGTAATTTGGCAAATAATGATAAGTTATTAGGTGAAAATGAAGTATGCCAAACAATCAGCAACATTTGTGATTGTAATAATAAGAAAAATGCTGAATAGTGAAATCCTCCAGTTATACTGGAGGATTTTTTCGTAATTATCTTAGACCGCCCGCATAAAGTGCGTGGCATGTGGCGAAGCCACTTTTCTTATAAACAATCACAATTATTTTCTTTATTTCTATTTATACAATTTCCTATTGTGTGAATTCTTCTTTCTGCTAATTTGTCTTGAACTCCTCTTAATGCTTCTCCAAATCTTTGGAAATGTACTACTTCTCTTTCTCTTAAATATCTTAATGGATCTATTACATCAGGATTATCTTTACATAGATTAATTAGTTTTTCGTAAGTAGCTCTTGCTTTTTGTTCTGCTGCTAAATCTTCTTGTAAGTTAGCTATTGGATCACCTTTACATGCTAAGCAATTAGCATCGAATGGGTATCCTGCAGCAGCTGATGGATATACATCTACCCCATGATCTGTATAATATGCTCCTAATCCTGCTTTTTCTGCTTCTTCTGCTGTTATTCCATCTGTTAATTGATGAACTATTGTTCCAACCATTTCTAAGTGTGCTAATTCTTCTGTACCATAACGTTGTCAATCTAGATGTCATTCATTTTATATAATATTTATTTGCATTTTGGATAAAATACTCTAAATGGAGGATATTTTATGTTTAAACCAGATGCTATTTATTTTGAAAAAGGTATTATTAATTATGCATTAGGAAAAGAATTAATGGAAAAATATAAAGAAGTTCCTAAAATAGAAATTGAAAATCATAATAACATTGAAGAAATGAGAAAAAAATCAAATAAAGACTTTCCATACATGAAGAAAAATTTAATTATTGGTACAAGAAAAACCCATAAATTTGTACCTAATAATAAAACATCAGATTTCCTTGTTCCATATACATCTTCTGGTTGTATTGCATCTTGTTTATATTGCTATTTAGTATGTAATTATAATAAATGTGCATATTTACGTTTATTTGTAAATAGAGAAGAAATGCTAGAAAAAATAATAAGAACAGCCAATAAATCTGATAAAAAATTAGTATTTGAAATTGGAAGCAATAGCGATTTAATTTTGGAAAATACCATTACTGGAAATTTAAAATGGACTATTGAAAATTTCCAAAATGTTAATAATGGTTTTTTAACACTTCCAACTAAGTTTGATATGGTTGATGATATACTCACATTAGATCATAAAGGCAAAGTAACAATACGTGTAAGTGTTAATCCTAGTGAAATTATTAATAAAGTTGAATTTGGCACATCAAATTTATCTAATAGAATTATAGCAGTAAATAAATTAAAGGAAGCTGGTTATAATGTGGGTATTTTAGTTGCTCCAGTAATATTTGTTGATAATTGGCAAAATCTATATTTAGAGCTAATTCAAAAATTAAATTCAGAATTATCTGACAAAGTTAAAAAAGATGTATTTTTTGAAATTATATTTATGACATATAGTTATGTTCATTCCAAAATAAATGAAGAGGCTTTTCCAAATGCTATAAATTTATATGATAAAAGTAAAATGACTGGAAGAGGCATGGGAAAATACTGGTATAAAAATGATATTAGAGAAGAAGGTAAAAAATTTTTTATTGATAATATGCATAAATTTTTTCCAAATAATAAAATTGAATATATAGTTTAATACTTCTATCTTTTAGTAAATAAAAGATGCTTAAAATAATTTGTTTTAGGCATTTTTTTATATCTTTTTCATAAATTTTAATGAGGTATTTATATGGTTATTGAATATATCAATTTAGAAAATACAAAAATTAAATTTCATGATGATGATATTGTAGAAAATATTTCTAATCAAAAGGAATATATAGATAATCTTATAATTAATTTAATAAACAAACAATGATTTTATTGAAAGGAGGCATTTTGCCAAGTAAAAATGAATATGCAATATATTTAAGAAAATCAAGAGAAGATATTGAGTCTGAAAAATATGTAGAAGGTGAAACTTTAGCAAGACATGAAAAAATTTTGACTAATCTAGCTTCTTCTAGAAACTTGACTATTGGTAAAATATATCGTGAAGTAGTAAGTGGTGAAACTATTAGTGAAAGAAAAGAAATGCAAAAACTTCTAAATGATGTTGAAAATGAAAAATGGATTGGTGTATTAGTTGTTGAGCTTGAAAGACTTGCTCGTGGTGATACCAGTGACCAAGGCAGAGTTTTAAAAGCTTTTAAATATTCTCATACAAAAATTATTACTCCTGTCAAAACATATGATCCTGATAATGAGTTTGATGAAGAATATTTTGAATTTGGATTATTTATGTCTCGTAGAGAATATAAAACAATAAACAGAAGATTGCAGAAAGGACGTGAAATTTCTGTATCTGAAGGCAAATTTGTTGGAAACATTTCTCCTTTTGGATATGATAGAGTAAAGATAAAAGATTCAAAAGGATTTACATTATCCATAAATCAAGAAGAAGCAGATATTGTCAAAGAAATATTTAGATTATATACTTTTGAGAATAATACAATAGGTGAAATTGCTAGAAAATTAAATAGTATGAATTTAAAACCTCGAATTTCAACTGAATGGAATGTTTCTTCTATTAGAGATATTATTGCAAATCCTATTTATATTGGAAAAATCACATGGAATAAAAGAAAACAAATAAAGAAAACATTAAATGGAAATATTATTATTACTAGACCACGAAATAATAATTGTTTAATTTATAATGGATTACACCCACATATAATTGATAATAAAATATGGAAAATGGCTCAAGAAAAAAGAATGCATAATACTCCAAATTTAAATCATGACTCTACTTTAAAAAATCCTTTTGCTGGTTTAATATTTTGTAAAAAATGTGGTAAACCAATGCAAAGGAGACCATATTTAGATAATAGAGTTCGTCTTATATGTTCTAATAGAAATTGTAATAATATTAGTTCTAATTTTTATATTGTCGAAAATAAAATTATTATCTCTTTAAAAATATGGTTTGAAAATTATGAAATAGATTTTGTTAAAAATAATTATAATATTGATCCTATAAAAGAATCAGTTGTATTACTAAAAAAGAAAATTGAAAAAGAAAATGCCAAACTCATTAAATTGTACGATTTTTTGGAGAATGATATATATACTAAAGAAGAATTTGTTAATCGTTCACAATTTATTAAATCTAATATATCAATTCTAAGTAAAGACTTAAAAAAGAATGAAAGTTTTCTTGAAAATAATAAAAATACTAAATCTGTTAAATTTAATAATATTATGGATTTGTATAATAGTTTAGAAACAAATGAATATAAAAACATTTTGCTAAAAAGCTTGATACATAAAATATATTATGAAAAAAGTAAAAAATGTACTTCTAAAAATGATAATTTTGACGATTTTGCACTTGATATATATCCTAAAATACATAAATGCTAAAAGTAAAATACTATTAACATTTGTGTATATTTTTTAATTACTCTTTCTTAAATTTTCTTCAAATTCTTCCCATGATTTACTAAATACATGATCTGCAAACATATCTTTTAATCCTGTAATTTGTTTTAACCTAATTATCTCGTCTAATTCCATTCCTAAATGTTTTGATATTTTTTCTTCTGACCATCCATTCTGTGTTAATGTCATAATAATATGTGACATATCTATAATTTGATGTGTTCCTCTTGCCCTATTATGCCTTATTGTACTTGCCATACGATTTTCTAAATCTTTATCTATTGTTACAATTGGTATTTGTTTTAAATCAAAATACTCTTTTGCACATCTATAACGGTGAAATCCATCTACTACAATATATTTGTCATTTTCTTTATCATAATAAGTTACAATTGGTTGTGTATATCCATCTTCTTCTATTGAATGTTTTAATAATTCCATTTCTGGTGGTGCTACTTTATTTGGGTTATATTCATTTGCAACCACTTTATCTATATCTACCATTTTTACATTTAATACTGGAAATTCTATTTCTTTCATTTTTTTATTTTCCTTCTACCATGTTTTTAATTATACTAACGCTTCCTCTTTGTCCATATATATTGTCAAAAAGTTTCTATATTCATTTTTTTCAAAAACCTTAAAACCACATTTTTTATATACATCTAAATAATAGTTTGTAACAACACTATATGTAATATGTTCCTCATTTTTTATTTCCAAAAAAATTTCTTCTAGATATTTTTCTCTAGTTGTATATATATTTCTTATTACATTTTTATTAATAGATACAAATGCCATTACTTTTTCTTCTTCTATGTAAAGATACCATTTTTTATCATCGTCATCATATATCCTATCATTTGTTTGTTTTTCTATTAGTCTAGATCCAAAACATCTTCCCATATACTTGTAAAAATTTTCATCCTTATTTGTCATTTTAATTATCATATTTTTCTTCCTTTATAAATATTTTTCGGCAATTATTTTATTTAATAGTTTATCATCTGTTTTAGTAGTTTTATTTAATAGGTTGTCCCATTTATGTATTAATTGTTCTAGTTGGTTATCATCATTTTTTGTTTGTGCAAAAGATAACCTTCTTAAGTAAAAATCATTTTTTTCTATAGCTCTTGCTATTCTTCTCCACGAAATAGCCTTTTTTTTGCTTTCCAGCTTACAGTCTGCAATATCTGGAATTTCTTCTATTTTTATTTGATATTTATTTTTATACCAAATCATAAACTTTTTTATTTTTCTATAGTAGTGCAGTGGTGTTAGAATAGATATATGGACACATTTTATGAGAGAGTGTATAATAAATT
>CAMSMU010000036.1 GCA_947061115.1 uncultured Clostridium sp.
TGCAAACATAATAACATCACTTCAAATAAGAATAGCAAGTATAATAAAAGAGAGAACAAGAGAACAAACAGAAGTAGAAAGTTATTCATATGCATATGTAAATGAAGAAAATAAAATAGAGATGGAGTAAAATTGTAGAGGTGATAATAAATCGCCTCTATTTTAGATTAATTTGTCGAATTATGAAATAATCTGACGAACGCTTTTGCTTGATTTTAGCATATTTTTGTAATATAATCATATATATTTATTCATATAACTAATTTCGATAATTAAAAATAATCAAATAAACATAGGGGCGACCAGTGGTCGCCAGATAAAACAAATTAACAAATAAAAATTTAGACAATCATCAATTTTATTTATAACAAATCAATAATAGATCGTAGGGGGCAATTGTTAATCGTCCCAATAATGTTATTTCAAAAAAATTAAATTCTTAAAATATCTCATTAACGAAATATAATCAATATTGTATAATAAAGGAGGAAAAACTATGTTAGCAGAAACATTAAAAAGAGAAATGAGAAGGGATAGAAGAGAAGCAAAAAAGGAAGGACAAAAAATAGGACAAAAAATGGGTGAAGAAATAGGAGAAAATCGTATAATTAAAAAATTTTTAGAAAGCAATATAGACATTGAGTTAATAAAAAAATGCACAGGATTAACAGATAAGGAATTAGAAAAAATAAAAAGTGAAGCTTAATATTTATAAATAACAAAAATATATACAATTACATATATAATGTAGTGGGCGATGATGGCATCGCCCTTTTATAATGATTTATATAAATATTAGAAGAAAACTTTAGCTCAACAATAATAAAATAAGTGCAATAAAAAGAAACTTATCTTTAACATCTTCTCTATATAATATAAAAAGAATTATAATAATTAATATATCATCTGTATGTAATTTAAAGCCAAATATATCAATCATTCCATCATCATCTATTGGAAACAAATTCACTTTTTATCACCACCAAAAGCATCAAAGAGTTGAGTCATTTTTCCCATTTTAATTAATTTAACATATTCATCAACTTTTCCTTTTTTTTCATCACGAAGATATGGTTTCAAAGATGTAAGTAATTTAGACATATCATCATTATTATCCATAGACTTCATTTTTGACATTACATTTTGTATTTTCATCATAGTATCAACATCAATGTTAAAATTATTGTCACTATTATTAGAATTATTATTTTGAAAGCTATTTAAAATTTCCCCCAATTTATTAGCATCAAAGCTACTTGCATTAGAGTTAATATTGCTATTATTTATATGTTCATTAGAATAATTATTATTTACTTGTGATTTTCCAGAATAAGTACTTGAATATTTATTGTAATCAGGTTTATTATTATTGTATTTACCATTAGAATTATTATTACTATTAAAATTGTTATAGTTATTATTAGAATTTTGCTTCTGATTACGGATGTTAGAATTCTCATTATTATTATTAGTGTTATAATTATATCTATTAGCATTACTACTATTATTCATATTACTATTTCCACTATTAAAATTATAGTTATTGTTATTCGAACTATGATTGTTTCCAGTATTATTAAAACTGCTATTATTGCTATTATTCTGCATATTAGAAACAATAGACTTAAGCTCATCAGGAATTTGATTATTTTGTATCATCTCCTGAGCTTTTTTTATCATACTAGAAATATCATTATCGTTCATATAACCCTCCTAAAAACAAATATTACAAATACTTTATCTTACGCATATACAATATACAGCTATAATATTATATTCACTTAATTGGAGATTGTTACACTTTTGTAAAGAAAATTTAATAAAAAAACCTGAAATATGCCTTCCGTATGTAAGTAAAGAGCCAAATTTCTAAATAAAAATAATAGCTATTGCTTATATAATAATAAAAAGTTAATATAAATAAGAATAAAAATAATAAATATAAAGCAAAAAATGACAAAAATATCCTAAAATGCCTTGAAAAAAGGCTTAAGACATAGTATAATAGTTATGTTAATTGGGAAAACAGGAGGTTATTATGCAAAAATTATGTAACAAAATAATAGCGACGATGCTATTAGTAATTCTATTTGTAATTAACAGCTTTGCAACAATTGTATGTGGAGCAGAGTTAATTGAACAAAATATTTTAACATCTGAAGAAAATGTTACTTTTAATGCAACAATAGGAAATGCAAATTCTAATGGATATGAATATTCTGCAGATATCGATAGTACAGATACAGTACTTAATTTATCTATTGATGTAAAAAATACAGGGTATTTAAAAGATATATTTATAGAATTAGAAAATAGTAATTACAAGTTAGATACTACTAAAGTAAAAAGTGAACAAATAAAAAGTATATCAGATAGTTCGATAGAATTAAATCAAATAAACGTAGGAAAAAACTTTAATTTATCTATACCAATATATTTAGAAAAAGGTGATAAAGTAGAAAAAGATATATTAAATAGAGAAAGCAAGGTTAAATTAAAAGCTACATACGTTAATAAAGATAATAGAGAAAAGAGAATACAAAAAGAAATAAAGGATCATCTTACATGGAATGTAGAATCCACATTATTAAATGGTAGTGTAAATCAAAATGTAATTAGATATTTAAATTATAATGAAAAGACAGTAATTAGTCTTTTATTAACTGATGTTTTACAAGATTATAAATTACCAGTAAATTCAAAGGAAATATTAGTATCAGTACCAGAACTAAAAAATAAAAAGCCATCAAAAGTAATAGTTACAGCAATAGATACTGCTAATACTAATGGTATAACAAATGGTACACAATTTAATAAAAATAACTTTAACTATGATGAAGAAAAAGGGATAATAAAAATAAATGTAGAAAATGCACCAGATGAAGAAAATAAAATTGCATGGAATAAAAACTTAGAAGATAAATTCATAATAACCTATATATATGATATAAATACAAATGAAGAAGCAGTAAATATAAATACAAAGGCAGTATCAACAATAACAACAATTAATGGATCAGAAGTTACATCTGAAACAGAAAATGTAGAATATAACTTAGATTCAAAAATAGGAGATATTGCAGAAGCAGAAATAAATAGTAATGTACAAACTTTAAATAAAGGATATATGTACACAAATCTTAATAAAGCAGAAAATAAATTAGAAACAGAATATAGTTTAGGTTATAAACTAAATATCGGATTAGCAGAAGCATTAGAAAAAGTAACACTTACAGAAGTAGGTAGTTACTTTGATGACAAAGATGCAGAAAATAATATATATACTAAAAAGGTAAGTATATCTAAAGAAGAGTTAATAAAAATCTTTGGGGAAAATGGATTCATTAATGTTATAAATCATAATGAAATAATTGGAACTCTTAATAAAGATACATTAGAATTAGAAACAAATTCTACTAAATTAGTATTTGAAACAAGTAAACCTCAAACAGAAGGGCAAATAACAATAAATGTAATTAAATCAATAAAAGGAGATGCAAATTACTCTAAAGAAAATATAGCATCATTCAAAACACTAAATACAAAAATTAAAATAAACAAAGAAACAGAAAATACAATAACATTAGAAGAACCAACGTCAAAAGCTACTATAGAAATAAGCAATACTAATTTATCAACAGTTGTTAAAAATGAAGATGTAATAATTACAGCGACATTAGAGAAAGACGATATAACAGATAATTTATATAAAGATCCAGAAGTATATATACAACTTCCAGAAGAAATAAAAGAAATAAATGTTAAAGATGCACAGTTATTATATGAAGATGAATTAGTAAGTGAATCTTCAGTAGTAGATGGGAACCTAATTAAACTATCACTAAAAGGAACTCAAACAGATTATAGTAGTAAGGCTACATCAAATGGATCAGTTATAAGACTTGTTACAGATTTAACATTAGATAATTTAGCACCTAGCAAAACAAGTAATGTATTATTAGGTTATAAAAATCAAAATGATATAGAAGATAATAATGTAAAAGTACGATCAGCAGAAGTAAATATAGTAGCTCCAACAGGATTTGTAACAACAAACGCAATTAATGGATATAATGGAGAAGAAACAGTTACATCACAAGAAGGAAATGAGAAAATAGGAAAATTACCAGTACTTTCAAATGAAAAACAAGCAACTATATCAGGAACAATAGTTAATAACTTAGCAGAAAATGCAGAAGGATTTGCAATATTAGGAAGAATACCATTTAAAGGAAATAAACAAGTTGATGGTAGTATAGATTTGGGATCTACATTCGATACACAACTATCTAGTGCAGTTAATGTAGAGGGAATAGAGTCAGATGTATATTATTCAGAAAATCCAAATGCTACAATAGATTTAGAAAATGAGCAAAATGGATGGCATACATCATATACACAAAATGATAAATCATATTTAATAGTAGCAAAAGAAACAGTAGAAAGTGCTACTGCAATTAAATTTAATTATAATGTTACAATTCCAGCAAGAGTTGATTACTCAAACGTAGTTAAATCATCATATGGAGTATATTACAATAATAATAGTGAAGAAGGAAATGCAAAAAATGTTGTATTAGCAACTCCAGTTGGAGTAAAAACAGATTCTACTTCACAAATGGACATATCAATAACAGCAGAGGATTTATTTACAGGAAATAAAATTGAAGATAAAGGAAACATTAAAGAAGGTGGTTATATAACATGTAATGTTACTATAAAAAATACAAGTACTGAGGATGCAGTTAATAGTAAATTACATATAGATTTACCTAATGAAATGTCAATATTAAATATTATAGAATCAGAATATCCAATGTTTTATAAGGAATATGAATCATCAAATGTAAGGACATATGAAAAAGAATTAGGTACAATAAAAGCAGGAGAAACAAAAACAGAAACATTAAAATTAGTAGTTAGTGGAAATTTATTTGAAGATAATAATGAACAAGTATTAAGAGCATCAGTAACAGCAGGAAACATGACTAATGAACAAGTTAAAATATTTACTACAAATTTACAAAAAGGATATGTTACAGGTATTTTAAAAAGTACATATGAAGATAGAAATGTAAATGTAGGACAAGAAATAAACTATGCATTAACAATACAAAATATTAATTTAGATGAAAAAAATAACATAGTGGCAAAAATAATATTACCTGGGGAAGTAGAATACATAGAAACAGTAGCAGACACAGCATCAGGTCAAGAAACAGTAAAGTATCAAGGTCAATATGATAATAGAAATAATACAGTAACATTTAACATAGAGAAATTAGAAGCACAAGATTGGACTTCTGTATTTATAAAAACTAAAGTAAAAAAATCATCAAATAATGCAATAAAAGCTAGAGCAGAAATAACATGTAAAGAAACACAAGATGTATTCAATACAAATCAAACAGCTATATATTGTGGTAATGCAGATGTCAAAGCAAAATTATCAAGTAATATAGAAGGCAACATGTTAGATACAGATACATTAGAATATTATATAGAATTAACAAACTCAAGTGATATACCAGCAATAGTAAAAATAGTAGATATAATACCAAATGAACTTGCAACTAAATCATACAAATTAGAAATAGCAGGAACTACAACAATAAGTGAAGATGAATATTTTTCATCAGAAGTATCACAACTAATAGAGTTGGGAGCAAAACAAACTGCAAGATTAACAATAGTTACAAAGCCTCACACAATGCCTAGCACAGAAACAAAGAAAGTTACAAATACGCCAAAAGCATATTTGCTAGACGAAAACTATAACCAAATCGAAGAGATCAAAATTAATACACTAACACATACTGTAGAAGGAACGAATAATGCAGACAATCAAAGTGGATTATATAGAATTAGTGGTACAGTATGGATAGATGCTAACAAAGATGGTAAAAAAGAAGAAAGTGAACAAAGGCTATCTAATATAAAACTTACACTATATGATAAATCTGGAAATATAGTAAAAGATGCAGATGGAAAAGAACGTATAATATATACTGACGATAAAGGAAGATATAACTTTATTAACTTATACTCTGGAAATTATATAGTAGTTGCAGAATATGATACAAAAAATTATATAGCTACAACATATAAAGCAAATAATTTATTAGATTCAGAAAATTCAGACTTCTTTGATGCTAAATTAGGAGAGCTAGATGTTGCAGCAACAGATATAATAGAAATAACAACAGCAAATGTATATAATATGGACTTAGGACTAAAAGAAAAAGAAAAATTTGATTTAAGACTAGATAAACTAGTAGGAAAAGTAACAGTAACAAATACACAAATGGATTCAAGAGTATATGAATTTAACAAACAATTTGTACAAGTACCATTGTATAATACATATATTGAATATTCTACAGTATTAATAGAATATACAATAAATGTTAGAAATAATGGTAGAGTAGCAGGATATGCAAAAGAAATTGTGGATTATATACCAGAAGGAATGGCATTTAGTTCAGACTTAAATAGTAATTGGTATTTAGGAAAAGATGGAAATGCATATACAACAGCACTTGCAAACACATTAATTGAACCAGGAGAAACAAAAACAGTAACATTAGTACTTACAAGAAAAATGACAGGAGAAAATGTTGGATTAGTACATAATGTTGCAGAAATAACAAAAGATTATAATGAATATGGATTAAAAGATGGTAACTCAACACCAGGAAATAAACAAGATGGAGAAGACGATATGTCTTATGCAGATACACTACTAAGCATGAGTACAGGTAAAGAAGTAGCATCATTTATAGGAATAACAATAGGTGTTTTGGCGATAGTAGCATTAGCAGTATACTTAATAAAAAAATATATAATAACAAAAATATAGGGAAAGGAGGAAACAATGGACAAATTAAAGAGTAAGCATATTACTATAAAAATATTATTTAGTATAGTAATAATATTAGCACTAATGATAATGAACCAAAATGTACAAGCAGCTCCAAATAGTTTTCTAATTGGTTCTTTGGATTCTTTAGGTGGAGATGGTATTGCTCCTGGACCTGAACCATTTAAATTTGGTAACTACTGGTGTATAGACCACAGTTTACCATTAGTTAGAAGATTAAATGGTAGTATAGCAGTATTTAGAAACAGAAAAAATGCAGAAGACTATTACAATCAACAAATAAATTATCATAGAACTAATACTTTAAAAACAGAACAAAGTATTGTAGCTGCATATTATGCATATGGTAAAAATGGAGGGACTCAGTGGGATTTCCAAAGAGTAGTATGGTCATCAGGACAATGGGCTGGTAAAAATGGATATGTAAACAATTTAAATAAATATATAGGAACTCATCAATCATCTACGGCAAATTCTAGTAAAGTTGTGGCAAGAGGAGAAGATTGGGCAAACTTTTATTATAACTATTTAAAAGAAACAGGAAATGACAAAGTAAATATAAAAGTAACTCCTACAGATGAAAAAGATATAAGAGTATGTGTGAATCAACCAGATAGAACATTTATTCAAGGACCATATCAAATAGATTTAACAGATAGCTCTGGCAAAGTTATGAATAATAACTCTACACAATATGCTAGTTATACAAATATAGGAACATTAGTATATAACGAAATACTTGGTAAAAATGTGGGTGAAGATATATTCCAATTTTGTAAGGTAAAAACTGCTACTACAACAGTAAAATATACAGATAGTTCTAGTGAACAAAAAGGTATAAAAACACCTTCAACAGATGGACCAGTTATATTCTTAGACGAAAGTGGTAATGAGATACCATTTCCTGAGTTTGGAAAGAAATTTTACTTAAAAGTTCCAATGGGGTCTGAAACAAAAGCAGTACAAACTATAGAGTTCGACTTTAACTTAGATTATATGACCAATATATCAGGAACTACAACTCAATATGACGCATATACAATAATGTTTGAAATAAATAATGAAAATTTAGAAAAGTGGTCAGATTCAGAATTAAAATTTGGATTTATTGGCCGTGGATCATTTTGGCTACTAAATGAAAGTATGACTCAGGCAGGAGTAAATAATGTATACGATTTACAGAACTATATTTGTAGAAAAATAGTAGAAAATGCTAGAAAAGATAATGTTAAATCTTCAGATGACTTAGAGCTAGTAGATGTACAACTTGATGCCTATATTCGTTATGCAAGTGGAAATGGAAATGGAGCATGGGGATATCTACTTTTACAAGATAGGATGGAAAATGGACTAAATAAATTAAGAGATGAACTTATTACACAATATACATCACAAAATAAAAATATATCAAGCTATGAAGTAGTAGTTGGACATACTCCTACATGGACAGATGAATTTGGAGTAGAACATGGTGGACATGAAATTAAAGAGGATAGATACTCATATAGTGTAAGTAACCCCAATACAGGCCAAACTGCTAGTGGTAGTGATTATAGAAGTAGAGGAGATGCATCTGAAGCTGCAAGATCAGTGCAAGAAGGATGGGCAAATGAGTGGTATAATAGAATAATAAGAGATAAAAATTTATGTCGTTGGAATTATTTCTGGCACAACGAAAACCCAGTAATAAAAGAATCAACTGCAGGAAGAGATTTAATACAATTAACTGCTGTATTTGAACTAGAAATGGTGTCAGAAGAAGATGGACCTATAACACGTGATGGAACATCATTCCACTTAATAGGTACAGACTGTACAGTAGAAATTGGTGGTAAAGTATGGGAAGACATAAAAGCTACAAAAGAAAGCAAAGTAAATGGTAAATTAGGTAGCGAAGACAAAATGTATGGTGGTATACAAGTAGACTTACTATTTAATGGTAGAGTTGTAGCCTCAACATCTACAGATAGTAATGGACGTTATCACTTCTATAAACTAAATTCACTTGAAAAATATGAAGTAAGATTTACATTTAATGGACAAATGTATCAACAAACATACTACAAAGACGATTTAAGTGGTGGATATTCAAACGCTAAAGAGGATAGTAGATCATCATTTAATGACAGATTTGATAAAATAGACTCATCACCAAATAACTACTATTTAAATGGATGGCATACAGCATATGGTACAAATGTAAAACTACGAAAAGATAATGGGGACTATATAGATAATGGAACAGATTCAGAAGGAAACACAATAGCACTTATGTATATAGATGCATGGAATCAATTCCAAAGATTTGCAACAAGAGGAAGTACTCATGAATCAAACCATGTAGAATTATATAGAAATGTAAATGAAAATGCATATGGTAATGCATATAATGCATTAGATACATGGATGGCAAATAAAGGAGTAGGTTCAACAGATAGAGCAGGAGTTATACAATTTATAAAAGATTGTATGACAACAGCAACAACAAGAAAATATCCAGTGTATGATTACTTTGTAATTGAAGATATAACTAATCCAAGTGGACAATCAGGATCAGTATATCATGCAGGTAGAAGTTGGAACTACTTATATACTTCAGCATCAGATCAAAGTAGAAATGTAGATTTTGGTATAATGATAAGAGATACAGCAGACTTGGCATTACAAAAAGACGTATATAAAACTATGTTAAGAGTAAATGGTAAAACTCAAACATACATGTATAATAAAAAGGATGAAAATGTAGATAATGATGGAACATGGAACTTAGAAATAAGACAAAGTGATTATCTATATAATGGAGTTTACACATATAATAGAGAGATACGTAAATCAGAATACTTATACGATGGTAGCATATATACAGCTGAAAATGGTGGAACAAGTGCTAAAGATTTACAAGTATATGTAACATATAGAATAGTAATAAGAAACCAATCACAAACATATGCAACAACAATAAATGAAATAGTTGATTACTATGATATAAATGAATATACATTTGATGGTTCATTAAATGGAAATTCATATACACCACACACATATAGGGATTATGATAGCAATGGAAATATAACAAGAGAATATATAAACTCTTATGTTGGAGATAGGCAAGGCAATAAAATAAAAGACCTTACAATTACAAGAAACTCTACTTTAGGTAATGAAGTAGGAGATACAAACTTAGGAAATGGATATACACCAATATACTTATCTGGAATAACAAAACCAGATGGAGACGATAGATTATCAACAGGTGAATTAGCATATGTATACTTAACATTTAAAGTAAACACACATACTGATGAAAATGGTATGCCAGGACGTGTTCAAATGGATGTTGATACAAATACTGGAGACTTAAAAGGTGTAGGAAAACGTAATTTAGCAGAAATATATGGATATTCAACATATTATAAACAGGGAATAACAGTTCCAGGTAGCTTAGGAAATGATGTAGATGTAAGTGGGCAAAAAGCTGGTTCAATAGACTTAGACTCATCACCAGGAAACTTAGTATCTAAAGACTTAAGAGAAAATGGAGATCTAATTATTGAACAAGATCCACGAAATCCAAATAAACAAAATCCTATTACAACAAGAGCAGAGGATGATTCGGATAAGGCACCAAATATTAAGTTAGTATTCCCAGAAAACGACAACTTAGAAAGAGTAGTAACTGGATATGTATACGAAGATGAAAGAAATACACCATCGGACATGGCAACAGTAGGAAATGGTATATATGATGATGGAGAAACAAAAATCAATGGTGTAACAGTACAATTAGTAGAATTAGTTCAAGCAGTAGATACGGATGGTGTTCCAACAGGATCATATTTAGGGGAATACGTATGGAATGCTAAAAAATGGGATGGATCTAAATGGGTAGATTCTAATAGTTCAAATACATCAGGAAGTATAAGATACTATAGTGGACAAAAAGAAGTGGTATCTCCAATAATATGTGGACCAGGTGCAACAGCTATACCAGGTTATGAAATAACTGAAGATGGTAGATATGCATTCAAATCACTACCAACAGGAGACCTATTCGTAAGATTTATCTATGGTGATACAACACAAACTACTTTGACAAAAGTAGATGGAGAAGGAGCAGCAGTTGCAAACCTTCTAAGTACAAATGCAGTAGATAATCAATCAGGCTATATATCTAACTCAGGATTAAATGCAAAATCATATAATGGTCAAGATTATAAATCAACAGCATATCAACGTAACTTAACTGATGGAACAAGTGTAAATCAATCAGCAGGAACACATAATGGTATTGATGGATATATAAGATATGATGAACAAAACTACAATATACAAGGACAAGGTTTATATGGACCAAGTATAGTAAATACAACAGATGGAAAAGACAAAAAAGTAATGTACTATTATAACATTGGAGAAAGTTCAGTATATAGTGGAATATCTGATGCAAAAGATGTAGCAAACATTAGAGAAAACGAAAAATCTTACTCAAGAGGTATAGCTAATGTTGATGGAGAAGAACATCAAACATTAACCAATAGAAGAGGAGAAGTATTAACATCAGGTATTAAAGTATCAAGTGCAAATAATACTACAGAACAAGTAACATTATTAAAAGAATTAATGACTAATACAGCTATGGTTGCCCAAACTGGTATAATAAATACTGAAGTAGAATACAATACAACACAAACTAATAACCAAGGAGACAAAAATGTTATAGGATATGTAATAGATGATGTTGACTTAGGATTAGAAGAAAGACCAGTATCACAATTAGAATTAAATAAAGAAGTAACAAACCTAAAAATAACACTAGCAAATGGCTCAGTAATGTTTGATACATCTAAATCAGTAACTAACTTATCATTTGCTAAACATGATGGACACAAACCAGATTATCAAAAATTTGGATCAAATGCGTATAGACTAATTGGTATTATATTAGGAAACAATACAGTAAGTACACCAGAATTAATTACAACATATATAGACGAAGAATTAATGTATGGTGCAAGAATAGAATTACAATATAAGTTTAATGTTACTAATATAGGAGAGGTAGACTACTTAGATAAAACATTCTATTATACAGGAAAAACAACTAATACAGGTAAAGACAATATAGCAACAACATCAGCAGATAAAGTAATAGATTATATATCTAATAACCTACAATATATACCTACAAATGACATGAATAAAGATTGGTCAATAAGGACAGTACAAGATCTAACAAATAGAGGAAACACAAATGCTGAAGGTATCACAGATAATGATAGCACAAAACAAGATATAGTAAATGTAAAACATCTACAAACATTAGGAACATATAACACAATAGTTACAACAGATAAGATGGGCGCAAACCTATATCCTGAAAGAGTAGATAAAGACAATAGTGGTACATCTTCACAAATGGTATTATCTTCTACAATAGTTCCAGACACAGGTGATGATAGTATGGTATATAACAACTTAGTAGAAATTGTTCAAAGTTCAAATACACAAGGTAGAAGAATGAAATTCTCAACACCTGGTAACCAACAAATGGCAGATCAAAGCAAAGACCCAGGAACACCAGTAATAGAACATGAGCAATACACAAAATCAGATCTAGTTACACCTACTGAAATAGATGCAGATAGTAGCCAAAAAGTACTATTATTACCACCAACAGGTGCAAATAAAAACTATACTTTATGGATAGTAATAGGAATAACAGCTTTAGTATTAATCGGTGGAAGTGTAATAACAATAAAAAAATTCTTAAAGAAATAATAAACTTAAATAAATAACAACACATGTAGGGGCGATTACCAATCGCCTCTATAATAAATTTTATTAATAAATTAAACAACACATGTAGGAGCGATTATTAATCACCCAATAAATAAGTTTAACTTTTTTAATTTTAGTAAATTTATCCAATTGTAAAAAAATTAAAAAAGTACTTGACATATTAAAAAATGCATGCTAAAATGAGTGCATAGTAAATCCTATGATATATATAGTATTTACTCAAGGTTTCAAGCTTTTTCATTTGGGGGTCCTTCGGGACCTTCTTTTTTATATTATAGGAAAGTTCTCCAAACTTTCCTAAATATAAATCAATGTACAC
>CAMSMU010000037.1 GCA_947061115.1 uncultured Clostridium sp.
CTATGTTTACATAAATTTATTTCATTAAACCTTACGATATATATATATATATATATACAGTATCAAGCATCTTAGCGTTTTTCATTTGTTTTTTATTTCCCTTTCTTTTTCTTTATTCTATCATATGTTTTTTATTTTTTATACACTTTTGCCAAAATATCTTTACTCGAAAATGCCAAATTGCTACGTCCCTAATGGCATAAATTTAAATATAACTTAATATATCTTCAAATATATCATACCCACTTTCACTATTTATGTGTCCTGCATTTGGTATTAATACTTTCTGTGTACAAATCTTATTTGCAAAATCTTCTTCTACTTCAAGTTTTACATATGGATCATTATTTGAATAAAAGCATATTATTTCATCTGCATATTGTTTTACATCTTCTAAATTTTCAAAATACATAGTTTTATTTACTGCATCAAAATCTTCATTTATTCCCAAATAATTATTAAATCCACTTACAAATATTAATTTTTTTACTTTTAGTTTATTTTCTACTAAAAATTTGCTTACAAATACTGGTGCAATACTATGTGCTATTATTGTTGTATTTTCATTTACTAAGCCTAAATCAAAATAATATTTAAAAAGTTTACTCCAATTTTCGTAGTTTTGATAACCTACTCCTATTGGAAATTGCGGTACATATACTTGTTTTCCCTCTGATGATATAACATCCTGTAACCAACTAAACCAATTTTCAAATGGACTTCCAAAACTTCCATGTATTATAAAATAATTTTCCATTTCAATTTCTCCTTTATATTTTATTTTAATATTCCTTTTTCATACAAATCCTTAAATATAAGTTTATCTACTGGAGAAACTATATCTATATCTTTATAATTTAGCCATCTTATTTCTTGAATCTCCGAACTTTGTCTAATCTCTCCTGTAAAATCTGCCATATAGCATGTCATTTTAACTATTATTCCCTTTGTCTTTCCATGTGCCTGAGCTTTAAATGTTCCATAGTATTTTATTGTATCTTTTTTTATATCTATTGTTAGTTCTTCTTTACATTCTCTAATTAAAGTTTGCTCATCTGATTCGCTCTTTTCTCTTTTTCCACCTGGCAAGTAATATGTATCTTTACCTTTTGATAATGTACTTAATATTTGTCCATCTTTTAAATATAATAATGCAATTTTATCTATTTCCTCCATTAATTATCCTCCAATTCGCATTTCATATATTTTAACATTTCATTATAGTCTTTAAATTGATATTGAGATAGCTTATTAATCTTCTCTCTATTTGAATCTGAATATTTATCATATATTACTGCTACTTCTATATTAGCATTGTTTGCTGCTTCTACTCCTATAAGTGAATCTTCTATTATTAAGCATTCTTCTTTAGTTACATTTAGCTCTTTCAATATTTTATAATGTACTTCTGGATTAGGTTTAAGTTCTTTAACTGCTCCTTTTGAGTATATTAACGAAAATATATCTTCAAGATTTGCTTTATTTATTATATTTTGATTTTCATTTTTATATATGTCTATTGTAAAATCGTTTGTTGTACTTGCAATTGCTAGTGTAAATGATTTTTCCTTCAAATATTTTAGTACCTTCTCAACATTTGGTTTATAACCAATTTTTGTTCTTATATATTTATCGGCTATTTTATATCTTAATTCTTTTATTTCTTCTTTAGACATATTTGAATTGTATTTTTTCTTTAAAAATCCACAATATTCTAAATATATATCTTCACATTTACTATACTCTTTTAATTTTTCATCTCTTTGCTTTCCTATATCTATATTATCAATTTCTCCATTGCCTATAGTCCTGATAACTTCTTCATCTATAGTATTCCAAATTCCTATAGAGTCAATTAATGTTCCATCCATATCAAATATTATTACTTTTTTGCCTTTTAACATGTTCCACCTCTTAGCTTTTATGAATTTATATCGTTTTTTAATATTTTATTAAATATCAATATATGCATATTTACTTATATCTATATTAGTAAAATTGTCTATTTGTTTCTTTGCTTTAGCTGAAATATCATATATTCTCCCTTTTTTAGTTATAGGGTTTATATATCTAATTTTTACTTTTCTGCTCACGCAAAATTTATCTTCTCTATATTCTTCACTATCTATAAAATTATTGCACTTCATAAAATTATTAAATGCTTCAGATATTTTTTTATTTTTACAGATTTTTATTAAATTTATTATTTGTTGTTCTGATAATTCATACAAATCACTTTTTGTAATATACTTTTCGTTATACATTTTTTCTATAATATTTGCAAAGAAATACATAGTTATTGTATCTTCTGAGCTAACCCAAATTGGCCATAGCTTACTTGCTCTATCTACAAATTTTTCTGCTATTTCTACTGAATTAAATCCTAACTCTTCTACATTATCTTCATTATTAATGACATGTATATCTTGATATATCTGACTTATTTCTTCTAAATCCCATACTTTTTTATAATATATTCCATTCATAAATGTATATTCTAATCTATCTGCTTATAACTTTGGTATTTCATTATCTGCTATTGGATAGATTTTATAATTACTAATTTCTTGTAATTCTATTTCATCTCTTTTTAGTAAATTCATTATTTCTTTTGAATTTTTAATTACTTCTAATGTTTGTTCTTCTGTAGATTCTTGCTTTTCAGCATCTCCATTTAAGAAATCTATACAATGTTTAAAAGCTGGACTTGATATATCATGAAGTAAACCTGCTATTGTTTGTTTTTTGTTTTGTGTAAAATTCCATATAATTAATGCTACTCCTACACTATGTTTTAATACAGAATACATATCTTCATATATATTTTCTTTTCTCCAATAAGCTCCACATATTTGATTAATCCCATCTAGTTGCTGCATTTCTGGTGTATAAATATAATCATTTAAAAATTGTGGGAAATCTTTTGATAATATTTTATAATAACTTTTTATAATATCATTTTGTTCATCTATGTAATTTTTCATTATTAGTTTCCTTTATTACTCTTTCCTTTGATATATTTTTCCTTTATAATGTTCTCTATCTTCAAATATTTGATAATTTCCATTTATATAAAACCCAACTTTTAGACCTAACTTTTTACATAGTTCTTTTGGTATATCTATTGATTTAGGAATTATATATAATCCCTCTTTTCCTTTTAAATTATCCATTTTATATTTAATCATTAATGTGTTATCTTTTATCTCTAATGTATAATTTTCTATAAACTTAATAGGTGATAAATTTCCTAATGATCTTTCTTTGCACATATCTGCTTTATCACAAATTGCTAAAATAAAGTTTATTGGTTCTAATGTATCTCCACCATTTCCATGATTTTTTATCGCATTTGTAATTACTTCTGCATCGTTTTTATTAACTAATTTCAACTCTTGTAAAAAAGTTTTTGCCATTTTTGCACCTTGCTCAGCATGCTCTTTTTTACCATTTATCATTCCTATATCATGGATTAAACCTGCAATATATCCTAACTTACAAATTGTATAATTACAATTATATTCATTAAGTAATTTGTATACATTATTTGCGACTCTTTCCATATGAGCCATTCCATGGTCAAGAGTAATTAGATTATTAAACTCAGAAGATTTTGCAAATTCGTTTTCTATACTTGATATTTCTTGCATCCAATTTTTATATTGATCGTTTGAAATTATTTTTTGTTTTATATCTAATACTTCATCATCCAAAATATATGCTCCTATATTTTATATATTATTTAACTTTCAAAATAAAATGCTAGCCTTGAATTATTCTTAATGAACTTTTCTTCAAAGTTATTCTTTGCAAATTCTTTTATAGTATTTCTCCAGAATTTTTGAGCTGATTCATTTTTTAGTAATGTTCTAACCTCCCATTTTCCTTTATATAGTTCGAACATCTTCCTTGCCATAAATGCTCCTGCACCCATTTTTCTATATTTATTAATAACAAAAAATTCTGCTATTTCATTCATATTTTCTTCATTATATCTCTGTAAAACAAATCCTGCTAACTTATTATCACATTTTAATATATATGGGCGTCTATTTTCTTCTTGCCAATACCTTTCAATATATTTAAGTTCATATAGTCCTGAATCTAACATTGTAAAATTGGTGGTTTCATCCTCAAAAAAGCTAAGTTCATATGAATATATCTGCATTAAGTTATATATTACATTTTTATCTTTTTCTTCTACTTTTGTTAACTCAAATTTCATTTTTTCTCCTTTTGCTATTTTTTATGTGTTAAGACATGATAATTGTAAGAATCAAATAATTCCTTTACTAAATTATAATCTACATAAAAATTTAGTATTTTATTAAATTACAGAATTTGTTCTAAATTTATTAATTCTTTTTCATTAAATGTAAGTTTTAATAAACATGGAGATGTAATATTTAATTCTTGGCTTTTATATTCTAACTTTACATTTTTATTTACTGTACACCAATTTAATAACAAAAATTTTATTGATCCTCCATGACTAACTATTGCAACTCTTTTTTCTTTATATTTATCTAATACCTCATTTAAAAAGTCGGTCATTCTTTTATTAGTTTCTTCTGCACTTTCTCCATCTGAGGTTTTAAATTTAGGATATAATAACTGTTCTTGTGATGGATCTCTTGTCTTTTTATCACTCATAAATTCAGCTATTTCTTTTAAATTTCCTAATTTTCTTTCACTTAATCTATAGTCAAAATTAATTTCTAAATTATTTTCACTTGCTATATATTTTGCTGTTTGTTTTGCTCTTGTATAGCTACTACACCATATTATATCAATATTTTTAAGTTCTTCATTTTGACTTAATTTTTTTGAATCTTTTTCACCTTTTATTGATAAAACTTCTTTTTCATTAATCATTTGGCTTGTTTCGTTCGTATTTCTTATTCCATTTTCATCAATGGTATCTGCATGTCTAATTAAATACACAATGCTATTCATATTATCTCCTCATATAATTATTTTTCACTGATCATATTTTTATAAATTCTACCATATGTTTACAAAAAAATAAAGCACATAATTAATTATTATATACTTTGTTTTGTACTATTAGTTATTTTTTAGTTGAAGTATCATCCATTTTATGACTTCATTTTTAATATTTATGTATTCTTCTCTATTGAATTGCATATTAGCTATACAATATCTACGGTTTGAAATATGGGAGCAAAACATACACTCATGTAGTGAATTAGCATCTTGAATAAAAAATGAATTGCTAATTTTTGAAGAACATATTACATTATAACTATTAGCACAATTACTTGAATCATCTACTCTCATTGAATAATTACAATTAGCACTTCTTTGACATGCGATAATATATTCAGAATTTGCACATCCATCAGAAAAAATTGTATTTTTACAATGTCTACAGTCTTGACTTCTATATATATTTTCACAATTATAAATAGTATCACTTTTTGAAACATTAATACTATCATATATTCTTTCTGTTGTTGTGTAGTTTATTTTATCCCATAGTTTTAAAATTTCATCTAGAGAATTTATTTCTTTTTTTGGTCTAATCCATCCTTTATATTCATCATATTTTTGCATATTAGTTTGAGTTATATATTTATTTGAATTAATTGAAGATGCCCATGTTTCATTTCCTGTTACTGCGTCAATAACTTTATTAGGTAGTCTTATATCAAAAGCACATTCTGCTAAAAGTTCATCTATTCCTAATGGACATTTTTGTTCAAATATTTCCATAAAAATTTCATCAATAATATTTTTGCATTGTTTATCGTTCAATTCTTTTCTCCATTTCTTTAAGTATTTCCTTCTAAATTTACTCTTTTTCTTGAAGCTGATTGTTTTTGCATTATATTTTTCAAAGTATTTTTTGTATCAATATTAAATGCTTTTTTCTTTTCTATTTTTTCATTATTTTTGAATGTGTTTTCTCTTTTCTTTGCATTTATTTTTCTAGGAACAGGCAGAAAGTCCATTGTTTTTCCTTTGAAAGCAGAATATAATATACCATTTTTACCAATTCTTGCAACACATTCCCTATCTTCTAATTCTGTGAGAATTTTTATTCTATTAATGTGAGAGTTCTTAACTGCTACTTCCATTTTTATATTATTTTCTAACAACATGGCATCCATTCTTGAAACTCTGAAAATAAAGTAATTTACCACATTTGTGAATATAGCTTTTTGCAAATCACTACTTATTTGTTCAAAATATTGCCCTGCTAGCATGAGTGAAAGATTGTATTTTCTTGCTTCTGATAAAAATCTATTTATTATTGGATTTTCAATTATTGATACTTCATCTATAACTAAAATTATATGTTCATTAAATGTATGAGATTGTACTAATTGCAAAATTGATTGCATTGTAAAACCTGCTATTGTTTTAGTTATATTTAGCCCTAATGTCATTTGGTCTAGAGATAATATTGTTATGAAGTTATTTTCAATCTTTTCTTTTATATTTGTTAATTCTGTATCATTATTGAAAGCTGGTAATAATTGCATTTCATCAATAAAAGCAACTATAGGGGCTATAGCTTCTTGATATGCTTTTGTTTTTAGTTCGTTAAAATCTACTCTAAAAAATTCTATAATATTAGGTTGTATTGTATCCATTGTTTCTTTTATAATTTTATTTCTATATTCAATTTCTGTAAGTAGTTTTCGTAAGTTAATTAGATTGAAGTTTCCCCATTCAAGTAATAGATGTATACTATATCTTAAAACTCTCTCTAATCTTGAATTATACCTATCTGCAATAATATTTTTGAATATAGAAATTATAGATTCTGTAGATGATAATATATCTTGTGTTCCATTTACAAATAAATTTATACTATCTTCTTTAGTTTTAAAATCAATTACGCTACAATTATCTAATCCTCCTATATCTTCTTCTAAACTACTATGTGGATCTATTACTACTATTTTATATTTAAGCTTATTATTACTATCATTAGATAAATTCTTTATCATAGAACTTATTAATTTAGATTTTCCTGTACCACTTGCTCCTATGACAACTGAATGTTTTGAAAATTCATAGTCAGTATGCTTTAAGTATAATTCTTCTTGTAAATATGGAAATACATTTGCTTTTAATAAAGCTTTTTCTTTATCACTATTTAACAAATTTATAACTTTTTTAGTTTCCAAATATCTTGCATTTTCTTTTTTATAAAAAAATCTTGTATGTATACTAAAATTGATGCTAATAAACTCATATATAGAAAAGTTAAAATGGACTTTTCTTCTAATAAGATTATTTTCTTCAGTTTTTAAATATATTTTTGTAGTTGAAAAATATGTATTGGGTTTATGAGGATAAATAGTTATTTTTACATATTTCAGTTTTTGATTTCTTTTACTTTCGCTCCTATCATATACATCTAGTATTGTTTTACAATTTGATGTTAGTATATATGGCATTTCTAAAACTGATTTTTCTTTTAAATTTATATCACTTTTTTTAAATAAAAAGCTACCTAATTCCCCTACAACTGGTGGAATTATTCTATTCATTTCTATGAAATATCTTATATAATTATTTTCTATGTATATCCATAAATTCCATGGTTTTAATATTCCATTAATTTTAGATACTTTTAAAATTAATTCTAGCCACTCTTTTCCTTCTACATGTTCTTGTGTTAAATATATTTCAAATATCCTTTTATTCATTTTAGTACCTCTTGCAATATTTTATCAAAAGTTTGCATAAAAATACTGACTTTTTCTATTCAAAAAAAGTCAGTTATTCTATTGGTATTAAAAAATCTGTTATATCATCATGGTAATATTCTATTTCTGGCAAATCTCTAAAATTGTATTTTGCATTTGGTAAAAAGTCTTTATAAAATAAGTTTGAAATATTTTGTATTTCTTCTGCACTTTGGGAATCTATTTTTATTTGTATCCATTTACTCTTTGGAATTATTTTCTTTGTTAATCCTTTTATTTGTTCATTATACAATACCCAATAAGCCTTGACTTTCATTCGTTCTTTGTCATAATATTCTACCATTCCATATGGAGCATCTCCATATATATCATAATTTTCTTTATAAAATTGTGGAGCATCATGTTTTATTTTTTCATTATCAGTAAGTATGTATCTACCATATAAAGTCATTTGTTCCATTTCTATTATTTTATAATTAATATCTTTATTAGATTCATATTGTTCATTAAAATGTAACTTTGTATATAATCGTAACTTATCTGGATTTTTTCTTACTTCACTTGGTTTTATTCCATGAAATTTTTCGAATGCTCTTGAAAAAGATGTTGCATTATTATATTGATATTTCATAGCAATATCAATTATTTTTGATTTACTTAAAAATATTTCTTGTCCTGCGTTCGATAATCTTCTATTTCTTATATATTCAGAAAATGATATATTACTAATTATTAAAAACATTTTTTGAAATGTATACTCATTCATTCCTACCATTTTTGCTATTTCTTTATATTCGATCTTTTCTTCTAAATGCTTTTCTGTATATTCTATTATTTCATTTAATTTTGTATATATGTTCATTATTTATATGCTCCTAAATTTAGTATTTTCATAGATTAGACTTTACATATTACAAGTCTTCCTCACTAATTAAAGGAATTATATCTATTGCTGGTTCTTCATAAGGATGAACCTCTCTTAATCTTTTTAATACTTTTTTTAGTATGTTAATATCACATCTTGCTTCTATTTTTTCTTCTTCAACAAATTCTAGTTTGTTCTTTTCTCCAATATATGGATTAGCATTATCTAAAGGTTTAAAAGTTCCAATACATTTTGTAGATATAGTGCAATATTCATAGTTTCCTATAATTCCTGCTCCTTCATCACAAATAGCATTTCTTACTTCTTTACTATTTTCAACTGGTACAGTTACAATAATTTTAACTTTTTTAATATCAAATTTCATATTTTTTAATCTCCTAATTATTAGTCTAAATACTCTTTTATGCAACTTGCTAATTCAACATCCATTCTTTTTATTGCTTCTTTCGTCTCTCCCGCTATATGTGGTGTTATAATTATATTGTTTCTTCTTTTATTTAGTATTTCTTTATAGTCTTCTGCATCTATGTCTAATCCTACATTAAAAGTATTGTTTTCATCTGCATATTTTATTAATTCATTCATATCTACTATTTCAGATCTTGATGTATTTATAAAAGTAGCTGTTTTTTTCATTAATTTAATTTTATCTTTTGATATTAAGTTTTTATTTGATTCATTTAATGGAATGTTTACGGTTATAATATCTGAAATAGTAAGTAAACTATCTAAATCTAGAAACTCTACGCCATATCTTAATAAATCTTGATGTTTTTCTGGATTTAGTGTATTGCAGTATATTTTCATATTAAATACTTTTGCTATTTTTATTACTTCTCGTGATATTTTTCCTGCACCTATTATACCTATTGCACTATTATTTATGTCATTACTTCTTGTAGATAAGTCTTTCTTTGTTCCACCTTTAACAGCAATATCATTAGCTTCTATAATTCTCTTTTTTAATCCTAATATTAAAGTAAAAATATGCTCTGCTACTGATATTACATTTGATGTTTTGCAATTAATTATTTTAATTAAGTCTGATTCAAAAAAGCATCTATCTATATGATCTATACCAATTGATACTGTTGCTATTATTTTTTTATTGCTTATTGTTTTTAACATATCTCCTGTTAGTTTTTCCTTAACTCCTATTATTAAAATATCATAGTTATTTAATAATCTTATTAATTCTTCTTTATTAGGTCTTTCTACTGAATTTGATATGTCTAATTGTATTCCCTCATTCGTTAATATTTCACATGCCTTTTTATCTAAATCTTTAAATACACTATATGCTTTTAACATTTTCATCTCCTTAATCAAACATATTGTTTCTATTATATTTCTCACAATTTAAATTTTCTTTTAAATATATACATTCTTGCAAATTAATATCATTTATATTTGCTAAACAAACTATATAATATAATACATCTTGAAGCTCTTCTTCTATAGTTCCTTTTATATATTTTTCTTTTCCCATTCTTTTGTTTTTTCTTATGGCTTCTGCAAGTTCCCCTACTTCTTCCATTAATTTCAACATATACTTACCATTAGAATTGTTTTTATGATCTATTGTTTTAATACACTCTTGCAATCTTCTTATAGTTAAATCATCTTTCATATTTGCTTTATTCTCCTATTTTATAAACCCAACCTGGTTGCCAATTTTTCGTCTTTCTCCAGTCTTGTTCTATGGCTTCTTCCCATGTTATATTTTTTGTAATAACCTCTAAAGCTAATTGTGGTGCTTTATGTGCAACTAAAGCTATAGTTTTTTCATTATAATTTTTTAATAAATAATTGCAAAAATCTCTTAATCTTTCTTCAACATCCTTTAAGCATTCTCCATTAGGAAATTTATTATTAATATGTTCTTCATATTTTACTAAAGAACTATCTTGTCCATTTAGATCTCCATAATTACATTCTCTAATTCTTTTATCATGTAATATTTCCTTTAAATCTCTAAAAGTATACTCTGCTGAATCTATTGCTCTTTTTAAGTCTGAACATATAACTAAATCTATATTATTTATATCGATTTCTTCCTTTAAGTCTATACTTTGCTTTATTCCCTTTTCACTTAATTCACCTTGAAGCCATCCTGTAGATTTATGTTCTATATTATCTGTAGTAGTTCCATGCACAAAATAAATAATTTTAACTGACATTTTTATCTCCTATATTTCATATTTTCTTAACTGTTCTATGTATTTCTCAATACTGTTATCATTTATATCTTCTGGTTTTATCCTACAATATTTCATAATTTGTTTTTCTATTCCTAATGAACACTCAATTAAATGATTAGCTTTTTCTTCATTAGACCATACTGATGATAATATATTTTTATATCTCTTTTTAACTTCTTCTAGTCTTTCTTTTAATGATGTAACTCCATATGGCGATACTCTTTGGTCTGAATATAATAATATTTTTACATCATACCTTTCTGAGTTTAAAGTTTCTTCTCCTCTTTTAGAACTTTTTTTATCTATTATTTCTATTTCATAATCATTTAAACCTTCTTCTTTAGCTATTATTAGATTTATTTTGTGAGAATTTCTATCATACTTATCTATATACTCTTTTCTTATTTTTCTAAACTTCTCATCTTCTATTTCATTATCTGATATCTTAGCCATATTTCCCATATCATGTAATAAACTAGCCCTTATAATTGACTCTTTATTTACTATTATTCCATTCCAATTATCTAGTATTAAATTACTACATGCTGCTACTCTTAACATATGCATTTGTAAATTTTCTGGTAAATGATATTTTTTATAAATTTCTATAATATTCATATATTTAACATTTCCTTTTTTATCTATTCTTATTTCCATTGTATATCATTCTCATCATCTATTACACTATAGTGTACTTGTAATATATCTTCTTTTTCTTTTATTACCTTTTCTAGTTTTAATCTATTTTCAAAATAATTGCCTTTAAATAACGGTATTCCCTTGTTTAATACAAATGGATTATAGTTTAAAATTATATTGTCTACTATGCCTTTTTCCATAAAAGCGTTATTTATAGTTGCACCACCAGAAATAAATAATCTTTCATATTTTAACTTTTCACACACTTTTAAGCATTCTTCTATTGAAGTACAATATGTAACGTTTGGAAATTTACTTTCTATATTTATTGTTTTACTTAAGATAATTATATTTGTATCTTTTAAGTCTTTTATGTAGTTATTTTCCCATGTTAATATATTATCCCAAGTTTTTCTGCCCCATATTAGTACATCATATTCTTTTAAAAGTTCTAACATTATCTCCCATCCTCTAAAGGATAAAAAATCTTCATTACCATCTTCTGTTGCAATTAATCCATTTATAGAACATGCCATTTCTATTGTTATATTTTTCATAGATTCTCCTTGATATTTATATTTCATAGTATTCTAGTTTTAAATGGTATAATCTTTATTATTGAATATCTCTAAAGGATATATTTTATTTTCTTCAAAATCTTTTATAAATTGTATACTCGTGTCATATCCTCTTAATTGCTCTCTTGTCATTTTCTTTATTACTTCAATGTCTATCCACTTAACATCTAATATTTCTTCTGTGTTAAAATTTATATTTTCTTCAATGATGTCTGATGTAAATCTTACCATTAATCTTTCCCCTTTTTCTCCTTTAACAATACATATTGGTAAAACTCCAGTAAGCTTAACTTTACATCCTGTTTCTTCAAATGCCTCTCTAATTGCTGCATCTGTTATCTTTTCATCTGCATCTACATGTCCTGCTGGAAAATTCCATTGAC
>CAMSMU010000038.1 GCA_947061115.1 uncultured Clostridium sp.
AGGTTTAGACAAATATAAAAAAGAATGTAGAAACAGAATTTTGAAAGAATTTACTGTAGACCAAATGGCAAAAAACATGGTAGAAATAATTGAAGAAACACTAAAAAATCCTAATGAAAATAAAAAAATGAAAAATATAGACATAGCAAAAGAGTTAATAACAAGTAAATTCGTTTCAGGCCAAATAAAATATGAATGGTCAATTAAACAATATAATAATTATTATGGATTTAGTAGTAATGACGAAAATTATAAATTTGAATTATTTAAAGAAAAGATGTGGCAACATAGATGGTATAGAGGAATTATTAAATTATTACAAAAAACAGGCATTATAAAAATAGCAAAAAATATTGTAAATCAATAATAAATTAAGAAAGAGAAAATAATGAAAAAAATAAAGAGTATTTTTAAAGATAAAAAAGTATATATTTTCTTGTTAATAACATTATTATATTTTGGGATCTTTTTAAGAATGGATTATGCAACAGACACTTATAGTGTATTAATGACTCCAAGTAAAGAAATAATCTCTCACTTTTTATTATCAGGAAGATTCGTTACAGCAATATGGTATGGAATATCTAATCTTATTTTAAGTAGCAGTAAAACATATTTTATATCATTTGTAATTGCAATTTTGGCTTGTACTTTTAGCTTATATAAATTATACAACATATTAAAAGAAGATGTAAAAAACGACCTTTTATGTATGTTAATAGCAACAATTATAATAATAAATCCATTTTCTATAGAATTATTTTTATATATTGAAAAAGGGATATTGATGTTATCAATATTCTTATGTATATGTGCAGTAAATAGATTTATTAAGTTTTTAAAAGCAAAAGAGAAAAAAACAAATAATAAGGATATTATTAAGAATATAATTATATCTTTAATATACATGTTAATAGCAACATTTAGTTATCAAGGAACATTAGCAATATTTATTGCTATTTCTTGTGTATATATTGTAAAATATTCTAAAAATGTAAAAAACTTTATAATAAATAATATATTAATGTTTCTTATATATGGAATTCCAGCTGCAATAAATCTTTTAACAGTAAGAGTATTTTTTACAAATGAAAGAGTTAATGGAGAAATTATAATAAAGGAATCAATAGAAAAAGTAATAAGTGGAAGTAAAAATATGTTACAAACATATAACATTTTACCTAAGAACTTTTACTTAATATTACTTGCAATAGTAGTTGTTTTATCAATTATACTTATATTTATAAATAAAAGGGAAGAAAAAAATATTAATAAAATATTGAAAGTCTTAAGTATAATTTATGTATCATTTATAACTATATTTATGACAATATTACCAATAGCTATGCAAAATACAGCTTCAATATGGTTTGTTTCTAGATCAAGTTATACATTTGCATCACTTTTAGGAATTTTAACTATATTAGGCTTAATAATAGGAAAAGAAGAAAATAAAGCCATCAATGCATTATTAATAGGAATTTTACTATTACTTCTAGTAGCCCAGTACAAAAGCTTTAACAAAATAGAAATAGATCATTATAATGTAAACTATTTAGACAAAGTGAATTCTATGAAAATAGGAAAAGTAATAAAAGAATATGAAGAAAAATCGGGAAATAAAATAACAAAAATAAGTATATACCAAGATGAAAATCAAACATATGTATATAAAAACATATTTGCAACAGGAGATATAAATATAACAGGATTTGCAACAGATTGGTCAGATGTAAAAATGATAAATTATTACAATAATACTAATTTAGAAAAAGTAGAAAATAATGAGGAAATAAAAGATCTTTTCAAGGGTATGGATTGGGATGATTTTAGTAAAGAACAAATTATATTAATAGATGATACAGTTCATTTCTGTAAATTTTAAAAGGGGAAATAGGAGAAATAAATGAAAAAAGGGAAAATAATAAAAAACTGGAAAATTTTAGCTATAATATTAATTATAATAACATCAATATTAATGATGTCTAATTATGCACTTAAAGTATCAGATAAATTGTATAAGAAAAGTGAAAAAATAGAGTCAGATTCTTATATAGAAAATATAAACCAGGGTACAATTATAGAACAAAAAATTATTGCAAAAGAAAATAACTTTAATAGAGTAGATATAGATTTTGAACCATTAAAACAAATAGATAACATTTCAGGTAAAGTATTAATAATTATGAAAGATGACAATAATAATGTAATAGGAAGCAATACAATTACTAGAAATAATATTAGAGAAAACACAATATATGAATTTGAATTTAAAAAACAAAAAGATTCACAATATAAAACATATACATTAGTAATAGAATTCAACGAAATAGATGAGGGAAAAGAATTTTTTACTGTAAAAATTTTAGACAATATAGAAAGTGATAATACTTTAATTATTAATGGTATCCAAAGAAGAGGAAGTTTAGCTATTCAGGAACTTTATTTCAGTAAAACAAGACAAGTTTTCTTTAATATAATTGAAGCAATTATTACAATATATGTAATAGGAATTAGTATATATATTTATAATAAAAAAGATATTAAAATTGAAAATATATTTTTATCTACTGTTCCAGCAATATGTTTACTATATATTTTGTGTATGCCAACAATTAAAAACCATGACGAATTATATCACTGGTATAAAGCATATGAAGTATCAATTGGTAAATTTGCAACAGGAATAGAAGGGGATGAATTAGGTACAATAATGCCTAATAGTTTATCTGAAATTGCAACAGATAATTGGGAAACTATTACTTATGAAGATGTAAGAGAAAGTTTAAGTATACAATTAGAAAAAGATAGTACAAGAAGAATATATGCAGAAACATCAGCAGTTTATTCAGGAATGCAGTATATTCCACAAGGAATAGGCATATTTATAATGAGATTATTTACAGACAAAGTGCTATTACTAGCATATGCAGGCAGATTTATGAATATGGTATTTGCACTTCTATTTATTTATTTGGCGATAAAGAAGATACCATTTGGTAAAAAGATAATATTATTTATGTCATATATACCAATAGCAATTGAAGGATTTACTTCACTTTCACCAGATGCAATGACAATTTCGATATCAATATTGTATATAGCATATATATTAAATTTAGCATTTAGCAAAAAGGAACATTTTATAAGTACAAAGCAAATAGTAATACTTACAGTTTTATCAGTAGTTTTGGCACTTTGTAAAATAGTATATATACCAATGGTATTACTAATGTTTATAATACCAAAAGAAAAATTTAAAAATGAGAAAAAAGTACTAACAGTAATGTTGATAGCTGGAGTAGCAGTTATACTTAACTTAGTCTGGTTAGGAATATCTAGTATATATTTATCACATTTTAGAGAAGGAGACTCTAGCATTCAAGTAAAAAGTGTATTGTTTCATCCAATACAATATATACAAAATTGTTTATATACTCTAAACTTAAATGGTGGAAGTTATATAACAACTATGTTAGGAGAAAAATTAGGTTGGGGAGAGCTAATAAATGTACACTCTATAGTACCATGCACATTGTTTATATTAGCAATATGGATAACTTTATCAGATGAAAGTATAAAAAATAAATTTAAAACATACCAACAAATAATAATATTTTTAACAATATCAGCAATAGCAATATTAATATTTACAAGTTTATATGTACAATGGACAACCATAGGTAGTGATTCTATTTTAGGAATACAAGGAAGATATTTTATACCAATATTACCATTAGTAATGTTATTAGTAGGTAGTAAAATAAAACTATATACAGAATATAAAGAAGAAACTTTAGCAAAAACAGTTGGAATTACAGGAACAATCTTACAAATTTGCGTTATTTTGCAAATAGTGATATGCCATTTATAAAGGGGGAGGCAATATGGAAAAAGTAGCAGTTTTAATACCATGTTACAATGAAGAACTTACAATAGAAAAAGTAGTAAAAGATTTCAAAAGAGAATTACCAGATGCAGAAATATATGTATACAACAATAATTCTAAAGATAAAAGTGTAGAGATTTTAGATAAAATAAAAGGAATAAATGTAGTTAATGAATATAAACAAGGAAAAGGTAATGTTGTAAGAAGCCAATTTAGAGATATAGATGCAGATATATATGTTATGGTAGATGCAGATGATACTTATCCAGCAGAAGCGGTACATGATTTAATAAAAGAAGTAAGAGAAGGCAGAGCAGACATGTGTATTGGAGATAGGCTTTCAAATGGAACATATAAGCAAGAAAATAAAAGGCATTTTCACGAATTTGGTAACAACTTAGTAAGAGCAAGTATAAATTTATTATTCAAAACAAAGTTAAAAGACATTATGACAGGTTATAGAGTGTTTAATAAAAGATTTGTGAAAAATATGCCAGTACTTAGTCCAAAATTTGAAATAGAAACAGAAATGTCATTATATGCTTTAGATAAAAAATATGTAATAAAAGAAATCCCAATAGATTATAGAGATAGACCAGATGGAAGTAGTTCAAAATTAAATACAGTTGGAGATGGAATAAAAGTTGTAAAAACAATTATAAGAATGTTTAAAGACTATAGACCTCTTGCCTTTTTTGGAATAATAGCACTTATATTTATAATATTAGGATTAATTGTAGGTGTGCCAGTTTTAATAGAATTTTTCAAAACACACTATATAGCAAAAGTTCCATCTGCAATCTTAGCAACAGGATTTATAGGTTTAGGTGCAATTTCACTTCAATGTGCTTTATTGCTAGATACTATAACAAGGCAACATAAAGAAAATTATGAACTTAATCTTTTAAGATATGATCAAATAGAAAAGTTAAAAAATAAATAATTAAGTATATATTTTATAATTTAGACTTAATATACTTATATGTCCTGCAATGGGAGTTATATATAAAAACTTCGCTACGTCCCAACGGAGCTGCTTGCTCCGCTCAGATTTTATATATAATCTCTCTGCGCAGACTTAGAGCTTTTTTAAAGTCTAAATTATAAAATATAATACAAGAAAGGATATATATGAAAAAAATTACAATAATTATACCAGCTTATAATGAGCAAGAATCATTACCATATTTATATGATAGACTAGAAAAAATAATAAACAGTATTGAAAATTATGAATTTGAAATTCTATTTGTAAATGATGGATCAAAAGATAATACATTAGAATTAATAAAAAAATATAGAGAAGAAGATAATAGAATATCATATGTAGATTTTTCAAGAAACTTTGGAAAAGAAACTGCAATGATAGCTGGATTAGATTATGCATCAGGAGACGCAGTAATATTTATGGATGCAGACCTCCAAGATCCACCAGAACTAATAACAGAAATGATTAAATATTGGGAAGAAGGATATGATGATGTATATGCACAAAGAAAATCAAGAAAAGGAGAAACATGGCTTAAAAAACTTACATCAAAAATGTATTATAAAGTACTTCAAGCATTAACACCTGTTGAAATACAAAAAGATACAGGAGACTTTAGACTACTTGATAGAAGATGTGTAAATGCATTAAAAAAACTTAGAGAAACTGATAGAAACTCTAAATCAATGTTTAGTTGGATAGGATATAATAAAAAAGCTTTACTATATGATAGAGATGCAAGGATTGCAGGTAAAACAAAGTGGAATTATAAAAAACTTGTTAATTTAGCAATAGACGGAATAACATCATTTACAACAAGTCCACTTAGAATATCTACATATATTGCAATTCCCACATTTTTACTATTGATAATTTATTTTATATATGTAATAATAAAATGTATAAGATTTAATATAGCAATTCAGGCTTTTCAAGCAACTATATTGTTAATATTATTCTTTTCAGGAATTCAAATATTATTATTTGGAATCATTGGAGAATATTTAGGCAGAATATTCAATGCATCAAAAAATAGACCTCTATATTTAGTAAATGAATATAATGGAGAAAAAGAAAATAACGAATAATGGAGGAACAATTTTATGTGGGGAGATATTGCAATTTCCTTCTTATTAGCATTTATAACATCATTTGTGATGGTACCTAATACTATAAAATTAGCAAAAAAGGTAGATGCTATTGATTATCCATCAGATAGAAGAGTAAATAAAAGGCCAATACCAAGAATAGGTGGTATTGCAGTAATTATTGGATTCTTAGTTTCATCAATATATTTAGTAATTACAATGGCAATAGAAGGAAATTTAGAATTAAATAACGAAGAAAACTATAAAATGAAATTGTTAGGCTTTTTATTGGGTATTATTGTACTGGCTATATTTGCCTATACTGATGATGTAAAAAGCTTAAAACCATGGCAAAAATTAATTGGACAAGTTCTAGCTGCAATAATAATATATACATTTGGAATAAGAATAGATGAAATAAACGAAATAGTCCTTCATCCAGCACTTAGCTTTATACTTACAATAGGATGGATAATAGGAATAACAAATGCAATTAATTTAACTGATGGACTAGACGGTCTATCTTCAGGACTATCATTAATATCTTGCATATCACTTTTAATAATATTTGCAACTAATGAATCTCCTCTTATATCAATAATATTAATAACAGCTTTAGCAGGAGCAATTAGTGGATTTTTACCATTTAATCTTAATCCAGCCAAAACATTTATAGGAGATGTTGGTGCACAGTTCTTAGGTTTTTGCTTATCAACAATATCGATATTAGGAGTAGCTAAAACAGTTACATTAGTTGTACTAGTAGCACCAATATTAGTATTAGCACTTCCAATATTCGATACTGTATTTGCAATAATAAGAAGACTAATAAAAGGAAAGTCAATAAAAGCAGTATTTCAAGCAGATAAAGGACATCTTCATCATAGATTAATGAAAAAAGGATTTTCGCAAAGACAAGCTGTTGCAATACTTTATGGAGCAAGTGCAACATTAGGTATGTTTGCAGTTATATTAATAGATAATGGAATATGGAAAGCAATATCTTTTGCATTAATAGTAGTTGCAGTTATAGCAATTGGATATAAAGAACTTAAAAACTTTAAAAATGAAAGAATAAAAGACATAAGAAGTTCAAGAAAAAATAGAAAAAAAGAATAATACAAATATAATAAAACATTATAAAAAGGAAGTGATAATAGTGGACGAAGAAAATTTAATTAGCCCTAACATAGCTGACGAAAATGAAGGACAACAAGAAAATATATTAAGACCAAAAACTCTTAATGAATACATAGGTCAAACAAAAGTAAAAGAAAATATGAAAATATATGTAGAAGCAGCTAAAAAAAGAGAAGAAACTTTAGATCATGTTTTGCTATATGGACCACCAGGGTTAGGAAAAACAACTTTAGCTAATATTATTTCCAATGAAATGAATTCAAATATAAAAATAACATCAGGTCCAGCAATAGAAAAAGCTGGAGATTTAGCAGCTTTGCTTACAAATTTATCAGAATTTGATGTATTATTTATAGACGAAATTCATAGATTAAATAAAAGTGTTGAAGAAATATTGTACCCAGCATTAGAAGATTTTACATTAGATATAATAATAGGTAAAGGTCCAAGTGCAAGATCAATAAGACTAGACTTACCGAAATTTACATTAATCGGAGCAACAACAAAAGCAGGTTCACTTTCTACCCCGTTAAGAGATAGATTTGGTATAGTAGAAAGACTAGACTTATATGATACAGAGGATCTAACAACAATAGTAAAAAGATCTTCAAATATATTAGAAATTTCTATTACAAATGATGCTGCAATAGAAATTGCAAAACGTTCAAGAGGAACACCTAGAATAGCAAATAGATTACTTAAAAGAGTAAGGGATTATGCATCAGTTCTTAGTAATGGAACAATAACATTAGATATAGCAAAAATAGCACTAGATAAACTAGATATAGATGATATGGGATTAGACACAATAGACAGAAGAATATTATCTATATTAATTGAGAAATATAAAGGAAGACCTGTTGGAATAGAAACTTTAGCAACAACATTAGGAGAAGAAATATCAACAATCGAAGATGTATATGAACCATATTTAATACAAATAGGGTATATATCAAGAACACCTAGAGGAAGAATAGCACTTCCAGATGCATATAAGCATTTAAACTTACCATGTGAAATATAAAATCACAGAAGGAAAAAATATGAAAAAAGTTGTGAAAGAAATAGGAATATATATATTAGTATTTATATCATTAATTGCAGTATTTATATTAGCATTATTACTTACAAGTCTTATACCATCTAAATACATAGAAAAAAATGTAAGATCGTCATCAGAAATATTAGTAGAAAATGGAGAAAAAGTACTTTTTAATTTAGGATATAAAAAAGATATATTATTTTACTTTACAGATGCGCTTATGATAAACACAGCATATTCAATAGACCATGCAAATCCATATTATTCTTTTATGATGGCAAGAAAAAATTATATACCAGGACAAACAATAAATGAATATGAAGAAACTAAATATCATGTAGGTACAAGTGATAAATATAAAAATAAAAATGGAGATACATTCCAAACACAAGAACTCTATGGATTAATGCATGGAGACAATATTATTGACTCATATGACTATGCTAGATATTGGCATGGTTATTTAGTATTTTTAAGACCATTGCTTTTAATTTTTGATATACAAGGAATACGAATATTCTTTATAATATTAGTAATTTTATTATCTATGTTTATGGTATATTTAATTGCAAAAAGAATAAGTATATTTGCTGCTATTGCATATGCTATAACTTTAATAGCAGTAAATGTGTGGATAGTTGCTAATTCAGTAAATGAAATAACTACATTTTTAATAGCAATAATATTTGGAATATTGATATTACTTAAAAAAGGTAAATTTAAGAGGCCAGAATTAATATTTATGTGTATAGGAATGATAACAAGTTATTTAGACTTATTAACAACACCACTTATAACATTAGGATATACATTACCTTTATATATTTTGCTGAATTTAAAAGAAGAAAATAAAAGGTTGTTTATAAAATTTATAAAAATATGTATATTATGGGCAGTTCGGATTTGGCTTAACATGGGCGCTAAAATGGGTTATAGCAGATATAACATTAGGAAAAAATGTCATACAAGAGGCTATGTCACAGTTTATATATAGGTTAGGCGATGAAAAAACTAATGTAATTAAATTAACAATAGAAGATGTTTTGAAAGTAAATATAAAACAATGGGGAAAATATGTACCTAAAATATTAATAGCAATAATCATAACTTATATTATTATAGGGATTGCAATAGAAATATATTTAAGAAAAAATAAAATACAAGATAATAAAAAAATAAACTACTTACAAACAACAATATTTATTTTAATTTCAATATTCCCAATCATTTGGTATGGTGTAATAAAAAATCATTCATATGTACACTCATTTTTTACATATAGAAATTTATCAATATTTATATTAAATATACAATTAGCAATAATAACATTTTTGGGAATGCATGAAGAAAATATGTTTACTAAATTAAAAAAGGAAAATAAAATATGAAATTATTAATGCATACATGTTGTGCACCATGTAGTGTGTACTGCATAGAAAAATTAAAAGAAGAAAATATAGTACCAACAATATATTGGTATAATCCTAATATACATCCATATATAGAATATAAAGCAAGAAGAGACTGCCTAAAAGAATATGCAAAAAGTTTAGAGTTAGAAGCAATATTTGACGAAGAATATGGACTAGATGAATTTTGTAAAGAAGCGGTAAAAGATATAAAAGCAAGATGCATAAATTATTGTTATCCAGTAAGAATAGAAAGAACATGTAAATATGCAAGAGAAAATGGATATGATGCAGTAACAACCACTCTTTTATATAGTATTTATCAAAATCATGAATTTATAAAAAATTATATGGAAAAAATATGTAAAAAATATGATTTGCAATTTGTATATCGAGATTTTAGAGAAGGATTTTGGGAAGGACATGACAAAGCAAAAGAATTAGGTTTATATATGCAAAAATATTGTGGATGTATATTTTCAGAGGAAGAAAGATATCAGAAGAAAATTGAAAAGGATAGAGAAAGTTATAAACAAAAATAATAAGGAGGACATTAAATGGATAATGGATTAGTTGCATCAAATAATGATGTAATAATTTATACAACTGATGATGGACGAGTTGAAATTGAAGTAAGACTTGAAGATGAAAATGTTTGGTTTACTCAACATGCTATGGCAGAATTATTTGATACAACAAGAAATAATATAACAATGCATATTGAAAATATATTTGAAGAAGGAGAATTACAAGAAAATTCAGTTAGTAAGGAATCCTTACTAACTGCTAAAGATGGCAAAAATTACAAAACAAAATTTTACAATTTAGATTTAATTATATCAGTTGGATATCGTGTAAAGTCAATTCGTGGCACTCAATTTTATGGGCAAACAAACTCATAAAAGAATAATTGACTATAATGTAAAAGATGATAAGATATGAATATGAGAACTATAATTAAATTTTAGTAAAAATAATAAGGGGAAATAGGAATGTTAAACAAAGCAAAACAATTAAATAAGAAAAATGTAATAAAATATACAGTAATTTTAGTAATAACAATGTTATTTTGTCAAAACTTTTTACAGATGCATTATTCATCTGACACATATGTATTATATGACTTAGGATATATGGAATATCCTTCACAATATTTCTTATTAGATGGAAGATTAATTTCAGCATTGGTATGCTATTTGGCTGGTATATTTAATATACCAATTCCGATTTATATTGTTGGAATGGATCTAATAGGAATTATATTAATAGCAACAGCTATTTATTTAATGGAAACAATATTAGAAAAGATTATTAATCCACAAAATATATATACAAAATTAATGTTATTAGCCAGTTGCTTTATACTAATATTAAATCAGTTTACATTAGAATATTTATTATTTCCAGAATCAGCAGTTATGTGTTTAGGAGTATTATTAAATGTTATAGCTGTAAAACTAATGGTAGATAACCAAAAACACAAATATATAAAGATATTTTTTGTATTATTAGTAGCAACACTTAGCTATCAAGGATTATTAAATATGTTTCCGGTTATTGCTATATTAGTATATATAGTAAAAGAAATTAAAGATAAAAGAGATTATAAAACAAAAGAAAAAGAATTTTTTATTGAAATGGTAAAATTAGGCGTTATAGTATTAGCAGTTTTAGCAATTTGTATGGGAGTAATAAAATTAGGAAAATTTTTATTAAATAGCGATCAAGACAGAATGATGCATTTAGTAGATCAAGAATCTATTATGCTAAGAGGAGAAACTGTACTAATATATATGGATGAATTATGGAATAATACAATGCATATGTTACCTTCACATATTAATACTTTAGTAGTATTAATAACTTTTATTTCATTAATTATAATGAAAACAAAAAAAGAAATGATTATGCAGTATTTTCTATTACTAATTATATCTTTCATAATATGTATTATACCTATGTTCATATTTAATACAGGAGTATGTGGTAGAGTAAATGAGCCATTAACAATGATATGGGGATGCTCGTTAATTATATTATTAACCCAAGTCACAAGCATTAAAGAGAGTAAGAAAATCAAAGTTATTTACACTTTTATTATATTATCTTTTATTATAAATAATATTTTTATTATGCAAAATATAACTGAACATATTGCATCTAATTGGTGTTAGAATAGATATATGGACACATTTTATGAGAGAGTGTATAAT
>CAMSMU010000039.1 GCA_947061115.1 uncultured Clostridium sp.
TAATTTATTATACACTCTCTCATAAAATGTGTCCATATATCTATTCTAACACCACGATGCCATCATCGCCCCTCACTTAAATTTTTATTATATATTCTTATAATATCAATAAGTCTATTTATTATTCTTTCTCTCTTCTTTTATTTCTTTTATTTTATCATTCATAATAGCAATATTCTCTTTTGTATAACCAGTTAGCATATTAGGATTTCTGTTAATAATTGTATTCCATATTTCTTCATACACTTCTTTTTTCTTCTTTGTAATAATATCTATTTCTGCAATTCTATGTGTTTTAGCATCATTTGTCAAAACCATTAAGGATTGTGATGCTTTTATTCCGTTTATTCTTTGTATAAATGGATATATCCATAAAATATCTTTGTATTCAATTATATTAAATTTTCCACCAAAATTTACAATGTAATTTTTTGTTAGATATAGATGGGCTTTTTCATAATAAAATGCATTTGGATCTTCCATTTCTTTATCTAGTTCTTCTATTTTGTCATCATCCATTTTTTTTATACTTCTATTAAATTTACACAATCTAATTATTGATATTAATGATACTATTAATCCAGTCAATGAAATTATGTATGATATTACCATTAATGCAGACACATTTGATGAGCCTGATTTTGTCATATCTAAGTAAACTTCTCCAAAATAGCTTTCAAAGTCTGCTATTGTTAGCATGTCTTCTTCATTTTCCATTGAATAATTATATGCATCAATTGCCAATTCTCTAATTTCTTTAGTTGATAATTTTGTATATCCTGTAACTCTTATTGGTACTTCATAAGTTTCACTTTCACTTAATTTCATATAGTCAGATTGTGACATGTATGCAATATATAAGTATGTACCATCTGAGAGTATATAGTAAGCATCTGTTGTGTCATCATAAACTGCAAATCTATAAGGAGCTGCTTTTACATCTATATATGATTTTTGGTCTTCCTTACTTGTACTATCTCCTTCACTTACTATGATTGAATCTAAATCTTTAATATTTTCGTCTTCCTCAAATATAATTTGATTTGAGACTACAAGCATTACGACTGATATAATTATTAATATTATACCTATTATAAAATTTCTAATTAAAGAATTGTGCTCTTTTTTTACATTTAAGTTATTTATTTTTTTCATAAATATTTCCCCCTCATTTTATTCTAATATATTATATTAAAATAATCAAGGTCTATTTTAGCAGATAAACAAATTATTCTGACCCAAAAATATTTACTAGCATAAGAACTACTCCACTTGCTTTTTATTACTATTCCTCTACATTGTTGCATAATCGTTTTATTTTTTCTGTTTCTATTGTTGCTATTTCTGTTTCTATACTTTCTAATTCATATAATAATTTCTCATGTTTTTTTGATCCTTTACTTATTTTTTTAAATATTTCCTTACGTTTTAGTATTTTTCTTTTATAATCACTATCTTCTACTATTTTATTAAATTGATTAATATAGCTATCTTCTTCATCTTCTTTTTTTAATTTTTTGTATATTTTTTTTCTTTTTTTATTATATGTTAATATTTCAAATGCAGTTTGTAATTCAATATCTTTAATCTGTAGACCTAATTTATCATATTTTTCCATGAAAATTTTGTCCTCTTTATTTAATATCATAATGTTTAAATAGTTTAATATTTCTTCTTTTCTTTTGATTAATTTCATATAGCGTAAATCTTTTTTTGTTTCTTTTTCTACTTTTCTTTTGATTTCCAAAAATTTAATTGATGTTTTCTGATTAAAATTCATATTGCATCTCCTTTACTATATTTATTAATATTCAGATAGATTTTAGAATTTTAGCATACAAAATAATTATAATTTATTTACATGAAGTATAAAATTGAAAAATTTAACATGTTTAGAAAGTGTTCTAAATTTTTCATTTGATTTAATTTAATGATACAAATATTGTGATTTTTGGAATTTCATTTTCCATATATATTATATTATATAATATTCCTTATGTCAATCACTATTTAGCAATTATTACCATTTTGTATGATTTTATTTCATGTATACCGTGATTTATTTTGTATAAATTTAAAACCAACTAAAAATTTTAGTTGGTTTTAATATAATCATTAATTTCCATAGTAACTATCTATTAGTAATTGTTTTATTTCTGTAACTAAAGGAACTCTTGGATTAGCTGATGTACATTGATCTTCAAATGCTCTATCTGCTAATACATCAACTTTTGCCATAAATTCTTTTTCGTCTATTCCAGCCTCTTTGAATGATTTTGGTATACCAACATCTTCCCTTAATTTGTTTACTTCTTTAATTAATGATTCTAATCCTTCATCATCTGTAAATGCTGGGAAGTTCATTCTTCTTGAGATTTCTGCATATTTGTGTTTTGCAATATAAAATTCATATTTAGGAAATGATACAATTTTACTAGGTGAATCTACACCATTATATTTTATAACATAAGGTAATAATATTGCATTTATTCTACCATGTGGTAGATGAAACTCTGCTCCTATTTTATGTGCCATAGAATGGCATACACCTAAAAATGCATTTGTAAATGCCATTCCTGCTATTGTACTACTATTGTGCATTTTTTCTCTAGCATATTTGTTATTTCCATCATTATATGCTTCTCTTAAATTTTTAAATACAAGTTCTGATGCTTTTTCAGCTAGCCCATCTGTATAGTCTGATGCCATATTAGATACATAAGCTTCTAATGCATGTGTAAGTACATCCATTCCTGTATCTGCTGTAATACTCTTAGGTAAGCTCATTACCAAATCTGGATCTACAATCGCTACATCTGGTGTTAACTCATAATCTGCTAATGGGTACTTTTTATTTTTTTCTTTATCTGTGATTACAGCAAATGATGTAACTTCAGATCCAGTCCCTGATGTTGTTGGTATAGCTACCATTTTTGCTTTTATTCCTAATTTAGGGAATTTGTATGTACGTTTTCTAATGTCCATGAATTTTAACTTCATTCCCTCTATGTCTGCATCTGGATGTTCATAGAAAAGCCACATTCCTTTTGCTGCATCAATAGGACTTCCTCCTCCTACCGCAATTATTACATCTGGATTAAAAGATTTCATCATTTCTACACCTTTTTTGATTGTTTCAAATGATGGATCTGGCTCTACTTCTGAAAATATTTGTGAATGTACATATTTTTCTCTTTTTCTTAAATAGTATAATACTTTATCTATATACCCTAAATCTTGCATACTTTTATCTGTAACTATAAAAGCCTTTGTTATATCTGGCATTTTTTCTAGATAAGCAAGTGAACCTGCTTCAAAATATATTTTATTTGGAACTTTAAACCATTGCATATTTACTCTCCTCTTTGCAACTCTTTTTATATTAATTAAATTTACACTTGAAACATTTGATGTTGTTGAATTTCCTCCAAATGTTCCACATCCTAATGTAAGTGATGGCATATTAGTATTGTATATATCACCTATTGCACCATGTGTAGATGGAGAGTTAACAATTATTCTACCTACTTTTACCTTCTTTGAAAATTCATTTATTACTTGTTCATTTTCTGAATGGATTACTGCTGAATGTCCCATTCCTCCAAATTCTATTAGCTTTTCTGCAAGTTCAATTCCTTCTTTTGAATCATTTACAATATAATATGCAAGAACTGGACTTAATTTTTCTTTTGAAAATGGATATTCTATTCCAACCCCATTTTCTTTTAAAACTAGCACTTTTGTGTCTTCTGGTACATCTATTTCTGCCATTTTTGCTATTGAATATGGAGATTTTCCAACAACAAAACTATTCAATTTATCTTCATCAAACATCTTTGTTCTTAGTTTTTTTGTTTCCTCTTCATTTAGGAAATAACATCCTGCATTTTTCATTAGTTTTTCAAACTCTTCGTGTATTTCTTTATCTACAATTACTGATTGCTCTGATGCACATATCATTCCATTATCAAATGATTTTGACATTACTAAGTCATTTACAGATGTTTTTAATTTTGCACTTTTTTCTATATAGCAAGGTACATTTCCAGGTCCTACACCTAAAGCTGGTTTTCCACATGAATAAGCAGCTTTTACCATACTTGTTCCACCTGTTGCTAAAATTAAATCAACATCTGGATGATTCATAAGCATATTAGTAGCTGATACTGATGGTTTATCTATCCATAAAATACAATCTTTTGGTGCGCCCATTTTTACTGCTGCATCTCTTAAAATCTCTGCAGCTTTTACACTACATTTTTGTGCACTTGGATGAAAACCAAATATTATAACATTACGTGTTTTAGCTGATATTAAAGATTTAAACATAACTGTAGAAGTTGGATTTGTAACTGGAGTAACACCTGCTATAATTCCAACTGGTTCTGCTATTTCTTCATATCCTTCTTCTTCATTATTTTCTATTACTCCAACAGTTTTATCATACTTTATACTGTGATAAACATATTCTGTTGCAAACATATTTTTAGTTATTTTATCTTCGTATATTCCTCTTCCAGTTTCTTCTACTGCTAATTTTGCAAGATCCATGTGATGTTCTTCTCCAGCCATAGACATTGCTTTTACAATTTTATCGACATCTTCACTAGATAACTTTTTATATTCTTCTGATGCCTTTTTAGCACGTAATACTAAATTATCTATCATTGATTTTATCTCTTCTTCTGTAATTTCTGTACTCATTTTCCCTCCTTGTATATTAGGAAGTTTATACAACTTTCCTATCACAAAAATTATATATATAAATATATTAAAATGCAATAGAAAAATTACTTTTTAAACTCATAAAATGTATTTTGTGAAAAGCTATATATTATTAATTTTATCACTAAAGGACCAAAAAGACTTAATAACAAAAATTTGCGCTCCACTAAATTTTTGTATTAACTCTAATTGTTCCTTTTTCGGACGCTTAGCTATTTAGATTTTTGTATACAAAAATCTAAATGCCTACTTCGTTCTAAAATTAATAATATATAACTTTTATGGATTTCTTATATTTCACAATTAGACAGTAATTTCCACATTCCTTTTTGTTCTGGTAGATCTTCAAATGTCATTCCTTGTTTTGTTGTTGGGTGTATGAATGAAAGTTTATATGCCCAAAGACAAATTCCTGTGCCTGCACCTCTTCCATGATATTTATTATCTCCATATATTGCATGCATTCTATTAGAAAGTTGAACCCTAATTTGATGATGTCTACCTGTATGAAGATTTATTTTTAATATAGATAAATCTTGAGACTCGTCATAGTATAACACTTCATAATCTAAAATAGCTTGTTTTGAATTTTTTTTATTTTCTTTCACTACATAACTTGTATTTTTCTTTTCATCTTTCCACAAATAATCAACTAAAGTATCTACCTGTTTTTTCATTTTCCCATTACAAATTACTAAATAAGATTTTTTAAAATTTTTATTTCTGACTTCTTCACTAAGTCTTGAGGCAGCTTTTGAAGTTTTAGCAAATACCATTACTCCTCCTACTGGCCTATCTAATCTATGGACTAATCCTAAATATACATTTCCTGGCTTTTCATATTTTTCTTTTAAGTAATTTTTTATAATAGTTAACATATCTATATCTTCTGTTTTATCTTCTTGAGATGGTACATTTACTATTTTTTCTACTACAATTATATGGTTATCTTCGTATATTACTTTTAAGTTATTCATTTATTTACCTCCATATGTTTACTGTTCCCATCTTCCATATATTCCACATGGTAAAACTAATTTTGAATCTTTCATTGGTAATCCAATTTCTCCTGATGTTATTTTTCCTTTATACTTTTCCATATTTAATTCTAATAAATTTGCTAATACTTTACTAGATATTCCTGTTGTATACGAATTTATTAAAAAGAATAATGGATTATCACTTAAAACCCCCATACAAAGCTCTATTAAATCTGATATATTATCTTCAAATTTCCATACCTCTCCATTTGCTCCTCTACCATATGATGGTGGATCCATAATTATTGCATCATATTTGTTATTTCTTCTAATTTCTCTATTTACAAACTTTACAACATCATCTATTAAAAATCTTACTGGCTTTTCTTTTAGTCCTGAAGATATAACATTTTCTTTTGCCCATTCACACATACCTTTTGAACTATCTATATGACAAACTGAAGCTCCTGCTTTTAAGCATGCTACAGTTGCTCCTCCAGTATATGCAAATAAATTTAATACTTTTATTGGTCTTTTACTATTTTTAATCTTGTCCATCATCCAATCCCAATTAACAGATTGCTCTGGAAATAGACCTGTATGTTTAAATCCCATTGGCTTTATATTAAATGTTAAATCTTTATACATTACTTTCCAGCTTTTAGGTAAACTTTTTTTGTAATTCCAGCTCCCTCCGCCAGTATTACTTCTTGTATATTTAGCATCTGCTTTTTTCCATATTTCTGGTTTAGTCTTTTTATTCCATATAATTTGAGGATCTGGTCTAATTAATATTATATCTCCCCATTTTTCTATTTTTTCGCCATTTGACATATCTAATATTTCATAGTCTTTCCATTCATTTGCTATTTCCATATAATCTCCTATCTTCTATAACATAATAACACAAAAATAGGTAATTATCAACTTTAGTTTATAATATATCATTAACAAACGTAAATATATTACAACGCTTGTTCTTGCTGTCGCACCCCTCTTATGTGCAAATAAATCTACGATTTATTGCACTTTTGTAAGAAGAGTGCTTCAATTCGCACTCCGCCTAAACGGCTACGTTTGATCGGCTGCGCGAACTTAAGCTTATGTAATATATTTACGTTTTTATATCTATACTAATTTAAAAATTTCTTAAAGTTACCTATCGTAAAACACAGAAAAACGTAGGGTTAAATAATATAATCCCACGTTTATTCTTTAATCATTTATACTATTTGCAACCACAGTCACATTCTTCTGGCTTTGGTGGTCTTGGCATTTCAGGTCTTTCTGGTTTATTATCTATACGACAATCGCAATCTAATCTTTCTCCTTTAAGACATTTGAAATCTTTTTCCACTTTTGCACATATCTTTGAATGTTTTACTTTATTTGCCCATATTTCTACTGAATAATATCTATCTGGACATAAAGGTCCAAATACAAATTCTCCATTTTTATCTGTAAATGTGTGTGAAACTGGTTTTCTTTCATCATTGCAATCGCAATCAACTTCAACCAATTTTACAACTGCGTCTTCTATTGGATCTCCACAGTCATCTTTTACAATACCATAAATAACTGTTCTATTATCTTTTGATATTGTTATATCTAAATCATATTGTTTTCCTGATGCTAAAACACCATCTACATCTATGATTGGGCATATTTTTTTATCATATTTCATATTATATAACCTGCCTTTCTTTTATATAATATGAATATTTATATGTTTTGTTACTATATTATTCCCATCTTTTTTATCATCTTTTTGCCCTGTTTTAACATTTTACTTGATCCATGGCACACCATTTCATTGCACATCATTGTTGCTCCTACACCTATTACCATTCCGGCTATCATTCCTTTAACAAATTTCATATTTTTTACCTCCTAATACTTATTATGTCTTTTTTATATATTTATTATACCAAGAATATGCCTCAAATATTGCAATAAATATTAAAAACACTGCAAACATTTTTCTTAATATTGAAACTTCTATTTTAGTTGCAATATATGATCCTATTAATGCTCCTACTGCTCCAAATATTGATATTAATATTGCCAACTTCCATTTTATTTCTTTATTTTTTATATTTATTATTGTTGCCATTATAGATGTAGGTACAAAAAATATTAAGTTGCTTGCTTGTGCTACCTTTTGATCAGTACTCATAAAACATACTAATATTGTAATTAGTATTGCTCCTCCTCCCATTCCCATGCCACTTACAATGCCTGAGATAGTTCCTATTAAAGCTTCTAACATACTATTCCTTTCTGTACTAATATTTTTACATTTTTAATATTGATATTGCTGCATATATTAAAAATATTATAAATATTAATACTAAATATTTATCATTTAATTTTTTCAATAAATTCGCCCCTATATATCCTCCTAATACTCCACCTAAACCACATAGAATTCCTAATTTCCAGTCAATATATTCCGACCTTTGATAGAATACTAAACTTGCGAGTACCATTGGTAATATACAAAATACAGACATAGCTCTAGCTTCTTTTTCTGTTAGTTTGAAAATATACACAAATGCTGGTACTAATACTAATCCTCCACCTGATGCAAATATCCCACACAAAAGACCTGTAAGTGCACCAACAATAATAATTTTAAAATTTTCTTTCATTTTTTTCATAAATATATTTTTTCTCTTTATTTTACTTTTATTCAAAAAAACATCAGATTTTACTGATGTTTTAATATGTAAATATATTAACTATTTTTCTCACTTTCCATATAATTTTCAATAAATTTTTCAAGTTTAGCTGCTGTATGGCAAGATATACAATGAGCTAATTTTTCTGTTTCTGATTCAACAAGTTTTTCATCTGTTTTTATAATGTCTTTTAAGAACTTTCTAAATAATTCATGCCTTCTTTCTATATATTTTGCTCTTACTATACCATTGTTAGTTATAGTTATATTTCTATATTTTTCATAATTTATCAAGCCTTGATCTTTTAATAAATTAAGTGCTTTATTTGTACTAGCCTTTGTCACCTCCATACTATTTGCAATATCTGTAACTCTAGCTATTCCATTCATTTTTATTAGATAATATATTGTATACAAATATTCCTCTAATGAATCTGTCATTTATAATCACTCCGTTTTCATCTCTTTTGGTTTTATTCTTTGGGTTTTTGTTGATAATGCATTAGTTTGTGCTTCATTCCATCTCATAACTCTAATATCTTTATATGTGTCTAAGACCTTAGAATATTTATCTTTTTCATCTTCCCATACTGTTTGTGGTATTTTGTCAAAGCTATCAAATAGTTTTTCTGCTTCCATTAAATAAATAATTTGTTCTTGAGCTGACATTGTATCATATCTTTTAGCAAATTTTGAAAGACTATCTAACTTTTGGTTTGCATCTATAAAACTAACAAAATCTTTTATCTTTATTCCTGCCATTCTTAGCTGAACAATTGACATAGCAATTAATATAATTATGAATATTGATAAAATGAATACAACTGCTAAAGCTTGCACTATCTTTTCTCCTTATCTTTAGAATTTATTTTTTTACATTGTAACATAAAAGAAAAAAAATAACAACTATTTATTTTTAAGTGCCAAACTTGAAATATTATGTAAAATATTGTATAATTATTATACACCATTTTTTGAAAAATAAGGAGGATAAAAAACAAAATGGCAAACACAAATATTGAACGGGTTGTAAAAAATCATGATTTGAAGATGGCACAACGCATATGCAAAGCAACTTGCAATTACTGCCAGCGCCTGGTGAGTAAGGGCATCAGCATTAATGAGAATTATGAAGATATTGCAATGCAGATAATAAGCCATAAATACACTGTGAATAGAGGCTTTATCGATTTTCATTTTCTCACTAATTCTCAACTTGACGGTATCATAGGTGCCTGTAAGTATTGGCTTCCTTACATAAAAGATGAGGATTTGTCAAAGCTTATTGTTCACAGCATGTGCCGGATGGCTTGGATTCATACAGCAGTACTAAGTTCCTTGAAAAACTCATCTGCATATATAGGGAATATAGTCACTTTGCTTTCAGAGCCCGAACTCGTGGCTACAACAATCGTTCATCCCGCTGGTAATTTCAGCATCCTTTAAATTACATTCATTGTTTAGCACAAAAGAAAGGCCCCTCTTGGGGCTTTTTCTATTTCACAACTATCTCATCATTTTCAGAGCATACTTGTACTTTCTTCTTTATTTTTCCATCTATCATAGCTTCTGCAACTTTATCTTCTATCATTGTTTGTATTGCTCTTTTTAATGGTCTTGCTCCAAAGGTCTTATCTGTTCCTTTCTTTGCAACTAAGTCTTTAGCTTTATCATCAATACTTATTTCTATCCCTTGTAATTTTAACAATTTTGATACTTTTTCTAACATTATATCTACTATTTTTCTTATTTCTTTTTCTTCTAGTTTATGGAATACTATTATTTCATCTATACGATTCAAAAATTCTGGTTTAAAATCTTTTTTTAGTTCTCCCATTACGTCTTTTTTAATATTTTCATATTCTTTTTCTATATTTTGTTTTTCTTCTACAAATCCTAATGTCTTTTTATCTGTAATTAGTTTTGCTCCTATATTTGAAGTCATTATTATTACTGTATTTTTAAAATTTACTGTTCTTCCTTGAGAATCTGTCAATCTTCCATCATCTAATACTTGAAGAAGCATATTCATCACATCAGGATGCGCCTTTTCAACTTCATCAAATAATATTACTGAATATGGTTTTCTCCTTACTTTTTCAGTTAATTGTCCAGCTTCATCATATCCAACATATCCTGGAGGTGATCCTATAAGTTTTGCTACTGAGTGAGATTCCATATACTCTGACATATCTATTCTAACTAATGATTCTTCACTTCCAAATAAATTTTCTGCCAATGCTTTTGATAACTCAGTTTTACCTACACCTGTTGGGCCTAAAAATAGAAATGAGCCTATTGGTTTATTAGGATCTTTTAATCCCATTCTACTTCTTTTTATAGCCTTTGCCACTGCTACAACTGCTTCATCTTGACCTATTACTCTTTTGTGTAAGTTTTCTTCTAATTCCTTTAACTTTTTATTTTCAGTTTCTGATACTTTGTTTACTGGTATACCTGTCCAACTAGAAATAACTTTTGCAATATCTTCTTCATTTAATGTTGATACTTTTTTGCTGTTTTTGTTTTCCCAATCTTTTTTAGCATCTTCTAATTCCTTCTTTTTTGCATTTCCTTTGTCTCTTATTTTTGCTGCCTTTTCAAAGTCTTGTATTCTAATAGCT
>CAMSMU010000040.1 GCA_947061115.1 uncultured Clostridium sp.
ATCTGGTAATACACATATTTTTATTAAAAATCTATATATACAGCTTTCAAATTTAGAAAGTTTTTTACTAATAAGGCTCTGCTTTTCCTCTTTTATACTTAGCATTATTATTTCTTTTAGTTCCAGTATAGTAGGAATTGCAATTAAAAGAATGGCAAATATGCTAAATCCAATTTTACTTATAATAAAAGATAAAATTATAATTAACATTAAAAATATTTCATTTGTATCTCTTACAATATTATCCAATATTTTATATTTAGAAAGTAAATTTAGAGTAGAATCTAACCATGGTAATATTTGAACATCTCCTCTAATCCATCTATGCTTTCTTGATTTATATGCTAAATAATGTGAAGGATAACCATCCATAAGCATAATGTCTGAGGATAATGCACATCTTAAGTAACTTCCTTCTAAAAGATCATGACTTAATACACTATTTTCTGGTATTGAGTCTTTTAAAACCTCATGAAATACCTCTAAATCATAAATTCCTTTTCCTGTGTATATACCCTCGCCAAAATTATCTTGATAAACATCTGAAACTGCATTTGTATAAAGATCTGTTCCTCCTGATTCTGCAAATATTCTTGTAAACATACTTTTTCTTTCTGATACAATGTTGATCCCTATTCTTGGTTGTATTAATGCATGTCCTTTAGAAACAGTATTTGTTATTTTATTTACTAATGGCTTATTTAAAATATGTGCCATACCTCCAATAAGCATTTCTGCAGTATTTAAACTTAATACAGTATCACTATCTAAAGTTATTATATATTTTATTTTAGGTAAGTCTTTGCAAGTATTTACTAAAAATACATCTTTACCAGTTATTAAATAATCATTTAACTGATTTAAAATTCCCCTTTTTCTTTCCCATCCCATATAACATCTTTCACTACTATTCCACTCTCTTTTTCTATATATAAAATTAAATATATTTCCATATTTTTCATTAAGTTTTTTTACACATTCCTTACCTTTATCTATAATTAATTTATCATTTTCCTGTACTTCACTTTTTTCACTTGTACAATCACCTAACAATGTAAAATATAAGTTTTCACTTTTATTTGATAAATAATATACCTCTAATTTTCTAATCAAATTTTCTACATCATCTGGTGTTTTTAGTAATGATGGTATTACACACATTGTACAATATTCTTTTGGAATTCCTGTTTCATGAAAATCCAATTTAGGTATAACCTTTGGGCTAACTATTTTACTTAATACATATTGAACTATTTGCGTTACTACATTTTGTATAGGTATAAAACTAAGTATTGCAAATATCCATGATTTCATTGCAACTAATAAAGTAAAAATTATTGTAAAAAGATATATTGTAAAAATATATATCTTTGATTTAGTAGAATTGGACATTTTTTTAATTTTTTTATTTAATAGTACACTTAATAATTCAGTTTTCCCATTATCTATTAAATAATAACCTATGTGGCCTTCCCTTTCTTCCTTTCCTTCTGCTAAGCTAAAGCATTTTTGTGCAATATATACTTCTGAAATATGTGTTTTTTTAGAAATTTTTTCGATTACTGATCTATATTGGCATTTTGATTGGTAATCCATCTTTTTATATGTTGAATCTGTTCTTAAAATTTGTTCTACTACACTTATACTTTCAAATATTCCCAGTATGTCTAATCTTCCAATTTTTCTTATACTTATAATAGCGTTTTGCATTGATACTTTTTTTACTGCTATATTAAAATGTTCTTTATTAATAATGTCAGTAACTGTCATTCCAGCTCTCTTTACTTGTTCTTCTATTACTTCTAAATATTCATTAGCCTCTTTTCCATAGGTTTTAATTCTATATGACATATATTCTATAAATGGATATAAATCAACATCTATTTTTAATTTTCTTTTATTCTTGTTTTCAATAATTCTTTCTATCATATTTTCTACTTTATATTTTTGCATTTGTGAAATAAAAATTTTTTCTGTTATCCCTTTTATCTTTTCAACTATGGCTATATTTAAAAAAACTCCTAAATTCCATATCTCATTCATAGTTAAATTTTTTTGAGTTTGATAAGCTTGCAAATATTCTTTTAATTCTTCCTCTTCTATTCTTCCATCAGTATTCATAACTATTTCATTTGCCAACACAAGTATTCTTGCAAATCCTGAATATTCGCCATTTATTATTTTAGGCAATTCTTTATATTTATTTTTTGTAAGATCTTTTTGTATCATTTTTACTGTACTTTCTATAATGTAATAATTATCTAAAAGCCATTCACCAGCAGGATGAATTGGTATTTGCAATTTTATATGATCTTTTAATAAAGTATATATTAGAGAAATATACTTAAAATTATCCAAAACCCTTGGTATTGGATAAGTATCTAAATTAGATTTTTCTTTTATTACATTATCTGCTGCAAATTTAGCTAAATATTCTTTTAATTGTTTTTTATCTAAAACTGTTTCCTTTGTACTTAATATTTGATACATAAAAAAATCCACTCCCCGTAACATGTTTTACACATATTTTCTCCGGTTTGTGGATAAATATACCCTTAAATCTTGATTTTTCTTAATACTTGTTTTTGATCATTTGTTAATCTATATGATTCTAATGATTTTTGAATTGATTTATTATATATAAATTTATCTTTTTCTTTCATATTTTCAAATATATATTTTGTTTTACCAAAAAATTTTATAAAACATATAGAGTACGCCCATGCAACTGCCATTTTTGCATAATAATCATTGCTTTTTACCTTTTGTAGTATTTGAAGAACTTTATCTATATATTCATCTTCTATAAAAAAATCTAAAATAATAACAATTGCAAATCTTGCTTCAAATTCTTTTTTTGAATATATATATTTTTGTAAAAAGTTCCACATTTTTTCTTTGTCTTTTTTTACTTCTTTTAATCCTGCGCAAAATGTATCACATACAGCCCAATTATCTATTAATGGAATAAAATTCTCTATTTTTTCATAATCCACCCCTTTTTCTAGTCCTATAAGCATACCTTTAAGCATTATTTCTTCATAATAATTATTAGATATATTTTTTATATCTATTTTCCCATTTATTTTTTTAGCATAATTCCTAAGTTCTGGTATTCTTATACCTATAATATTATTTACACCTGGGCACAATTTCGTGTGAAATTTTTGATACTCTTTATCCTGCATATTGTATAAATCTTTTTCTATATTCATATATATTTTCCTACAACTTTAAATTTTGTTTATAATATCATAAAAATTTAGCATATACAATATATTATTTAAACTCTTACATATCCTCCTTCTACTTTTTTTATAATACCTTCTATTTCCATAAACATCAGCTTTTCATTAATTCCCGCTATAGATAAATTTGTTAACCTACATAGTTCATCATTAGGTATTGGTATATTATTTATAAACTTATATATATCTATATATTCTTCATTAATACTTTGCTTATTTTCTGTTGGAAAATATGTTAAAATATCATTTGGGGATGTAACCAAATTAGCACCATTTTTTATTAATTCATTTGTCAAATATCCTGTTTTTCTATCTATATCATGAGGTATGCAAAATAATTCTTTATTCTGAGAAATTGCATATTTAGCAGTAACAGAGCTTCCACTTCTATACCTTCCCTCAACTATAAGTACTCCCATTGAAATTCCGCTTATTATCCTATTTCTAATTGGAAAATTTGCCATTGATGCTTCTTCATTCATCTCGTATTCAGATATAATACATCCACCTTCATTTAAAATTTCATTTGCTAACCTATCATTACTTTCAGGATAAACTTTATTTATTCCTCCTCCTAAAACTGCTATTGTTTTTCCTATATTAGACTTTGCCTCGTAATGTGCATATGTATCTATTCCCTCTGCTAAACCACTTATAATACATATGTCTTTTTTAGATAAGTCTTTTGCAAAAAGCTTCGCCATTTTTATTCCATATTCACTTGGCTTTCTTGTTCCTACAATAGCAATACAAGATTTATTTAGTAAATTATAATCTCCTTTTACATATAACTTTTTTGGTGGATTTTTTATCTTTTTTAGATTTTGTGGATATTTAGAATCTTTAATGTTTAGTATCATATAACTCCTTAAGAATATAAAAAATTTTGAATTAAATTATTAGACATTATATCTTATTTTTTTATCTTTGTAAACAAAAATCGTTCGACACAATCCATCAAAATTCGGCATTTACATATATTTCGCTTTATACAACTACTTTTCATTCAAAAGATTATATAACTTAATTTACATAAAATGTTGCAATAATTTTAAAAATGGTGTATAATGATAAGAGTGAGGAGTATTTAAATATGAATATTAATGAAAATATTAGTGTAAAAAGAATTTTAGATGTCTTTAAAAATCAAAAAATATTGATTATGCTAATCTTAGTAATATTTACTTTAGTTGGGTACCTATATTCTTACAAATATGTTGTACCTAAATACCAATCATCATCAACTTTATTATTAATACCTAATTCAGTATCAGAAACTGTAACTAACTCAGATTTAACACTTAATTCTGAGCTTATTACTACATATAGTAACATTGCTAAAAACCCTAAGGTTTTAAAGCAAGTTATTAGTAATTTAAAGTTGAATTTAACAGAACAACAATTATTAAGTAAAATAGAAGTTAGTACTGTAAAAAATACGTATATTATAAAAATTGCTACAAAAGATGCAAGCCCAACTCAGGCAATGAATATAACTAAAGAATTAGCTAACGTTTTCTTAAATGAGATTCAGGAAATATATAACCTAAACAATATAGGTATAGTAGATGAAGCAAAATTACCAGAAACTCCATATAATATTAATCATACTAAAGATATGATAATGTTCTTTGGTATGGGTATAGTAATATCTATTGTTTCAGTTATGCTTATATATTTCTTAAATAACAAAATAGAAAAAGAAGAAGAAATAGAAAAATATTTACAAATAAAAACTCTTGGTAGTGTACCAATTAATGAAAATAAACAAGCAGAACTTATTGATAAAAGTGATCTTAAATCTTATGCTGCAGAATGTATTAATGCAATAAGAACTAACATATTATATATGAGTTCAACTAAAGATGCTAAAAGTATACTTATAACAAGTTGTACACCAGGTGAAGGAAAAAGTTGGATTTCAGCTAATATAGCTACATCTTTCGCTGATATAAATAAAAAAGTATTATTAATAGATGCAGACTTAAGAAAAGGTAGATCTTATAAAATATTTAATGTTTTAAATAGTAATGGTCTTTCTGATTATTTATATTCTATGAATGAAAATATGAAAGATAATTTAGAATTAGCTAAAAAATATATTAAAGAGACAAGTATTCCAAATTTACATATTTTAACTAATGGTACTATACCACAAAATCCTTCAGAGTTACTTGCTTCAGATAATATGAAAGAATTAGTTAAATTACTAAAAAACACTTATGACATTGTAATTGTTGATGCACCACCAAGTAAAATAGTAACAGATAGTACTATTTTGTCTACAATCGTAGACTCTACAGTTTTAGTTATAAATTCTACTAAAACAAGTATAAATGATTTAAGAGATGTTAAGAAATCAATTGAACTTGTAGGTGGGGATATTATAGGTGCAATTGTAAATAAAGTTAAAATGACAGAACATAAATATAGTAATCATTACTATTATGGAAATTCTAAACAAAATGAGAATAATAATTATAAATTTGAAGAAAAGTCAACTATTAGTGTAGAAGATTTAGTAAATCAAACTATTATTAACTTAGAAAATGAAGCCACATATAATATATCTGAAAATGAAAATATAGAACAAGAAATACATATTATTGATGAAAATAACCTTGTAAATTCTCAATTAGAAATTATAAATGCTAATTATAATAAATTAAATAATAAAATTGATAGTATTAGTAATAAATCTGTTTATGATAAGGAAATTAAACATATTATAAAAGAAGAAATTTCTAATATAGATAACTCTAAAAACTTTGAAAATGTATATAATGAATTAGATAATATTAAAGCAGAAGTAGATAACAAAATTAATGAATTATCTCAAAATAATTCTAAGATGCTAAACAATATTACTAATAGAACTGAAGAAATATTAATTAGTAATAGTGCTACACAAAATATGCAAAATACTATAGATAATAAAATGCAAGAATTAATTAAAACTAATAATTATACTATTGAAAATATGAAGAATAGTGTAGACAACAGAATTAATGAATTATCTCAAAAAATAGAAACAAAAGAAAATAACTATAATCAAAACATAAATAGTATTTTATTAAATGTAAATTCAAATATCGAAAATATGAGTAAAAATTTAATAAATTCTACTAATAATAAGTTACAAAATATACAAGAAAATATTACTGAAAATATAAATAATTCATTAAATATAGAAGAAAAAATTTCATCAGTAATAGATGAAAAACTAGATAAGATCCAAAAAGAAACTATGAGTTTATCTAAAAACGACTATAACAACAGAATTAATCAAATAAATAAATTAGTAGTAGATTTAAAAAATAGCTATGTAGAACTATATAATATGGTAAAATCTTCTGATGTTGAAAATAGAAAATCAAGTCCATATTATGCTAAAAACATTGTAGACTTTAAAACTTTAAAAGTAAATAAACCAAGTAAGCCAAAAACATTATATAATATTGATGAGGATATCATACCATATGATGAATTAGAAAAAACAGCTATATGTACAATACTTGTAGATTCAGGGAAAGTAAGACCATTTACACCTAATGTTTATGAAAATATAATGTAGAAAATTATTTATATGTCTATACCTAAAGACTATTAACAGCTTGTTAATAGTCTTTTAATTTATAATTAATTTAATCTAATTATAATATTTCTTATTTAATTTCATATAATTTAACATATATTATTAACTCGAAAGGAGATAAAAGTGGAAATAGAAGGTAAAAATAGATCTAATATGAAAAAACTTTTACAACGATTGTCTATAGTATTTTGTTGTGTAATTGTATCTGTATTTTTCTATACATCTCAAAGATTAAAAAATGTTCAAATCGTTCCTACTATGACTGCGCCAGTTACTAATAAAGTTATAATATTAGACGCTGGACATGGAATACCTGATGAAGGTGCACAAAGTAATAATGGAGTAACAGAAGCATCAATTAATTTAAGTATAACATTAAAAGTACAAAAATTATTAGAAAATAGTGGTGCAACAGTTATTCTTACAAGATCTGATGATAATGCTATTTATGAAATTGATGCAAAAACATTATCTCAGAAAAAAACTTCAGATATAAAAAATAGAGTAAAAATAGGAAATAGTTCATCTGCTGATATATTTGTATCAATTCACTTAAATAAATTTTCTGAAAGTCAATACAATGGATGGCAAACTTTTTATAAAAATAATGATGAAAATTCTAAAAAACTTGCTACTTCAATTCAAGATAATTTAGGTAGTACAATAAAAAAGGAAAATAATAGAGTTCCACATACTTTAAGCAATGTATATATTGTAAAAAATGTAGAAATACCTATAACAATAGTAGAATGCGGATTTTTATCTAATAAACAGGAAGAAGCTGATTTACAAACTAATGAATATCAAGATAAACTTGCATGGGGAATATATAATGGAATAATGGATTATTTTAAATAATATTATTATTTTTTAACTAAATAAAGACTTAGGAAGCCCTAAGCCTTATTTAGTTGAAAAAATCATTCCAATGTTCCTCGATATACTTAATGTCAGATCTAACAGTCTTTGTACTTACATCTGCTACTTCTGCAATTTCTTTTATAGACATTTCGTCCATCATATACGCAATTGCCTCTCTTCTCCGCTCTTGATCATATTTGTTATTCTTCATTTTTTCCTCCTAAAAACTTTGAATTAATTCTACAAAATATCAATATTATTATATCATTTTTTACATAATATTGGCAACCCCTGAATTTATTTTCAGTCGTTTTGAGGATTCTTTTGTTTTTTTACTTCTTTATCTTTTATTCTCTCATCTATATAATCCTCTATTATTGCTTTTAAGAGTACTACTACAGGAACACCTAAAAACATTCCTATCATTCCAAAATATGCACCACCAATAGTTACTGAGAACATTACTAGTAGTGGACTAACACTTAGTGATGAACTTGTTATTCTTGGATTTATCAAGTTTGCATCTATTTGCTGCAGGATTATAACAACAAATGCCATAACTAGAGCTTGCTCCCATCCACCTGTAAGCAAAGTAATAATTATTGATATACCAACTCCAAATATTGCTCCAAAATATGGTATCAAATTTGAAATTCCTATTAAGGTTCCTAATAATATAGAATATTTTACTCCCATTATACTCATTGCTATACTTGTTATAATTGCAACTACAATACCATCTAACATTTGACTTGAAAGATATCTAAAGAATATTCCATTCCCATTAGAAAAATACTTATTAAATCTAGCATATCCTTTTTCTGTTAATGTTGCTCTTGCTAGTCTATTTATAAAAGCTATAATTCTTGTTCTTTGTGATAATATATATACTGAACAAATCAGTGAAATAAATATATTTACAATTCCTTTAACTACTCCCATTGCAGATGATAAATAGTCTTTAATTCTATCTATTGTAAACAAGTTTTCAAAGTCCATATTTTGTATCCAGTCTACAATTGGTTTTAAAATGTTATCTTGTATAAATGGTGTTATTGTAAAATCTGGACTATCTGTTATAACAGCATTGTAATAAGTTTGAACATTTGTAATTAAATCATATATACTATTTAAAAGAGTTGGAATAATAAATGTCATAAACCATGCTATAATTGCAATTACAAATGTTATTACAATTGTTATACTCGTACCCCTTGCATGTTTTTTCAAAAATTTATTTTTAGATATTAGTAATTTATTTTCTATTTTTTTACATGGTGTATACAATATATATGCTATTAATATTCCACCTATAAATGGTGCTAATACACTTAATAAATTACTTATCCATGTTCCAATACCCTTAAAATTATCTATAAGTTTATATACAGCTATTAAAACCACACCTATAGACACCCAATAAAGCCACTTTTTTGTTCCTAATATTTTTGGTTTGTCTGTTTTCATGATTCTCCCCTTTATATATTAATTTCTAATTCTACAGGACAATGGTCACTTCCCATCACTTCACTTAATATTTTAGCATCTTTTATTTGGTCTTTTATTGAATCTGAAACTATAAAATAATCTATTCTCCAACCTACATTTTTTTGTCTTGCATTAAACATATATGACCACCATGAATATGAATCCTCTTTATTTGGATACATATATCTAAATGTGTCTACAAATCCAGAAGATAATAATTTCGTCATTTTATTTCTCTCTTCATCTGTAAAACCGGCATTTTTATGATTTGTAGCTGGATTTTTTAAGTCTATCTCATTATGAGCCACATTTAGGTCACCACAATATATAACAGGTTTATTATTATCTAATTTTCTTAAATACGCTCTTATTTCATCTTCCCAAACCATTCTATAGTCTAGCCTTTCAAGTTCTCTTTTAGAATTTGGTGTATATGAATTAACTATATAAAATTTGTCAAACTCTAAAGTTATTACTCTTCCTTCTTTATCATGTTCTTCTTTACCTATTCCATAATTAACACTTATTGGTTTAATTTTTGAGAAAATTGCTGTACCAGAATATCCCTTCTTTTCAGCACTGTTCCAATATACACACTTATTTTTTGATAATCTTTTTATATCATCTGTTATTTGATCTTCTTGCATTTTTGTCTCTTGAATGCAGAATATATCTGCATTTATATTTTCAAAAAATTCTATAAATCCTTTATTTATAACTGCTCTTAATCCATTAACATTCCATGATACTAATCTCATATTTAATCTCCTTTAAAGATTATACCATTTTTTCATATAGTTCTGGTTTAAATTCTTTTATTTTTCCAAAGTTAAGTGGAATTTCACATATAGATGTTCTTTCCAAATCATCATAGAAAATTTCTTCTTCATTTATATTAAATGATCTTTTTGCTTTAAATCTTCTATGCTTTTTCCATGATTTTATATCTATAATCTTCTTTGAATTATTAACATTTTCTATATAATTTGATGATTTAACAATTTTATATAATTGCTCATAACTGTCTTTTAGTTCTACTATAGTTTTATTCATTTCTTCAAGCATATTTGTATAATTCATATTAACTATTTCTTTTTGTAGTTTCCCAATTTGTTCATTTAATATTAGTGATACTTTATCTTCCACTTTTAATTCTGATATTTTATTATTAATATCTTGTTTTGAATCATTAATATTTTGTTTTATATTGTTTAATAATTCATCATTATTTTTTAATATTTCTTGCGAATTGTTATGCATTCTTTCTGCTAGTTCATTACTACTTGATGTCATTTCTTCAATTTTACTATTAACTTTTTCAAATTCTGTTTTATCATTATCTAATAATTGTTGTACTTTATTATCTACTTTTTCTTGTATACCCTTTAATGTAGTAGAATTATTTTTTAACATTTTTTGTGTATTAGTTTCAACTTTTTCTTCTATGCCTTTTAGCGTAGTAGTATTATTATCCAATATTTCCTGTGTTTTATTGCCTACTTTTTCTTCTATGCCTTTTAATGTAACACTATTATTATCTAATATTTCCTG
>CAMSMU010000041.1 GCA_947061115.1 uncultured Clostridium sp.
CGAAGGATATTTGAAGGGAGCTGTCCTTAGTACGAGAGGACCAGGATGGACATACAGATGGTGCAACAGTTGTCATACCAATGGCATAGCTGTGAAGCCAAGTATGGAAGGGATAAACGCTGAAAGCATCTAAGTGTGAAGCCCACCCTAAGATAAGATATGCCATACCGCAAGGTAGTAAGATTCCATGAAGACTACATGGTAGATAGGTTGGAGGTGTAAGTAGAGTAATCTATTGAGCTAACCAATACTAATAAATCGAGGGCTTAACCACAAGTTAAGAAGAAGAGAGAGAAAGAAGAAAAGGTATTATGGGAAAAGAAGTTATTAATGAGCTATATATTTTTGAGTGTGCTAAAGAAGCATACGAAACATTTCTGGTGATGATTACATAGAGGAAATACCCGTACCCATCTCGAACACGGAAGTCAAGCTCTAATGTGCCGACGATACTTGCGAGTTACCTTGCCTGGAAAATAGGTTGTTGCCAGATTTTTTTATTTTAATAAACATATATAATTAAAAATAATACTTTTAATTATATATGTTTATTTTTATATTTATAGAAAATATGGACTATAAAAAATTAGGTATACCAAAGATAACAGATTTAAAATATAAGCAATATCTTATTTTTATCATATAATATGAAATTTTAGAACCATTAGTTTATCTTGACAAATTAATTAAATACATGTATAATAATATATAGTTGTTATCTGAAAAGATAAAGAAGAGATTTATTTATATATGTACAAAGAGAAGAGATAATTTAATAAACTAAGAAACTAATAGGAAGAAATTTTCTATTATAAATTTTGCGTAAATAAATAAAAATACACACAAATTCAATAGAGAGTTTGCAAAAGAGGAGGAATTAAAAATTATGAAAAATGAGATGAAAGAAACTCATTCTAATTCGTTAGAGAAAAAAAAAGCTAAAGATGGAAAGAGTTATAGAAAAAACTATAAAAAAGATAAGAAAAGTGTTGAAAAACATAATTTAGAGGATGTAAAACAATTTATAGATTTGGGCTTAGAAGAAATAGGGTCAAAAAAAGCAAAAAGAGATTACTCAGAAAAAAAATTAGATTTTAAATTTAAAAAAGGTAATTTAAAAATAATACCATTAGGTGGAATAGATGAAGTAGGTAAAAACATTACAGTATTTGAATATGAAGACGAAATAATTTTAGTTGACTGTGGATTAGAATTTCCTGGAGATGATATGTTAGGTGTTGACTTAGTAATACCAGATGTAACATATTTAATAAAAAATAAAGACAAGATAAAAGGATTAATCATAACACATGGACACGAAGATCATATAGGAGCTATACCTTATATATTAAAACAAGTTAATATGCCAATATATGCGACTAAGCTTACAGCAAAGCTAATAGGACATAAATTAGAAGAACACCATATAAAAAATTCAGTAAAGCTAACTGTTATAAATCAAGCTAGTACTATAAAATTAGGAAAAATGGAAGTAGAATTTATAAGAAGCTCACATAGTATACCAGATGCAGTAATGCTTGCAATTCATACTCCAGTAGGTACAGTAGTTCATACAGGTGATTTTAAAGTAGACTATACACCAATAGATGGACAAAATATGGATTTAGGTAGATTAGCAGAGATTGGAAATCAAGGTACATTAGCACTTCTTTCAGATAGTACGAATGCTGAGAGAAAAGGATATACTATGTCTGAAAAGTCAATAGGACCAGTTTTCGACAATTTATTTAAAGGTTGTAAAAAAAGAATAGTAGTTGCAACATTTGCATCAAATGTTCATAGAGTGCAACAAATTGTAAATTCAGCATCTAAATTTGATAGAAAAATTGCTGTTTCTGGAAGAAGTATGATGAATATGATTGATGCGGCAAGAGAGCTTAACTATATAAATGCACCAGATGATTTATTTATAGATATAGATATGATAAAAAACTATACAGATGAACAATTAGTTATAATAACAACAGGTAGTCAAGGGGAAACAATGTCAGCATTAACTAGAATGGCTAATGGAGAACACAAAAAGGTTACTATTACAAGTAATGATTTAGTTATAATATCAGCAAATCCTATACCAGGAAATGAAAAATCTGTATCAAAAGTAATAGATCAATTAATGAAAATAGGTGCAGAAGTAGTATATAGCACTTTAGCAGATGTTCATGTATCTGGACATGCTTGTCAGGAAGAACAAAAATTAATTATGGCATTAGTAAAACCTAAATATTTTATACCAGTACATGGAGAATATAGACAACTTATGGCACATAAGGACACAGCAATAGAAATGGGAATACCAAGTGAAAACATATTTATTACAGGTAATGGTAGAGTACTAGAATTAAATGAAAATAATGCTAAATTTACTGGAACAGTACCATCAGGAAGAGTAATGGTAGATGGATTAGGTGTAGGAGACGTAGGAAACATTGTATTAAGAGATAGACAACATTTATCACAAGATGGACTAATAGTAATTGTAATGACAATGGATAATCAAACAGGAGAAATAGTTTCAGGACCTGATGTAATATCAAGAGGTTTTGTATATGTACGTGAATCAGAAAACTTAATGGAAGACGTAAAATCATTTATTAGAGAAGAAATACATGAGTTAGAAAATAGACATATAAAGGAATGGTCTACAATAAAATCAACATTAAAAGATGAACTAAGGGATTATATATTCAATAAAACAAAAAGAAATCCAATGATACTTCCAATTATAATGGAAATATAACAACCATAAGGGACAGTCATACTTTTGGTTGAAATTCAACCAAAGGGGACGTTGCAAATTGGTTGAAAATTGACGAAAAGTGTGATATACAAACTAAATAGGGGGGGCAAAGTAAGAAAGGAAAATTATTATGCCTCGTATAGCAAGAAAATATTTAAATGGAAATATATTTCATATAGTAGTTCAAGGAATAAATAAAGAAAATATCTTTGAACATGACTATCAAAAAGCAAAATATAAAGGATTTTTAAAACTAAATAAAGGTAATGTAAAAATAATAGCATATTGTATAATGTCAAATCATGCACACATTTTAGTTTATACTGAAGATTTAAAGGAGCTATCTAAATTTATGCAAAAGGCCAATACAAAATATGCTGTATATTATAATAAAGAAAATACTAGAGTAGGATATGTATTTAGAAATAGATTTAATACTCAAGAAATAAGAGATGAAAATTATTTTAAAAATTGTATTGTATATATTCATAGAAATCCAGTAAAAGCAGGCATTGTAAAAGATGAAGGACAATATAAATTTTCTAGTTATAATGAATATATAAAAGAAAGTTATTTAATATCTAAAAATATGGCAAAATCAATATTAGGTATTAGAAATATAGAAACTCTAAAAAGAGAAATATATTTAATGCATAGAAATAATATTGAATATAAATTTTCAGAAATACCAGATGAAATCAATTACAACGAAATTATAAATATATACCAAAAAGAAGGTTTAAACAATAAAGAAATAGTAAGAAAACTAAGAAATGAATATAAATTATCAGAAAGATATTTATCAAAAATAATGTATGTAACTAGACATCAGATAAGGCAATACTTAGAATAATTTACAACCAAAAATGACTGTCCCCTTTGGTTGAATTTCAACCAAGATGATGACTGTCCCCTTTGGTTGAGAGGAGGATATATGAATTATAAAGATTTAGCTGACTTAATTTTTCCAGATGCAAAGGATATAGAATATTATGAAAAGAAATACCCTGAAAGAAATTTACCAGAAGGGGCTATAGTTACAAGATTTGCACCAAGCCCAACAGGATTTGTTCATATAGGAGGTTTATATCAATCTTTAGCTGCTAAGATGGCTGCTAAAAAAACGGGTGGAGTATTTTTTCTAAGAGTAGAAGATACAGATCAAAAAAGAGAAGTTGAAAATGGTGTTACAGATATTGTAAATTCATTAAAAGATTTTGAAATGGAACCTGATGAGGGTATGATTTCTGATACAGAAGAAATAGGAATTTATGGTCCATATAAACAATCTTTAAGAAAAGATATATATAGGTCATATGCTAAATACTTATTAGAACAGGGAAAGGCATATCCATGCTTTTGTACTCCAGAAGATGATGAAATAAGACGTAAAAAACAAGAAAGTGCTAACATAAGACCAGGATATTATGGAAATTGGGCAAAGTGTAGAAATTTAACAATAGATGAAATGGTAGAGAAAATACAAAATGGAGAGAAATATATTATAAGATTTAAATCTCCAGGAAGAGAAGATAGAAAAATTAGACACAAAGATATAATTAAAGGAACAGTAGATTTCCCAGAACATGATCAGGATATAGTAATTATAAAAGCTGATGGACTTCCAACATATCATTTCGCACATGCTGTAGATGACCATTTAATGAGAACTACACATATAATAAGGAGTGATGAATGGTTATCATCTGTACCTTTACATTTACAACTATTTCAAGAGTTGGGATTTAGGCCTCCTAAATACGCACATATATCTCCAATAATGAAAAATGACAATGGAAATAAACGTAAACTTAGTAAGAGAAAAGATCCAGAAGCAGCTGTATCATATTATAAAAAAGAAGGAATTCCAGCAGAAGCAGTAAAAGAATATCTTTTAAATATTGCAAATTCTACATTTGAAAATTGGCGAAGAGCTAATTTAGATAAATCTATAGATGAATTCGATTTTCAACTAAATAAAATGAGTATTAGTGGAGCATTATTCGATATGGTTAAACTGTTGGATGTATCTAAAACAGTAATATCAAAGATGAGTTCTGAAGAAGTATATAATAAATCTTTTAAATGGGCAAAAGAATATGATGAAGAGTTAGTTAAATTATTAGAAGATAGAGAATATGCACTAAAAGTATTTGGTATAGAAAGAGACAATTCTCAAAAACCAAGAAAGGACTTAGCTAAATGGTCTGATGTAAAGGAGAATATTATATATATGTACCAAGCACCAACTTCATATGACTTTGATAAAATAACTAAAGAAAATGCAAAAGAAATTATAGAAAAGTACATTGAAGTATATGATCCTACAGATGATAAGCAAACATGGTTTAACAAAGTAAAAGATGTTGCAGAAGAATTAGGATATGCGAGAGAAGTAAAAGAATACAAACAGAGTCCAGATAACTGGCCTGGACATGTAGGAGATATAAGCACAGTAATAAGAGTATCATTAACAGGTAGAAGGAACACACCAGATATGTATGAAATTATGCAAGTATTAGGAAAAGACGAAGTAATGAAAAGACTAAAAGGAATTAAGGATTAATTAATATGGATGGTAAATTATTAGTTTTATGTGATTAAAAAGTAAACTTAGATTCTTCTAATCAAAAAGTAGATGAAGATGGAAATGTTTTAAGACCACTTTCTAGAGGTTTTTATCAAAATAAAGACCTCAAAGAAGTGAAAATAGAAGAACATAAAGATATTGAAGTGCAGTAGATTTGAGTTTAGACATTGAAACAGAAAACTTAAAAAATAGAGAAATTATATATACCGATTGGGAAACATTTATACCATCAGATATAGAATATTTACAAACATTGGCCAGCTATAGTGGGACAAGTGAAGATATTCCATCAGAAATAATTTTTGAAATGTTAAAGAAAAATAATAGCGTAATTGAAATGGCATATCAAGAAGTATTTTCAAGAATAGAAAGACCATGCATCGATTATTCACCTAGAGCAATGGACTATTTTATGAGAAAGTTTGATAATATATTACAAGTGAATAGGATAGTTGCAGTTTTACCAACATATAAAGAAAATTCTGATAGAGAAATAATAAATTCAAGACAAAGAATATTAAATTCATTTGCATATAGAAATGATACTTTTTCAAAGATTAAAGGAGATAGAAAGGTTGATGTACTTTCTCCAATGCTATATAGAAATTTTGGAGAAATATATGTAAGGGCTACAGATGAAAAAATGAAAATTTTATCTGCACCTGATTGGTATGATGAGCCAAAAGAAAATAAAGAAGATATTGAGGATAGATAATGGAATATAATGTGGGAGACATTGTAAAAACTAAAAAACAGCATCCATGTGGAAATAAAGAATGGGAAATTACTAGAGTAGGTATAGATTTCAAACTTAAATGTATAAAGTGTGGAAAAGTAGTAATATTACCACGAGAAAAGGCAGTAAAAGCAATTACTAAAAAGATTTAGAAAAGTAATATATTATTTTATAGAATCTTAATATTATATTAATTACATTGACAATATACTTAAATACATAATATAATATAATTTAGAGGAGATTTGTTAAGGAGTAATGAAAGTAATAGATAAACAAACTCAAAAAGAGGAATTTATTAGTATCATAAGAGAACTAGCTAATAATGATAAAGTAAAAGAAATGAAAAAATATAGACAACACTTTGATATAAACACATATGAACATTGCTTAAATGTATCATATATTAGTTATAAAATATGTAAAAAGTTAAAATTAGATTATATATCGATGGCAAGAGCTGCTATGCTCCATGATCTTTTTCTATATGATTGGAGAAATAGTAAAAAAAGATTGCACTTAAATCAATATCATGCATTTGCACATCCAAAAATAGCTTTGGAAAATGCATCTAAATTATTTGATCTAAACGAAAAAGAAAAGGATATAATTGTAAAGCATATGTGGCCTGTTACAATTAAATTACCTAAATATAAAGAAACATATATTATAACTTTGGTAGACAAATATTGTACGTTATGCGAAACATTTAAGTATTATAATAAAATGTTAAAATCAAAAAGAATGTACAGATATGCTTATATATTTTTATGCTTAATGTTTTTAGGTAAGGTTATATAATATAAAACTACGTTTTCAGAAATGAATACGTAGTTTTTGCAGTTATACACTTTAAAATATTAAATATTTATGATATATTTACACAAGGAGGAAAAATAAAAATGATTAATGTCTTAATAAATGGTTGTAATGGAAAAATGGGAATGGAAGTAATAGAAGCGGTAAGTGCTAATAAAAATTTTGAAATAATATGTGGTGTAGATATAGAAAATACAGGCAAATATGTATTTCCAGTCTATACGAATATATTAGATATCAAGGAAAAACCAGATGTTATAATAGATTTTTCAATACCAAAGGCAACTATGAATATACTTGAATATGCAAAACAGAATCATGTACCAATTGTTATAGCGACAACAGGTTTTAGTGATGAAGAAAATAAATATATAAATGAATGTAGTAAATTGATACCAATATTTAAATCAGCTAATATGTCATACGATATAAATTTAATGAGAAAAATAGTAGCAGAAGTAGCAAAAGCATTAAATAATGCAGATATAGAAATAATAGAATCACATCATAATAGGAAAGTTGATAGTCCAAGTGGGACAGCCTTACTTTTAGCAGATAGTATTAACAAAGAATTAAATAATTCTAAAAAATATAATTTTGATAGATTTTCAAAAAGAGAAAAAAGAGATAAAAATGAAATAGGTTTTTCATCAATTAGAGGTGGTAATATAGTAGGAGAACATACAGTAAGCTTTTTTGGTAAAAATGAGACATTTGAGATAACGCATAAAGCATATTCAAGAAAGGTATTTGCAGAGGGAGCATTAAAAGGAGCAGAATTTTTAATAAATAAATCATCAGGATTTTATACAATGGATGATATATTAAATTAAATAAAAATATGGACTGAATATATATCAGTCCATATTTATTATATATTTGAACACTCTTCAATTTTTTTCCATACATTTTCAGTATATATTTTTCTTTCAGAAGAGAAAGGCAAAAATGTAAAATCATGTAGAGGATTCAATATTTCTTGCAAATTTTTAACTTGATCATCTACTTTGGTAATAGCTATTTTATCAGCTTTATTAGCAACAATTATGCAAGGCAAATTTTGGCTAATAATATAATTGTACATTAGTTTATCATTTTCAGTAGGATTATGCCTTATATCTATTAAAAATATAATTAAAGATATATTTTTGCACTTTTTTAAATACTCCTCTATAAAATTACCAACTTTAACTTGTTCTTCCTTAGACATCTTACTAAATCCATAACCAGGTAAATCAACAAAATAAAATTCACTATTTATTTTGTAAAAATTAATCAATCTGGTCTTTCCAGGTTCACTACTCGTTCTAGCAAGTTTTTTTCTATTAATCATTGTATTAATAAATGAAGATTTACCAACATTGGATTTACCAACCAATACAATTTGAGGTAGGCTATCTTCTGGATATTGTTTAGGGTTTGTAGCTGAAATTGTAAATTCAGAATTTTTAATAATCATATATTATTTCTCACTTTCAAATAATAGATTTACCTATTTATAAGATAAATCTATTATAAATTTTTATATTATAGGAAAGTTCTCTAAACTTTCCTAAATATAAATCAATGTACACAAATTTCATATAATAAAATTTGGCACTCGAACATTTCTTATCTGTATGAAACGAAGTGATCTACAGATAAGTTATACAGAGGAATTAAACGTGGACTGAATTCTATATATTCTTATTTTGCAAATATTAATCAGTCCTCTATTGTTCTGGTATAAGTTTTTTTGTTCCACCCATATATTGCCATAAAACTTTAGGAATATCAACACTTCCATCTGGATTATAATGGTTTTCTAAAAGAGCAATTAGCATTCTTGGAGGAGCAACTACAGTGTTATTTAAAGTATGAGCAAAATAATTACCTTTTTCTCCTTTTATACGTATTCCTAAACGTCTAGCTTGTGCATCTGTTAAATTAGAACAACTACCAACTTCAAAATATTTTTGCTGACGTGGACTCCATGCTTCAACATCACAAGACTTTGCTTTTAAATCTGCTAAATCACCACTACAACATTCAAGAGTTCTAACAGGTATATCCATACTTCTAAATAATTCAACTGTATATGACCATAATTTATCATACCAATTCCAACTATCCTCAGGTTCACATACTACAATCATTTCTTGCTTTTCAAATTGATGTATACGGTAAATACCACGTTCTTCCAATCCATGTGCACCTTTTTCTTTTCTAAAACATGGAGAATATGATGTCATAGTATATGGAATATCTTGTTTATTTAATATTTGACCTTTAAATTTGCCTATCATAGAATGTTCAGAAGTTCCAATTAAATATAAATCTTCTCCTTCAATTTTATACATCATTGCATCCATTTCTTCAAAAGACATAACACCAGTTACAACATTACTATGAATCATAAAAGGAGGAATACAGTAAGTAAATCCTTTGTTTATCATAAAATCTCTAGCATAAGTTATAACAGCTGAATGAAGTCTTGCTATATCTCCTGTAAAATAATAGAAACCATTACCAGCAACTCTACGAGCAGAATCTAGATCAATTCCATTTAACTTCTCCATAATATCCGTATGGTAAGGAACTTCGAAATCTGGAACTATAGGTTCACCAAATTTTTCTATTTCTACATTGTGAGTATCATCTTCTCCAATAGGCACAGAATCAGCTATTATGTTAGGAATTTTCATCATTCTAGATTTAACTTCCTCAGTATAAGTTGCTTCAAGTTTTTCTATTTCAGTAAGTTCTTTATTTATTTCTTGCACTTGCAATTTTATACTTTCAGCTTCGTCTTTTTTTCCGTTCTTCATTAAAGATCCTATTTCATTACTTAAAGAATTACGTCTATTTCTAAGCTCATCGCCCTTTAAAGTTACTTCTCTATTTTTTTTATCAAAATCAATAACTTCATCAACAAGAGGTAATTTATGATCTTGAAACTTTTTCTTAATATTTTCTTTAACAATATCTGGATTTTCTCTTAAAAATTTAATGTCTAACATAAAAACTCTCCTTTTACTTGTATTATGCACTATTTTAACATCAAATACACTTTTTTACAATATTTTTTTGGGAATTTTTTGCATAATTAGAAATACATGTGAATATAATAGAAAGAGGAGAGTTTTTTATGGAAGAGAGATATATGAAGGATAAAATTTTAATTGAAATTACTGAAGAAGAAGAAAGAAAGGACATTTTAAGAAATATCATACATACGAAGGCAGAACTTACTAATGCAAATAAAAATTTTGAATTTGCTAATACAAATGAATTAGTAGACTACTATGTATATAAAATAAAATCTATGCAAGCAAGATTAGATAGATTAATAAAATTAGCAAAAGAAAAAGGGATTGAATTAGAAAAATTAGCATAAATATACTTTGTCCATCATAAACTTAACTCAGGTGATGGTTATGAAGAAATTATTTAGTGTTATATTAAACTCATTTTTAGGGGCCATAATAATATGGCTTATTAATGTTATAGGCACATCATTTCAATTTCATATAGGAATAAATATAGTTACAGCTCTTATAGTAGGAATATTAGGAGTTCCAGGGGCAGTGCTTTTAGTATTAATAAAAATTTTTTGCTAGGTGCCAATAGGGACGTAGCAATTTGGCAATTTCGAGTTAAATTGAACAAAAAGAGTAGGAAAAATAAACAATATATGATACAATAAGAAAAAACAAAAGGAAATAAAAAACAAATGAAAAACGCGAAAACACTTGATACTGTATATATATATATATATATCGTAAGGTTTAATGAAATAAA
>CAMSMU010000042.1 GCA_947061115.1 uncultured Clostridium sp.
ATTATTGTTACTACTAATGCTACTAATGTTATTCCATCTTGCAACTGATATTCATCCCTACAATTATTTATTCTACCTTTTATAACTATTCTATTTGACGATTGGTAATCTTCTCTACAATTATTCTTAATATCTTTGATTTTTTCTATCATTATATCTATTCTCCTTTGTTTTACAACTATTATTAATTGCTTTATGTAATAGTTATACCATAACATTTTTTATTTTGCAATTATTATTAGTTGCTATTTTTGATTTTATTATAATTGTTTTATTATTATTTCTATTATTGAATTTATTATTCTTTTGTTTAATATCATCTTGTTCTATTAATCAACTAATAGCTCCTCTCTGTATTTCTATTTTATTTGTTAGTTTATAGTTATCCATATTTTTAAATTTCATCTTATCTCCCCTTTTACTCTATTCGCAATGATTACCTCCATTCTCAACCAATAATGACCGTCTACTTTGGTTGAAAAAACAAGCAAAAACTATGCCTTTTAGAATTTTCTAAAAAGACATAGTTTTCTATGTTTACGTAATTGTATTTCATTAAACCCTACGATATATATATATATATATATACAGTATCAAGCACTTCAACGTTTTTCATTTGTTTTTTCCTTTTTATTTGTTTTTATTATTTTATCATATGTTGTTCGTTTTTTCTATATCACTTATCTAATATTTAGTAATTAATAATTCTCTGCATCAAAGAGCATTATTCCCTTTATTTTTATAAAACAATATTTCAGTTTCGAGTATACCAATAATATTAAATAATAACCTAATATTATTTTGATCATTTACATTCTTGCCTTTTTTTATATTTATGATATAATCCTCATTATTGGAGGAAATTATGATTACTAAACCAAAACTTGAAAATGGAATTTTTGAAGATACTTATAGGACTGGTTTTGCTCAAACTGGAATCTATGATGTTCTTACTAATAAATCAATCTTATCTATTTTAGAAAACATAGCTGGAAATCATAGTGCTACTGTTCACTATTCTTTTAATGAATTACTAAATCTTAACTTGACATGGGTTATTCTTAATTGGAAACTTAAAGTTATAAAAAGAATTAAGCCAGATATAAATATAAAGGTACAAACTTGGGGTAGATCCATGAATAAACTTTTTGTTTTTAGGGATTTTAAAATTTTTGATGAGCATGGAGATTTATGTGCAATTGCTAGTTCTAAGTGGTGCTTACTAGATACTATAACAGGTAAAATTGCTAAAATGCCAGATGGTTTGAAGGATATATATGGTGGCTTTCATGATGAATCTGTTTTTGATATAAATGATATACCTAAAATTAGTATTCCAAATACTGAATTTATTACTTCAGATAATTACAGAATTCGTAGATTTGATTTAGATTTAAATAAACATGTTCACAATTTGAATTATTTGAATATTGCTTATGAAATTTTACCTGATGAAATTTATGATGGTGCAGAATTAAATAATGTTGAAATTTTATATAAAAAAGAGCTTAAGTATGGGGACAGTGTTAAATCTTATTTATATAAAGACTCTGGTTATTATACTATTGTTATGAATAGTATTGATGATAGTATTTTGCATGCTATTGTTAAATTATACTAATTGACAATATCCCTTTAATTTTATATAATATATAGGATACATAAATACACAATTCAAAATTTTCTTAAATTTTGAGCACACAACATAGGAGGAATAATTCATCATGTGCAAGGAATATCATTATTGGGTATCATTGGATTACAAGGGAGAGTCTAAAAAATGCGAAAGTGTGGAAGAGTTGGTAAAATGCATTGTTGATTTCTTTGAGACAACAATGGATGGAAATAACTTTTCCTGCAAAGCACTTGCCAGTAATGGAGGCTGGCATAACTTTTCCACTTATCGGCCAACGTCTGATAATATGCTGGATTGGCTTAAATCATTACAGGTATTCAATGATTACAGGTACATCAGAATAACATGTATGGATCACATTCTTAACGATTCTATATGTTTTATTGCTCTTGAGAATCATTGCTGATCAGATTTATTCTGAATCAAGCATCTTAATGGGGATAAGCTATGCAATTTGCAAAACTTATCCCTCTTATTTATACATTTATAAATTTAACTTTTATTATATTTTAGTTTTTGTTTAAAAATTCTTTTAATAATTGTTCTCTACATTTTTCTTCAAATGTATCATCTAACCTTTCTAGTTCTATTTGTTCTTTATATTTTCTTTCTAAACAGTATTTTATAATATAATCTGCAATTACTGGATTTTTCGCAAGTAATGGCCCATGCAAATATGTTGCTATAACATTTTTTTCTAAATATCCTTCTTCTATATCTCCAAACTTATTACCATTTCCAGTAAGTATTTTTCCAAATGGTGTTTTTATATTATATGTTTGTCCTCCATGATTTTCAAAACCTATTACTTCTGTTTCTATATCATTTATTTTAGATTTTATTATAATATTTCCTATGCACCTTTTTTTTCTATCTTCTATTGCTTCTGTGTAATAATCAAATATTTCTAATCCTGGAATAATATTTCCGTCTACATCTTTATAATATTTACCAAATAATTGATATGCTCCACATATTAGTAAAAAGAAAACTCCATTATTTAATGCTGTTTTTATATTTTTTTTATATCTTATTAAATCATTTGATAAAATTGATTGTTCTTTATCTGCTCCACCACCTGCAAATATTATATCATATGAATTAAAATCTGGCTCATTATCTTCTAAGCTATATTTATCTACAATTAACTTTATTCCTCTTTTTTCTAGTCTATATTTTAGTACTTGTATGTTTCCATAGTCCCCATATAGTTCTAACATATCTGCATATAGATATAATAACTTTATCTCTTTCATTTTATAATAGTCCTTTCTAAGACAAAATATATTTATTTTTTATCATATTCTATTAAGCAATTTCTAGTAGGTCTTAGAGCTGTATAATTTGCTATAACATATTTTTTAATTTTCGTATTTTCATATAAAGATTTTACTGCATCATCTAAATTTAAATATGCTTCTATTTTTTCATTGAATCCACTTGTTTTAATTCTTATTGCCATATCATAAGCTCTTTTTCCTGAAGTAATAATTCTTTTTATTCCATATACTTCAAAATTAATATCCCAAATCCATGATACATCTTGTCCATCTGCTGAGTTATCATTAAGAACAAATAACAATTCTTTTTCTTCTTTATCTTCATTTATCATTCTAAGAGATACATTTGCTCCTGTTGGATTTTTTGCTAAAGTTATTATTGTGACTTCTCCTTTTATCTCTAATAATTCAGTTCTACCATTATTAAGCTTAAATGTTTTTAAAGGTTCTAATGCACTCATATTATATAATTTTAGAACAGTTATTACTGCTGCAAAATTATATACTGTATAAATGTTATTGGCCTTAGTTTCATAATGTATATTTCCTTCGTAAAATGTCATATTTTCTAGGTCTACATTTTTAATTTTTGTATATATTTCTTCTTCGCCATAATTGCATTTTGGACATTTAAATTTTCCTATATGCGAATATTGATAATATTCATATTCAAGCCTTGTTTTATCAAATGGGCAAAACTTCCCTTCTCCCGCTTCTTTTTGATCATCACTTGCATATTTATATTTATCTACACTAAAATAGAATACATTTTTATTGTCCTCATTTGCTTTGCCTAATCTTGCAACATTTGGATCATCACTATTCAATATTAAATTTCCATCATATATTTTTAAGAAATCATTTATTTTTAATATTAAACTTTCTACTTCTCCATTTCTATCTAATTGATCTCTAAAAAAGTTTAATACTACTAATGTATTTAATGGAATCTTGCTAAATATTATGGGTACATAGCTTTCATCAACTTCTAGTGTGATATAATCTGCTTTTACTTTTCCTGTTAATGTACAGTTTTTTATTAATGTAGTAATAATTCCTGTTTCCATATTATTGCCTTCTTTATTGCTTACTACTTTTTTTCCATTTTGCTCTAATGCATATCTTATTGCATTATTTGTAGTAGTTTTTCCATTTGTTGCTGTAACTGCTATAACTGGACATTTTATTTTTAAATACTTTAAAATATTAGGATTCATTTTTTTAACTATTTTTCCTAACATATTACCATTATCTTTTTTTAATATTTTACATACTATTTTTGCTATTACATTTAATAGTTTAGCAAAGCATATTACTAAAAAATTATACATATTTTTCCTCTCTATTAACTATATAAATTATATTATTATATAATAAGATTTTCGCACAGGTGTAACGAAGCGGAACATTTGGAGATTCCTACATTCAGCACAAAATGTCGTAGACATTTTAGTGCATTAGTAAGTGAAATCGACAGCAAGAAAATCGATTTATATAATAATATAATTAGCTATAACTATTTAAAAAACTCTAGTATATTTTGAAGTTCTATTTCTTTTTCTTCCCCATTTTTCATATCTTTTAATATTGCTTTATTTGTTTCTATTTCTGTATCTCCTAAAGTTATAATATACTTAGCATTTTTCTTATCAGCATATTTGAATTGTGCTTTCAAACTTCTTTCCATTATATCTTTTTCTGCATATACTCCATTTTTTCTTAAATTACTTACTAATTTTGTTGCATACATATTTGCATTTTCTCCAATATATGCTATAAAAACATCAATGTTCTTTTTTAAATCTAGTTCTTTATTGTTATATTTAAGTACTTCTATTAGTCTTTCCATTCCTGCTGCAAATCCAACTGCTGGTGTTCTTTCCCCACCTAATTCTTCCACTAATCCATCATATCTTCCACCACCAAATACAGTTAGTCCATCTACTTTAGATACAAATTCAAATACAGTTTTTGTGTAATAATCTAATCCTCTTACTATATTGCTATCTATCTTATATTCTATTTTCATCGCTTCTAATAATTTCTTTACATTTTCAAAATGAATTTTGCATTCATCACATAAGTAATCTATAATTTTTGGAGCATTTTTATTTAATTCTTTGCAATCTTTTTCTTTGCAATCTAATATTCTCATTGGATTTTTTTCGAATCTATTTTTACATGTTTCACAATATTTATCTAGATTTGGTCTTATATATTCTTTTAGTGCTTCTGTATATTTTTTTCTACATTCGTTGCAACCTATACTATTTATGTATAATTCTATATCTTTTATATTTAATTTATCACATAAGCTTACTATCATTTCTATTGTTTCTACATCTGACATATATGAAGCTGATCCTAAAGTTTCTGCTCCCAATTGATTAAATTCTCTTTGTCTTCCTTTTTGTACATTTTCATATCTATACATTGGCATTGTATACCACAATTTAATTGGAGATGGTCTACTAGATAAACCATTTTCTATATATGCTCTTACTATTCCTGCTGTCCCTTCTGGTCTTAATGCTATTTTTCTACCACCTTTGTCTGAAAAACAGTACATTTCTTTTTGAACTACATCTGTTGTTTCTCCAACTCCTCTTTCAAAAAGGTCCAAACTTTCTATTGCAGGAACTCTTATTTCACTATATCCATAATTTTCTACTACTTCTTTAGCTTTTTCTTCGATATATTGCCATACTTCTATCTCATCTGGCAATATATCTTTAGTCCCTTTTAATTTTTGTATCATATCTTGTCCTCCTATTCATTTATTTTTTACGTTTAACATCATAAACACTGTCTATTTTTCCAATTTCTCTTTGTACTTTTACTAAATCATTAGCATTTTTTACTTCTAAGGTCAATTCTACTACAATTATTTTATCTTTACTTGCTTTAGCTGAAATTGCTATAAATTTAGCATCACTATTTCCTATTGTTCTTATTATATCTGCAAGTAGTGCATCTCTATCATTTGCAAATATTGTAATATCTACATTATATGCAGATTCTTTTCCTTCATCCCAATAGACATCAATAATTCTTCCTTCATCTTCTATTAAGTCTTTAACATTTACACAATCTTTTCTGTGAACTGTAACTCCTCTTCCTCTAGTAATATACCCTATTATCTCGTCTCCTGGTACAGGATTACAGCATTTAGATATTCTTACTAAGCAATTATCTATGCCTTTTACTATTATTCCTGTTTTTGATGGTTTTGATTTATGAATTGTTTGTAATTCTTCTATTTTCTTTTCTACGTTTTCTTCACTATGATATTTTCTATATTCTTCCAAAGTTCTAGTTATAATTCTATTTGCTGTTATTGAGCCAAATCCTACTGCTGCATACATATCTTCTAATGTGCTAAAAGAATATCTTTGTAATGCTGAAGTATAGTATTTTTGTACAAATAATTCTTCCTCTGACATTCCTATTCTCTTAATTTCTTTTTCTATTAATTCTTTTCCTTTTGAAATATTTTGCTGTTTTTCGTTTTTCTTAAACCATTGTTGTATTTTTGTTTTTGCTTGTGTACTTTGTACAAATTTAAGCCAATCTCTACTAGGTCCTTTACTATTATCGTTTGTTATAATTTCTACTATGTCTCCACTTTTTAGTTTTGTAATAATTGGCATCATTTTGCTATTTATTTTACAGCCTACCATTCTGTTTCCAATTTCAGCATGTATCATATATGCAAAATCTATTGGTGTACTTCCTTTCGGAAGTGTTTTTATATCTCCTTTTGGAGTAAATACATACACCTCATCCTCAAATAATTCTGTTTTTAATGTTTGTAAGAACTCTTGTGGGTCTTGCATATCTTTTTGCCATTCTAAGCTTTCTCTAAGCCATGCTAATTTATCTTCTGTTACTATTACACTTTCCTTTTTTCCCTTTAAAAAGCTTGATTCTTTATATGCCCAATGTGCTGCTATACCAAATTCAGCAATTCTATGCATATTGTATGTTCTTATTTGTACTTCAAATGGTGTACCTTTTGGCCCAATTAAAGTAGTATGCAAAGATTGATACATATTAGGTTTTGGAACTGATATATAATCCTTAAATCTTCCTGGCATTGGAGTATAAAGTTCATGTACTACACCTAATGCTGCATAACAATCTTTTACTGAATTAACTAAAATTCTAAGTGCAAATAAATCATATATCTGATCTAAAGTTTTATTATCTCTTTGCATTTTTCTATAAATTGAATATAAGTGCTTAGCTCTTCCTGTTATTTCACCATCAATTTTCTCCTTCTTCATGTCTAATTTTATCTCATCTTTTATTTGATCAATAAATTTTAGTCTTTCTTCTCTTTTTTTATCTATTCCTGAAACTAACTCTCTATATTCTTCAGGATATAAATATTTGAAAGCTAAATCTTCTAATTCCCATTTTAATGAATATACACCTAATCTATTTGCAAGTGGTGCATATAGTTCCATTGTTTCTTTTGCATTTGCTATTTGTCTATCTCTTGTTAAATATTTTAATGTTCTCATATTATGCAATCTGTCTGCCAATTTTATTAGTATAACTCTAATATCTTTTCCCATTGCTAAAAACATTTTTCTATAATTTTCTACTTGTTCTTCCTCAGCACTTACATAATTTATTTTTCCTAATTTAGTTACACCATTTACCATATCTGCTATTTCTTGGCTAAACTCTTTAGCTATATCTTCTATTGTAACATCTGTATCTTCTGCCAAATCATGCATAAGAGCAGCACAAATTGTTCCATCATCTAGTCCTAAGCCAGATAAAGTATATGCTACTTGTATTGGATGAATTATATATGCTTCTCCTGATCTACGTTTTTGATCTCCATGATGAGTAACTGCATAATTATATGCTTTCATTATTAATTTGGTATCTGTTTTTTTATTGTGACTTTTCATCTCAAATATTATATCTTTTATACCTATTTCCTTGTTATCTGTCATAGCTGTCCCCCTTTATATAAGCTTTAGACGCTTATTCTCATATCACTTAATGTAATTTGTACCTTTTCAGTATTTCTAAATCTATTAACTCCTATATTACCAACAACATCTACTTTATCTCCAATTTGGTATCTATCTACTAATTCTCCCATGTTAAACCCAATTGCATCTATATATGTATTTCCGTCTATTAATACAAGCTTAAGGTGTTTTCCTTCTGAAAGTGATCTTATTGAGTCTATTTTTAAGTTTTTGTACATTATTGTTGGCATTGAATTAGATTCACCAAATGGTTCCAACAATTGTAATTGGTCTATATTATTTATACTTATGTCATTTATATCTATTACTGAATCTATTAAAAGTTCTGGCTTCAATTCATCTATATTTTCTTTATTAGCACATTTTTGCATCTCTTTTTTAAATTTTTCAAAATCTTTAGTTTTTAAGCTAAGACCTATTGCCATACTATGTCCACCAAATGCTGTTAGAAGTTCTTTACACTTACTTACTGCATTATGCAAGTCAAATCCTTGTATACTTCTTCCAGACCCCTTTGCTTCTTCTCCTTCAAAGCAAACTAATATACTTGGTTTATATGTAAGGTCTGTTATTTTTGATGAAACTATACCTATAACCCCATGGTGCCAATTTTCTTTTCCAATAATTATACATGGTGAATCTTTTTCTTTAGATAATATTTCCATACATTCATTAAATATTCGTTTTTCTATTTCTTGTCTTTCTCTGTTGTATCCTTCTATTTTTGATGCTAGTTTTCTAGCTTCTATTGGATCATCTGTTAAGAATAAGTTTAATGCATCCTCTTGATGCCCCATCCTTCCACATGCATTTACTCTTGGCGATATTCCAAAAGATATGGCAGTAGAATCTATCTCCTTTAATCCAGCACTTTCTATTAGAATTTTTAATCCCATATTTCTAGTTACTTGTATTAATTTTAATCCTAATTTTGCAATCACTCTATTTTCATCTATAAGTGGCACTATATCTGAAATTGTTCCTATACATGCTATGTCTATATATTTTAGCCATTCTTCTTCTTTTAAATTTAATTTAATACTTAGTGCTTGTATTAATTTAAATGCAACTCCGCAACCTGCTAATTGATTAAAAGGATAATTATTATCTTTTCTTTTTGCATCTATAACTGCTACTGCTTTTGGTAACTTTTCTGGTACCTCATGATGATCTGTTATTATAACATCTACTCCTAATTTCTTTGATATTTCTACCTCATTTTCTGCAGTTATTCCACAATCAACAGTTATTATTAATGTATATCCTTCTTTTGCTATTTGTTTTATTGCATCTTCATTAAGTCCATATCCTTCATCCAATCTATTAGGTATATATGTTCCAACTTCTATTTTTCTATCTCTCATATATCTTTTTAGTATAGTTGTACTTGTAATTCCATCTGCATCATAATCTCCATATATAACTACTTTTTCATGTAAATTGATAGCTTTTAATATTCTTTCTACAGCTTTTTCCATATCTGGCAATTTAAATGGGTCATGGAAATCCTTTCTTGTTGGACTTAGGAATACATTTATTTGTTCATCTGTTAAATTCTTTTCTGTTAGACTTTGTGCAACTAAATGTGGTAATTTAAATTTATCTTTTATTTGTAATGTTCTTTCTGCATCATATTCCTTTATTCTCCATTTTTTATTCATTATTTTCTCCTAAAAAACACTTTTTTCTATTTTATCTTATTTTAGTATATTTTTCAATGAAAAAAAAGTAAAAAACTAATTAAACTTTCTATATTTTGAAAATTTAATTAGTTTTATTTATTAATCATAGATAATAAATTCTAATAATTTTTAGCATTTTAGATAAAGTGCATAAATATTTATTGCACTCGTATGATTAGATATCCATTTTGTAGTATATATCCAACCGCTTAAACCTACTAAATAATTGCCTTTTAAATTTGTGATATTCATATTTTCCGTTGTTCTTACTCCTACTTTATTAGGCAATGATGAGGATTTTACTCTATTTGCAGCTTTCATAAACTTATCAAAAATATTTAATTGAAATCCTCCATCTGTAGAACCTGAAAAAGTAAAATCAATATAAAATTCATTAAAATATGTAAGATCTATTACTTTTTTAGTTGATATCATAGACGTTGTCCATCCTCCACCTTCAGTAGTTGATGTTTTTTGTAGATGACTTAAATACATATTATTTGAATTTTTTGAAAGACTAACTGAACAATAATTTAGCACATTTTCATGGTTTTCGACAATGCTATCTTTACCATAAGTATACCCACCTGTTGTATCTATGCACTCATTACCATCTTTATATAAATATAATATATCATTTATTTCTGCATATTTTTCTGATACTTTCTCTATTTTATTCCCTGCTTTATCTATTGCTAATACATGTAAATAATATATTCCTTTTCCTGGTGCTTTTAATTCTATTTCCTCTATCTCCTTTGTAAATATTCCTCCTGTATATAAACTTTCATCTTCTCCTATTAAATTAGGTTCTGTATTATATTCCCACATACATTTTTCAATATCTACTCCGCTTTCATTATCTGATATTGTTACTAATAAACTAATTGGTTCATCAACCCATGCTATACTTTTAGACATTTCACCTATGTCTACTATTGGTGGTATTTTATCCATATATTCTACCCTTATTTCATTTACTAACTTTTTCAAATCTT
>CAMSMU010000043.1 GCA_947061115.1 uncultured Clostridium sp.
TTATATTATAGGAAAGTTCTCCAAACTTTCCTAAATATAAATCAATGTACACAAATTTTATTATATAAAATTTGGCACGCGAACAAATACGTGGGGTTCAAAAGAAATATAATAATAAATAAATTCAAGAACCCCACTTTTGTTCTATAAATTGCCAAGAGGGACGTAGCAATTTGGCACAAATATAAATAATTAAATTGTAGGGGCGACTATTAATTGCCCATAATGCATCTACCAAAGAGGAGGAAGTAATGAAAATAGGAATAGATATAGGAGGAAGCCATATATCATCAGGAATTGTAAACAAAAATGGAAAAATAATAGCAAAAGAAACAAGAGATATAGATGTAAGCAACATAAAAAGTGGAAAAAAAGTAGAAAAAATAGTAATAGATATAATAGATGATGAAATACAACAATTATTAAGTGATAATGATTATACTATCGAAGATATAACTAAAATTGGACTAGCGATTCCAGGAAGTTTAAAAAATAACGTAATACAAAAATTAGTAAATTTACATATTGAAAATTTTGATATAATAACTATTTTAGAGAATAAATATAAAATAAATGCAAAAGCTAAAAATGATGGAAAATGTGCAGGAATTGCAGAAAAGAAATATGGAGCACTTAAAAAATATGATGATTGTGTATTCTTATGTATAGGAACAGGAGTAGGAAGTGCTGTATTTTTAGATAGTGATTTACTAGAAACAAAACTTCCAGGTGGTTTTGAATTAGGACATGCAGTTATACAAAAAGATGGTACAAAATGTAATTGTGGAAGAAAAGGTTGCTTTGAAACATTTGCATCAATGAAAAGATTTAAAATATCTGCTATCAATGAATTCAAAATGCCAGAAGATATAGAATCAGAAGAAATACAAAAATATATTAGAGAAAACTTAAATAAACCAAAAGTAAAAAAATTTGTAAATGAATATTTAGAAAATGTAAATATTGGTCTATGCAATATAATATTAACATTTAAACCAGAAGCAATATGTTTTGGAGGAAGTTTTTCATATTATGCAGATATATTTTTGCCAATATTACAAAAAATGATAAAGAAAGAATTAGCAATAGATGATGATGAGATTAAGCTTGTACCTGCATTATTAAAAAATGATGCTGGAATAATAGGGGCGACAGAAATATAAAAAAATCATTATATAACGATATAATGTAACTATTTAGAGGTAGATGGTAAGAGATGTCCTGCAAACGATCAGTATATATGATTTTTTATGCTCCGTTCTTCGAGGCGTTTAATTTGAAAGAAAAAATCAAAAAAGATTCGCACTTTATAAATCTAAAAATTAAACTTCTCAAGGTCGAACTCGCATTTATAAAATTATATATATACTGATCTGTGCGGAGTTAAAATAGTCTTTACCTCTAAATAGTTACTTGAAATGTTGATTTATTTTGCATTCTATGCTATATTATTAGAAAGATTTATAAAATGAGGTGTTTTATGATTGAGGAAAATGACAAAAACAAAAAGAAAAAAATAGAAATAGTAAAAGGTTCTTCTAAAGATCTAAATATTTCAGAAGTAAGAGATAATCTTGCATTTGAAAATCATGAAGATAATAAAAAGAATAATATAGTTATTCCTGAAACTTTAATTAATGATGAAGAAAATGATAACAATTAAATTATGCATAAATTGGAGGAATTATAAATAAAAATGGAACAAAGCAAACTAAAAGGAGTAATTGAAGCTATACTATTTTCATCAGGAAGAGTTGTAAAAATAAAAGAATTAATGGCAATATTAGAAGTTAATTCTGATGAAATAATAAATGCAATAGATTCTATGAAAGAAGAATGTTCAAAAGATAATAGAGGAATAGAAATAATAAGAGTTGAAGATGGCTATCAATTAGCATCAAAAAAAGAATATTATGAATATTTGTATCAAATAATAAATAAACAGGCAAAACCTACGTTATCACAAGCTTCCCTAGAAGTTTTAAGCATAATAGCATATAATCCTAGAGCAACAAAATCAGATATTGATAGAATAAGAGGTGTTGATTCTTCAGCATCATTATATAGATTGCTTGAATATAACTTAGTAGAAACAGCAGGTAAAGCAGATTTACCAGGAAAACCAACTACATATAAAGTAACAGAAGAATTCTTAAAAACTTTTGGATTAGAAACATTAAAAGATTTGCCGAAATTACCAAAGTATAAGTTAGACAGCAATAGACAAATAGTAATAGATGACATAGAAGAAAATATAGAAAGTAATGATAACGAAGATAATACAGATATAATGGAGGAAAAAAATGAGACTATCTAAATCTGGAATAGGAACAATGAGAGTTAATAATTTAGATGAAATGTATCCAGCACAAGATATGCTGTTGCAATCAGGACAATTAGTGCAATATGGAACTGGTATATTTGGATATAATAATATAACAATGCTTGTAAAAAGAAATATTGAAAGAATAATAGAAGAATGCTTAAATGATGCAGAATGTGTTGAAGTTCAACTGCCAACATTACAACCAGATACTATATGGAAAAAATCTGGTAGATGGGATAAATACATAGAAGATGGAACAATGCTCACTGTTGACTCAGATAGAGGAATGCTTTGCTTAGCACCAACAGCAGAAGAAGCTTGTATAGAATTTGTTGCAGAAAAGCTTAAATCATATAAACATATGCCAGTTACAGTGTACCAAATTGGAGAAAAATATAGAAACGAAATAAGAACTAGAGGATATCTACTTAGAGGAAGATCTTTTTTAATGATGGATGCATATAGTTTTGATACTGATTTAAATGGATTAGAAAAATCATATGAAAATATAAGAAATGCATATTTAAAAATAGGGGAAAGATTAGGAATAAATGTTATACCGGTTATAGCAGACAATGGCTCAATGGGAGGAAAAAAGAGTGAAGAATTTATGATAATTTCACCAATTGGAGAAGATACAATATTATATGATGAACAAAGTAAAATAGCACTTAATACAGAAATATTAGAAAAAGAAAACTATGAAGAATATTTAAAAGAAGAATATAATATAACAGATATATCCAACTTAAAAAAGACAAAAGCAATAGAAATAGGTCACATATTTCAATTAGGTACAAAATACTCAGATTCTATGAATATAGGATTTATAGATAAAGACGGAAAACAAAAACCTTATTATATGGGATGCTATGGTATAGGTGTTAGTAGATTAATGGCAACTATATATGAAAACTCAGTAATAAAAGATAAAGAAGGAAAAATAACAGGGATAGCTTTACCAGAACAAATAGCTCCATATCTACTTCAAATAATTCCTAAAGTAGAAAACGAAGAAAAAATGAAACAAGCAGAAGATATATACGAAAAACTTAAAGGAAAGGCAATATTAGACGATAGAAAAGATGTATCAATAGGAGCTAGAATAAAAGATTGTAAAATATTAGGAACTCCATATATGGCGATATTAGGAGATAAAGTAGAAGAAGGAAAAATAGAATTAGAAAACATAAAAACTGGAGAAAAAAATATAATTACTATAGAAGAACTAATAAATAAGTTTAATTATTAAAAAGATAATAAAATGACTCCAAATAATATTGCAATTATTAACATAAAGTAGTAAAATAGAATTATAAATTATGCAGGAGGAATTAATAATGGCATCAGAGAAATTGACAGAAGAGCAAATTAAACGGTTAAATGAACTTAACAAAATTTGTATGGAATGTCTTGAAAATGCAAGAAAAAATTATTTTATAAAAGACTATAAAGCATGCAGGATATGTCCTGTCGGATTTGAGGTTCATAAACTTGACTGCGACAATATTGACGGGTATAATTCAGCCCGTTATGGAGCTTATTTTACAGCGTAATTTCGAAGAAGCAAGACATATCTTGCTTCTTTTTTATATTATAGAAAAGTTCTCCAAACTTTCCTAAATGCCAATAGGGACGTAGCAATTTGGCACAAATATAAATTTTGGGGCAATTCATAATTGTTCTATTATTAAAATTTTAAATATGAGTTCTGTGTTCTATTGTAAAATATGTAAAATTATGATAATATCATATTCAAAGGAATGGGATAATATGAAAGATAAAAAATACATTAGAAATTTTAGCATAATTGCACACATAGATCATGGAAAATCAACTTTAGCAGACAGATTAATAGAGATGACTGGTGTACTTTCTAAAAGAGAGATGTCTGAACAAGTGTTAGATAATATGGATATAGAAAAAGAAAGAGGAATTACAATTAAATCTCAAGCAATTAGGATGAAATATAAAAGTAAAGATGGAAATACTTACGAATTTAATCTAATAGATACACCTGGACATGTAGATTTTAATTATGAAGTTTCAAGAAGTTTAGCTGCATGTGAAGGAGCAATATTAGTAGTTGACAGTTCTCAAGGAGTAGAAGCGCAAACACTTGCAAATGTATATTTAGCTATAGACAATGATTTAGAGATACTACCAGTAATAAATAAAATAGACCTTCCAAGTGCAAGACCAGAAGAAGTAAAAGAAGAAATAGAAAGTATAATTGGAATTGTAGCAGAAGGATGCCCATGCATATCAGCAAAAACAGGCTTAAATGTAGACGAAGTTTTAGAAAGAATAATAACAGATATACCAGCACCAACAGGAGATGAAAATGCTCCTCTAAAAGCACTTATATTCGATTCAATATATAATGATTATAAAGGAGCTCTAGCATATGTTAGAATAAAAGATGGAAAAGTAAAAGTTGGCGATGAAATAAAACTTATGTCATCAAATAAAAATTTTGTAGTAACAGAAGTAGGATATTTTGAACCAGGAAGATACGAAGTTGCAGATGAATTAAGTAGTGGAGAAGTAGGATATATTGCAGCAAGTATAAAAAGTTTATCAGATATAAGAGTTGGAGATACAATAACTAAAAATAATAATCCAGCAAACGAGCCTCTTCCAGGATATAAAAAAGTAAATCCAATGGTGTATTGTGGATTATATCCAATGGATGGTAGCGATTATGAGAATTTAAAAGTTGCATTAGAAAAATTGCAATTAAATGATGCAGCATTAGAATATGAGCCAGAAACCTCAGCAGCATTAGGATCTGGATTTAGATGTGGTTTTTTAGGCCTATTACATTTGGAAATAATAGAAGAAAGACTAGATAGAGAGTTCGACTTAAGTTTAATTACAACAGCACCATCAGTTATATATAAGGTATATAAAACAGATGGAGAAATGGTAGAAATATATAACCCATCAGAATTACCAGAACCAGTAAAAATAAGTAAAATAGAAGAACCATTTGTAGAAGCAAGTATAATGGTACCTAAAGACTATGTAGGAAATGTAATGGAACTTTGCCAAAATAGAAGGGGCGTATATATAGATATGCAATATCTAGATGGAAACAGAGTAACACTTAAATATGATTTGCCACTAAATGAAATCATATATGATTTCTTCGATACATTAAAATCAAAAACAAAAGGATATGCATCATTTGATTATTATTTAAAAGATTATAGAGAATCGAAATTAGTTAAATTAGATATACTTATAAATGGAGAATTAGTAGATGCACTTTCATTTATAGTGCACAAAGATAATGCATATACAAGAGGAAAAAAGATGACAGAAAAGCTAAAAACAGTAATACCAAGAAAACTATTTACAATACCAATACAGGCTGTAATAGGAGGACAAATTATAGCTAGAGAAACAATTTCAGCACTTAGAAAAGATGTACTTGCAAAATGTTATGGTGGAGATGTAACAAGAAAGAAAAAGTTGTTAGAAAAGCAGAAAAAAGGTAAAAAGAAGATGCGTGAAATTGGTAATGTTGAAGTGCCACAAGAAGCATTTTTGTCAGTACTAAAATTAGATGATTAATGATTTTATTGTTAAAAAAGGTGAAGTAAAAATGAAAGAACAAGAAGAAAATAAATATAATGATCAAATAGAAGGAAGAAATAGTGTAATAGAATTATTAAAATCTGGAAAAGATATTAATAAACTATATATTCAAAAAGGCGAGAGACATGGTTCTATTATAGAAATAGTAAAGATTGCAAAAGAAAATAAAATAGTTATATCAGAACTGGAAAAAGCAAAATTAGATAAAATGTCACAAACACACAATCATCAAGGAGTAATTGCAACTATACCTCCATATGAATATTGTGACGTAGAAGATATAATAGAACTTGCAAAAATGAAAAAAGAAGAACCATTTATACTAATATTAGATGGAATAGAGGATCCACATAACTTAGGATCTATCATAAGAACAGCAGAATGTACAGGAGTACATGGAATTATAATACCAAAAAGAAGATCGGCTTTAGTCAATAGTACAGTTAATAAAACTTCAGCAGGAGCTGTACAATATGTAAAAATTGCAAGAGTAAATAATATTAATGAAACAATAAAATATTTAAAAGACAATAATATATGGATATATGGAACAGATATGAATGGAACTTCTTATTATGACGAGCAGGACTATAAAGGCGGAGTAGCAATAGTAATAGGAAGTGAAGGTTTTGGAATTAATAGATTAGTAAAAGAAAATTGCGATTTTTTAGTAAAAATACCTATGAAAGGAAAGATAAGTTCATTAAATGCATCTGTATCAGCAGGAGTGTTAATGTACGAAATTATGAAACAAAGGAGAAAATAAATGAAACCAGGCAAATTAAAAAGAAATTTGATTATTATTTTTTCAGTACTATTAATAATATTGGTTATAATTTTAATATTATATAATGTAACAGATATATTTAGAACAAAAAGAGGAATATTTTTTAGATATTTTGCTCAATTAAGAGATATAGAAAATGTTTTAGACACATCATCAGAATATGAAGAGTATAATAAAACGAAAAAAAATGTTCCATATATTACAAATGGAGAAATGAAAATTATAAAATCAAGTAATATTGCTGATGAAAGTATACTAAATAAAGTAAAACTAATACTTGAAGGTAAAACAGATGCAGCAAATGAAAAAAGTAGTAATAATATAACTATAAAAAGTTCAAATAAAGAACTTTTTAATGTGAATATAGCTAGAGATAAAAATTTATATGGATTTTATGCTAATCAAATTGCAGATGGATATATTGTACTTAGAAATAAGAACTTAAATCAACTTGCACAGAATATGAAATTAGAAAATGCAGATAAGATACCAAATCAAATAATTCCAATTGATATACAATCAATATTAAATACTTCAGATGCAGAAAAAAAACATATATCAAAGTATATAAAAATGATTAGAGATAAAGCACCAGACACAGCATATAGTAAAGAAGAAAAAAAGAAAATAGAAATAGAAGGACAAAAATATCAAACAAATTCTGCAACTTTAAAATTAGACAAAGAGCAAAATGCAAATATGCAAATAATATTATTAGAAGAATTAACATCTGACAGTGTAATGATGAATTTTATTACATCAAAATGCAAACTTATAAATTTAACAGGAGAATGTACAGATATAAATTCACTAAATAACAAAATGAAAAATAGAATACAAACCTTAAAAGAAAATCCAAATGCTGCTGGAGAACTAAGTATTACAATATATGAATATAAACAAAAAAATATACAAACAAGAATAAAATTAGATGATATGTTAATAAAAATTTCACATATAACAATAGATAACAAAGAAGTAGTAAAAATAGAGATAGAAGAGGACCATAATAAGAAAACAATAGAATTACAGAAAGATAATAATGGACATACTTTTAAAATAGAAAAGGAAGAAGACACAATAATTAAAAGTGCCGAATTTATATATTCAATAACAGGAACAGTAGAAGAAAATAATATACAAAATCATTTAACAATAAACATAGTAAACGATATAAAAACAATATCATTTGAATACAATGACAAAATAGAATTTACTAATGATATTGGAAATTTCAAAGAAATGCAAGATGGAAAAGTAGCTGTAATAAATGATTATGACCCTAAATATATAAAAGATTTTATAGATACAGTAAAAAGACAGATAAATTTTGTATATATAAATCAGGCAGCATCGATAGGAGTAAATTTAGATCCGATATTTAATGTACAATGATATAAATAATATTGTCTAATAAATGTATATATGGTAAAATAATGGTAAATTTAAAAAGGAAAATGAAACAAATGAAAAACGCTAAAATGCTAGAGGCTGTATATATATATATATATATCGTAAGGTTTAATGAAATAGAATTACGTAAACATAGAAAAACTATGTCTTTTTAGAAAAATCTAAAAGGCATAGTTTTTTGAGTTGTAGGGGAGACTATCAGTCGCCTGCAACCAAGGGGGACAGTCATATTTTGGGTTGAAATTCAACTAAGAGAATGGAGGAGGAATATGGAGAACGAAATAAAAAAATGTATGGAAAATTATCAATTAAAATGTAGGGAAGATTATCAATCGCCCGCTGGTATAACATTAGTAGCATTGGTTGTAACAATAATAGTGTTATTAATATTAGCAGGAATAGCAATAAATTTAAGCATAGGAAATAATGGATTATTTACTAGAGCAGATAAAGCAAAAGAAGAACATAAGAAAGCACAAATAATAGAATATTTAGATATGAAACTGTTAGAAGAACAGTCTATTCATTATGCAGAAGGAAATAAAAAAATAATAGAAGCTACAAGGGAAAATGTATATAATAATAAAAAAGATTTAGAACAAATAGGTAAAGAAGTAGAAGTAAGAGAAGTTGAAGAAAAAGAAGAAGATGCATATTTTTATGTAGTAGTAGATAAAGGAGTATATAAAGTAGGATTAGCTGGAACAAAGTATTTAGGAAAACAAACAGGAGAAGAAATAGATATAGAAGAAGGAGACATAGAATTTGAGTATGATACAAAAGAATGGACTGCAGGACCAGTAAAGGTAAGTATAAAAGTAAATAGAAATATGGGAGATGCAAAGTTATTATATAGGCAAGAAGATGAAGAAGAATGGAAAGAATACAAAGAAGAAATAGAAGTATATAAAAATCAAGATATATATGCAAAAGTAATAACAATAATGGGAGAAACAAAAGTAGCAACAGGAACAGTAAGTAATATAGATGATGTAAAACCAATAACGAGTATAGAAGTAGCAAACAGTGCATATGTAAATCAAGCAATAAATGCAACAGTAACACATACAGATAATGAGACAGGAGTTAAAACAGATAGCTGTAAATGGGTATATAACACAAATGCAAATGAAATAGGAGAAGATGAAAGTTTATATACAGGAGGAACATTTAGTAGTAACACACAACAAATATCAATAAAAGCAACATCAGCAGGAGAATGGTATTTACATATATTAACAGTAGATGTTGTAGGAAATAAAAAAGAAAACATATCAGGAAAAATAGCAATTTCTGCACTTCCACCAGTAGCAACAACAGGAAACACATATAATCCAGGAATGAATAGCTTTACTGTACCAATAACAGGTGTTTATCAGTTAGAAGTATGGGGAGCTCAAGGAGGAGGAAGTACAACAGGACGGAAAAGGAGGATACTCAAAAGGATATAAATATTTAACAAGCGGAACAGTTTTATATATCTGTGTTGGAGGAGCAGGAACCTCTGGAAGTGGAGGAAACGTTTCTGGAGGCTATAATGGAGGAGGATCAGGATCTGCATATAGATATAATAATGGAGCTGCTACAGCTGGAACAGGATACTCTGGCGGAGGTGCTACTCATATAGGAACTAGAAATGGTACACTTGCTCAATATGGAAATACTAATGGTCTCTTTATTGTTGCTGGAGGCGGCGGAGGCTTAGAGGGGGGAGCTGGAGGAGGACTAACAGGAGGCAATGGTACAACTGGAAATGATGGACCAGCTACAGGAGGAACACAATCATCTGCAGGAACAAGTGGCTATGCATATGGAACACAAGCTGGCTTTGGAAAAGGGGGATCTTCAATAAATCCATATGATAATATGTATACAACAGGCGGAGGCGGGGGTCTATATGGAGGTGGAAGTTGCAGTCGAAGCCAAGGTGGAGGCAATGGTGGAGGAGCTGGAGGTTCAGGCTACATTGGAGGAGTACCAGCATTTAAACATACAAATGGAACAACATACTCACCTTCTACATCTGCAGGCCAAAAAGCGGGTAATGGATATGCCAAAATTACATTTGTAGCATTCTAAAATATAGTTATAAAAAACAAGTCAAATTTGGCTTGTTTTTTATATTTTGAAATTAATATTAATAAAAATAAATACAATAATTGACAAAAAAATATAAAATGGTAAAATAATAATAAATAAAAAATGGAGAAAACAAATGAAAAACGCTAAACCAATTGAGGCTGTATATATATATATATATATCGTAAGGTTTAATGAAATAGAATTACGTAAACATAG
>CAMSMU010000044.1 GCA_947061115.1 uncultured Clostridium sp.
ATAAAAGGATTTGCTGGAATAACATTCGTAGGACAAATGGCGACAGGTGCATATGGATTAGTAACAGGAACAGCATCTGCTGTATCTAAACAAGGTAAACAAATATACAAAAAAATGAGTCCAGAAATAAAAGAAAAGATAAATGAAAAATTAAATGATGTAGATATGAGAATGCAGGACTTGTTTGATAGAGAAACAGATAATCCTATACTAGATGACTTTAATAAAATGATGTATAACAATTTTAAAATTAGGAGATTAGCAAGAGCAGATGGAAGTTTAGGAATAAAAGCGAGACAACTTAAAAGTAAGCTTAGTAGACAAAGAAAGGCAAGATATAAATCAAATTATAAATTTATAAAAGATAAAGTAACAGGTGTAGGAAGCGTAATATTAGCAGTTCCTATGACTGTAATTAATCCAATAGCTGGTGTAGGACTACTTAAAAAGGGTATAACAAATATAAATAAAGATAAAAAGAAAAATGTTGATATAAATAAAAAAGACTACAAGGGTAGATTTATTAGAGGATACAGGTCACTTGGAATATATAAACTTTACTATGGACAGAAGAAGGCAAGAGCAAAATACGAAAAGAAGAGAAACAAAATATATACTGCAATTAAAGAAATTGATGATATTGATGATAATGAGAATAAAATTAGAGATACATTTGATAAATTAAGGAAAGAAAGTAATATAAACGAAAATGAGACAAATAGATTTAAAGATATTACAACAAAACTTATATTAGAAACAAATACTGAGAAAATATCAAATATTATTAATGAATATGTATCTAGAAATAATATAGAGTCTATTGATAATTCTACAATAAATGATATAATAGAAGAGGTAGTAAGACAATTAGGATACAACTTACAATTAAGTGACAAAGTTAGAAACACTATTACAGATAAAGCAAAATCAACAATATTTAAACAACATGAAAAAAATGTAAGAAAGTCAAAAGAAGAGAATAAAGAAGTAGATGTAAAATATGAATCTAATTCTATTGCTAAAAATATCTCTAATATTGTTGTAGATCAAACAGTAGATAATAAGTTTAAAGATATTGCAAAAGATATAATTTCGTTAGAAAATAGAATAAATAAAGCAGAAGAAAAAACAAAAAATAACTATAGACATGCAGATAAATTTTTAAAGAACCTATAATAATAAAGAGGTGAAATATGATAAAACAAAAATTAAAAAATACACTACTAATAATACTAACAATATTTATACTATTGTCTTTTATTGGACAAGTAGGGGCATCTGGTGTAACTGTAACAGGAGGAACAATAAATAAAGAATATTTTAGGCAATTGTTTAATCTATATTATACAGATACAACAGGAGTATCAACAGATCCAAGTGATGAAAAGTTAGAATCTTTAGTTTCATCATATGAGGAAATCGAAAAGGATTCAGGAAATAGTAGTTTAGATATTCAAGAAAAAGTAAAAATGGCAATTAAGCAAGACAATCCTAATATAGCTGACAGTGCTGTAGAAAATATAATGAGATTTCATGCAGAAGCACAAAAAAGAATAAATACTGGTAATACAGATCATCCTGTAATTAATGATAATGATTTAACTCCAGATTATACTGGTAATAATGGAAGTAGCGATGATTCTGGACAAAGTTTAGGGGATGCAATACTTTCAGGATTAGGAACAATAGTAGATGGATTAGCGGGAATATTATTCATGTTCATAAAAATAATACCTTTAACAATAGGGAAAGCTATAACAATGGTGTTAAATTTTATCTTAGTGGGAACAGAAGGTGCAATAGATGGAATGACAATAGATAAAATTCTATTTAATGAAGTTCCTATATTGCAAATTAATTTCTTTGAACAAGTGGATAGTGGTACATGGAATAGTGGGACTATAAATACAATTAGAACAAATATAGCAATATGGTATACATCATTTAGAAACTTAGCAGCAGTAGCGTTAGCAATAATAGTATTATATGTTGGAATTAGAATGGCAATTTCAACAGTAGCAGATGAAAAAGCAAAATACAAAAAAATGTTAGTAGATTGGCTTGTTAGTTTAGCATTATTATTTGTACTACATTATATTATAGTTTTTGTAATACAATTAAATAATACAATAGTAGATGTTATATCCACAGCAAGAAGAGGTAGTGGAGAAAATACATATAATCTTATTAATGAATTCGGAACACAGGCTTTAAAAAGTGTTGCATTTATAAAATCATTTACATATACATTCACATACTTTATGTTCTGTATAATGACATTAATATTTGTAATAACATATGTAAAACGTATGATAACAATAGCATTTTTAATAATGATATCTCCAATAATAACTATTACATATTCTATAGATAGAATGGGAGATGGTAAATCACAAGCATTAAATAAATGGTTTAAAGAATTTGTATATAATATATTACTTCAACCATTTCAATGTATAATTTACCTAGCATTAGTTGAGACATCACTAGCCTCTATGACAGATGCAGATTTAGGTACAGCTTTAATTTGTATATTAATGATAGTATTTATATACCAAGCAGAGAAGATTATAAAAGAAATATTCCACTTTGAATCAAAGAGTGTTGCAGACACAATAGGACAAGCAGCAATAGTAACAACAGCAATGGGACTAATTGCTAGTAAAAAATCAGGAAGCCAAGATGGAAGTAAATCATCAAAAAGAAGAAAAGCACCAGCTACAAGAGAAGGAGTTAGTGATACAGAAGGCCCTAGTGGACCTGGAGTATCAGGAAGATCGAGAAGAAATGCAGGAGAAGATCAAGAGGACTCAAGAAGATCTGCTAGAAATGAAGATACTGGTAGAGATTATGGAAACGAAGGAGATTATGATAGCGAGCCAGGCGGAATTAAAGAAAAAGCTGGACAGATTTGGAATAGTAAGCCAGCAAGAGTAGCAAGGGGTATTATAGGAGGTGCAGCAAAAGCAGAGTTAAAATTAACAGGAAGAATGATGTTTGGTGCAGCAGGTGCAGCAACAGGTAATTTATCTGCTACTTTAAGTGGACTTAAACAAGATCCTATTGGTAACATTATGCAAGATCAAGAAAGAAAAGGTAAACAACGTAAGCTAGCAAAAATGTATAATTCAGAAGTAGGAGATAACGGAATATATGGAAATAGTGATAACTCATGGATAAGACAACATTCAAAAGACTTATTAAATGGTGATGTCGAAGCACAAGGACATGAAACAGATTACTATAATCAATTATTAGAATCAAAAGATTACTACATGGATCAAGGTTTATCAGAGGAAAAGGCAATAGCAAATGTAGAACAAGATATAGCAAAAATACAAGGTGGATATATTGGAGAAAGAACAATGGGACAAAGATTTACAGGAAATTTAAGCAATATTATTAGAAATAGAAGAAATAATGATTAATTTACTAAATAAATGACACATAAAAGGTAGGTGAGATATCTAGTGGCAGAAGACGATAATGTATCAACAACTGGACAAGGCAAAAATGACAGAGATGCAAAGAGAAAAGCTAAAGCAAAAAATGTACAGGGCAATGTTCAAAAAGCTAAAAAAACAAAAAAAGTAATAAAATTTATAGTGCAACACATGGGTATCTTTTTACCTATTCTAATAGGGCTATTAATTATTATAGCAATTATAGGAATAATAGGTTTTTTTACATCATTACCAGGTATGTATGTAGAAAATATTAAAGAGTTTGGTAAAGGCCTTTGGGGAGACATAAATGGATTTATTACAGGTAAAAATGTTACTCCAACAATAGGTGAAGACGAACAAATGGAATTAGCACAAAGAATACAAGACATGGGATATGATTTAGTAGGATATGGATTTGCAGATGCTAGTTATGAATATGACGATAATACACAAGTTGACTCAGATGAAGTTGATGGTGTAACTAATGGAAAAATAGCAAAACTTAATAGATCTGTAGATGGAAGAAATTATCTACAAGCATATATATCACAAAGTGAAGCAATATATGTTCCATCCTCATGGAGTTTATTAGGATTTTTTAAATATGCATTTGATAATAACTTCCCAGGTTTATTTACAGGGGTAATATGGAATTCAAAAGATCAAATATATAAAAGTGAAGATATAAAAGCATATTCAGAGGGTATGCTTAATATAACAGACCAATCAACAGGGTCACCTATACTTTCACTACTTGTAGGCACACCAGAAGCTGAAGATATGTTATCAGTAGATAGAGAAAATAAATTGTTAAAAATAGAATACCCTAGATCACTACGTACAAAAAATGTATATTACTTTGGTATGGATGATTGGTCAGCGAGATATGGAAAACCAATAGAGTTATTTTTAGCATTGCACTTATCAACTATGATGCCAGACTTAGCCTACGATATAGCAACAGCAGATGCATTTAACACAAAAGTAAATATAAAAATGCAAGAAATAACTTCTACTTATAAGGTTATATTTGATAAAGATGGTACAGAAAATACAAGAATAACTCAAGAAGAAATAGAAACATTATATTTAAAAATAATGCTTAATATGACTGATGAAGAAATAAACAGATTTAAAAATGCAGGTGTATTAGACGATGCATTTGCACAGCTTATAGAAAATGAAAGACAATTTCCAACATGGCGTTTTGACTTAAAAAATGGAGATGTTATAGATATAGATGGATGGACAGAAACAGCATTAGGAGCTGATTTGGCAGAAGCAGAAGAAAAATTATTAGGACAAAAATATAGTACATTTGATATAACAGTAAAATATAAAGTAGAAGATGAAGTGCATAATCCAGAAACAGATAGAACAACAACTGTAAGAAGAGAAGTAGAAGAAGATAGGACAGTTAATAAAGTATTAAGATGTAAAGACATAAATGATAGTTCAGTACAATCTGCACTAGATAATTCAATATTATCAGGAATTACAGCAGAACAATTTGAAGAATTTGCTCAACTAATATTAGAAGGTAGAAAACCAGCAAAAACATATTTACCAAGAATAACAACTGTGGATAATCATTGGTATTATAGCTATGTTAATTTTGTATATGGAAAGGCAGATAGAGCAAAAAAGAAAACTGGATACATTCCACAAAATGATAGTGATCCATTACAAGAAGATAAGTTAAATGGAGGAAAAATAACACTAGACCAAACATTTGAAGATGCATCAGGAGCAGGAGGAATATTCTATCAATTATGTGAGCCAGAAGTAGATGCACCAAATGATGCAATAGTAGCTCTATTTAAAGGTGGAAGTGGAACATTTAATGGAATATCATATAATTTCCTTGGAAAATATTATAGATATGATGGAACGAGAAGAACTGCACTAAAAATAGCAAATGCAAAAGCCATTGATGAAGGAAAATCAAGCTTTGTATTTCAAAATGAAACATATAATACAGTAAGTAAAGATAACGAAGAATGGAAAATAGAAAAACAACCCGTAACATTTGCTACAGAAGATGAAGATGGAAATAAATCATATACAGATGCATTTGCAGCATTTGCAATATTAGAAAATACACATACTCAAGAGGCAGAATATATATATAGAAACTTAAAAGACTTATTAATTAATTTAAGATATTTTTCAAAAGAGGACTTTATTAAACCATTAACGCAAGTATTATTATGGCCAATAGAAAGTGTTGGTAGTGATAATATACAGGGTGAAGATGATAGTGTAACAAAAGGAATATACAGAAAAGAAAATGAATATGGTATATTCTTAAAAAGTGGAGAAGCCTTTAGCTCAGGAGGAAACTTTATAGCGCCAGGAGATGCAGTAGTACAAAGTGTAGATGGAAACACAATAACAATAAAATTCAAATCTTTATCAGGTAACACAATTGAAGAATTAAATTCTAAATTTGGTACTGATTATGAAGGTGCAGATGCAAATTTAGTATTAGATATGGTAATGACAATTACAGGAATTAATCCTACAGTATCACAAGGAGCTACAATAACTAGAGGAAATAAAATAGGAACATTAACTAATGAAGATGTAAGAATTGTTTTATTTAATATAGATAAGTCAATAGTAGATGATATACAAACATATATGTATCCAACATATAAAGGAACAATAGAAGATGACTTCATAAACAAAAATGAAAATACTGGACAAGATGATTATAACAATGGAGGAAATACAACTGGAAGTGGAAGTACAAATTCAACATTTAATCCAGATTATCACATAAAAGATATAACAGAAAGACAAAAAGAAATGTACAGAGCATTAAGAGATTTGGGCTGTACAAAAGCAGGTGCTTGTGGTGCAATGGGTAATATTCAACTTGAAAGTGGATTTAATCCAGAAGCTAAAAATCCAAATTCTACTGCATATGGAATTGCTCAATGGCTTTATGGAAGTGGAAGAAGACAAAAAATGGAAGAATGGTGTAAATCACATGGATATCAATCTAACTCATATGAAGGACAATTAGGTTTCTTCTTATATGAAGTACAAGGTTATAAATCAGTATGGAAAAAATTGACTACATCTAATGATGTAATAGAATGTGCAGATATTTTTGCTGAAAAATATGAAGGTTGTACAGACCTTTTAGGAAAAAGAGAAACATATGCAAATGCATTTATGAAACAAATGGCAGACTAATATTTTAAGGAGATCTTAATCTCCTCAAAATGCTTATAAATAATATAAAGGAAATAATATTAATGAAGAAGTTTTTAATAAGTATAATTGTAATATTAATAATTATTCTAATAGGACAATTAATATATTTTAATTTCAATGATAATAGTAGCGATGAATCAGAAAAACTACTATATAATAGTATTTTAGAACAAGGACTATATCCAGAGAAACAATTAGGAAATAATTACGGAGAAGAAACAGTAATAGAAAATATTATCCAACCTCAAAATATAGCTGAACTTAGTCAAAAATATAAAGGAGATATGCCATTAGTAACATTAGAAAAAGAATTATATAAACTTATAATTGTAAATATGAAGGAAATATATAATAATACAAACGGAACTAGCACAAATAAAATATTGCAATTATATGATTTAAAAAAAGATGTTATAAATAACATGAATATATATTCAAAAGAAGACTTTTATGAAATGGCAATGCAAAGTTTTAATGTTGGAAGCCATAATTATTTACACTCTAATATTGATATGAACACTTATAAAGAAAACGATAATGGATATGCAACATTTAATATGATTTTTACATATGAAAATGGAAAACAAGTAACTGTAAAAGTATATTTAGCAAATCAAATTATTACTATACCAAGTATAAAATTTGGAAAAAAAGATTAATAAGGAAAAAATATGAAAGAAAATAAAAAATTAGTTTATATTATATTAACAATAGTGATATTAATATTAATAGCAATAAACTTGAAAGTATTTATAAGTAACTATATAGGTAAAAACATTCAAAGTGATAATGAAGTGAAAAACAATGCCATAACTCAAATCCCATCAAATATAGTATCAAATGATCAAGATAATAAAAATAGAGAAGAAAAAATAGCATCATTATCTGAAAAAAATCGTATGCAAACTTATTTTGGAACGTACATCTCATATATAGAATCAAAGGATTACAAAAGTGCTTACAACTTACTATATGAAAATTTTAAAAATACATATTTTCCTACTCTTAATGACTTTCAAAATTATGTAATAGAAAAGTATCCAAAAAACATAGTAATTAATTATACAGATATATCAAGAGAAGGAACAATGTATATATTGAAATTACAAATAAAAGATGCATTAAATTCAAATATAAATGCAGAACAAAAAGATATGCAAGTAGTAATAATGGAAGAATCATTAAACAATTTCAAAATATCATTTGAAGTAGTATAAAATAGAAAGGGAATATATATGAAACCAAGTGCAAAAATTCTTTTATCTATAAGAAACTTTTTCAAAAAATATTGGAAATATATAATATCAGTAGCAGTTGTTTGGGTAGCAGTAATTGTAATAAACACATATTTGAAAAATAGGCCAAAGGAAATAAGTTTTACAAATACATATGCACCAGATACTCCAGTAATAGAAAATGGTGGAACAGTTCCAAAAAAAGATGTAGAAGAAGTAAACAATACTATAGATAAATATTTTAATTATTGTAATAATAAAGAATATCAAAATGCATATAATATGCTAACAAAAGATTGTAAGGAATATTTGTATAATAATAGTATTTCAGAATTCAAAATATATATAGACAATTTATTTAAAAATAAAAAAATATATAATATACAAAATTATTCAAATGTAGATAATATATATATATATAATATCAGAATACTAGATGATATAATGTCTACAGGAACAACAGGAGGCTATGAAACATACCAAGAAAAAATAGCATTGATAGAAGAAAACGGAAGTATGAAAATATCTAATCAAGGATATATAGGTAAAAAGATCTATACAAACTTAACAGGAGAAGATGACTTTGTAAAAGTAAAAATATTATCAAAAAATATGAGTTATACAAAAGAAGAGTATCTAGTAGAAATAACTAATAAAACAAATGGATATATATTATTTGCAAATGGTATGACAGCAAATGAAATAACTTTAAACTTAGGAGATCAATCAAGAGCAGCTTTAGATTTAGTAAATAATAATATTATGCTAGCACCAAGAGGTACAACAACACAATATTTGTTATTTAATAAATATTACGATGATCGTAAAGATCCATCAGAAATTAACTTTAATTTAATAAGAACATTTAATGCAAATACAGACAGTAGTATAGCTATAGAAGGAAATTCTGAAAATGCAGTTAAAGTATATAGTTTAAATATACCGTTAAAATAGTCATAAAAAATCATCTAAAACAATATAATGTTTTAGGTGATTATTTTATGAAAAAATTAATAAAAATAATATTCTCGATACTTGTAATAGCCATTTTATCCAGTAATATGAATATTTATGCTGATGATGATAATGAGGCGATAGAAGAAAACATATTAAAAGAAACAGAAAAATATGAAATAGAAGAAACAACTAATGCTAAAACAAAGCCAACAATAAATTCAAGAAGATATATAGTATATGATAGAAAATCAGGAAGATGTGTATATGGTAAAGACGAAAACAAACAATCAGCAATGGCATCTACAACAAAGATCATGAGTTCTTTAATTGTAATAGAAAATTGTAATCTTAAAGATACAGTTACAATAACAGAAAAATCTGCAATAGTAGGAGGATCAAAATTAGGACTAAAAACTGACGATAAAATAACAGTAAATGATTTATTATATGGATTAATGCTTAGGTCAGGAAATGATGCAGCAGTAGCATTGGCAATACATACTTCTGGAAGTGTAGAAGAATTTGCAAAACTAATGAACAAAAAAGCAAAAGAAATAGGACTAACAAATACTAATTTTGTAACACCTCATGGACTAGATGATCCAAATCATTATACAACAGCATATGAACTTGCTAAACTAACAGACTATGCATTAAAAAATGAAACTATTGCTAAGATAGTAGATACAAAAGAAATAGGAATAACAATAAATGATAGAACAGTTAATATAAGTAATACGAACGAATTATTAGGAAGTATAGAAGGGGTATATGGTGTAAAAACAGGATTTACTAATAATGCAGGAAGATGCTTAGTTACCAGTGTTAAAAGAGGAAATATGGATTTAATAATTGTAGTATTAGGAGCAGATACAAGAAAAGATAGAGCAAAAGATACAATAAAATTAATAGAATATGCAAATAAAAAGTATCAAAGTATAAATATAGAAGAAATTGCAAAAAAAGAATTTGAAATGTGGAAACAAATAAATCAAGACAGAATATATATATATAAAGGAATGAGCAATGTTGAGTTAGAATTAGAAGAAATAAAAATAAAAGAGGCAGTTTTAGAAAGTGATCCGAAAGTAGAAATTGATGCAGTTACATATTTAGAAGCACCAATAGAAAAAGGAAGTAGAATAGGAACATTAACAATAAAAACAGATAAAGAAATAATAGAAGAAATAGAGATAAAGCTTGCAAATAAAGTGAATAAAAGAGGCATTTTAGAATATTTGAATATAATAGCTAAAATATATTCAGGTAGAATAAAAATATTTGCATAATACATTAAATTAGTTTGATATTAAAATAAATTATAACATGAAGATAAATAGGGGATAAAATAAATATGCAGCTGTAAATAAAAAATGGAGCGGGAAACGGGGCTCAAACCCGCGACCTTCGCCTTGGCAAGGCGACGCTCTATCAACTGAGCTATTCCCGCATAAGTACAATAGTTATACTAACAGAAAAAACTAAAAAAGTCAATATTATTTTCA
>CAMSMU010000045.1 GCA_947061115.1 uncultured Clostridium sp.
TGAAGGGACTCGAACCCCCACGTCGTTGACACTGGTTCCTAAGACCAGCGCGTCTACCAGTTCCGCCACATCCGCATATAACATTATTTATAATACACTTTTTTTATTAAAATGTCAATATTTTTATTTCTTTTTATTAATATTGTATATGATAAATATTAGTATGCAATCTTTTTTGCTTTGTATAACTATATTATTCTATATATTTTCATAAACTATGTTATTGGCATCCCTAAAAATTCCTTTATAAAGTCGTTTTCTGTTTTTTCAATAGTATTTTCTTTTTTATTTTGGATTTCTACATACATTCTTTTTGCATTATCTATACTTTCTTGCATATTAATATTTATACTATTAAAAGGATATATTTTACCTTTAGCAGTATTTAAATATATGTCCCAATCTGGAAAATAAAAATCTCCTGCAAATTTAATAAATTCATATATTAATTTAACTGCATTCTCAATTTCTTTTTCATCTTTTATATCTATAAACTGACTATATATTAATAAATTGTCTTCATAACTTTCCTTTACTATTATTTTTTCCTTATTTTCATTTTCCCATTTGTCAAAATAATATTTTTGGCATCGATCTGAATAGTCATTTTTCATTGATGTCCATTCAACTATAGCATTAAAATGTATCTCTTTATTTTGTTTTACAGTTAATATATATTTTCCATTTCTATTTTCATCTAATAATTTATGCTTTACTTTTACATTTTTATTATACATATTGGATAAAGTTTCAACTGGATCTATGTGTACTTGTGAATAACATTCTTTCCACTTCATACTTAAAATTATAAATGTTAGTACGACAATAGCTATTGCAAACATTATTAATACAATTTTAGTTATTCTATATAATAATTTGAATAATCTTGAAGTGATTTTGGTATTCTTTTTAGGAGCAAATATGTCTATTCCATATGTATCTATATAATTAATACTTTTATTTTTCCATTCTTCAAGTTCTTCCTTATCTTTTTTATCCATAGTTTTCCCTTCTTAAATATTCGAAGTTACTTCATTATAAATTTATCTTCATTTAGTAATTTATAGTTACAGTTGCAAATTATAATACCCATTATAAATCTTCTATAATTATAAGTCAATTTTATGAGCATAAATTTCAAAGAGGGACACAAGATTTTAGTCTTATGCCCCTCTCCTTCATGGATTAGCTTTTACATTTCATTGAACGGATAATAGAAACCGCCTTCATAAGAAATTTCTTTAATGTATTTCTTATTATCCAAATCTGTAGTATTCAGGTAGTCATTTACATATGCTTTTATACTACCATCTTCCATCTGCAAAAGTAATGCGTTACTCTGATATTCAGCATATGAATAATTACACAACAGTACACTTTTTACATTATGTGCTACAGATTTTATATCATCTCCCAAAATCAGGCCCGCATATCCACTATCTGTGAGTGCATATACATTTGTCCCATCTCTAAAGATGATGCCCAAATTAAGATTTACTCCACAAAAGGTTAATTCCTTATATTTTGTAAGATCCCATTTTTTTGTTACTTTACAATCCACCCACTTTTCTACCTGACAATTTTTGTCATTGTACAGATATAAAGCTTCCAGATCATTTTTAAGTACTTTTCCTTCTGTGAAGTCTTTATGCACTGATTTATAAAGTATCTTTTCAGAGCATTCTTTTATATTCCAGCTCCTCAGTGAACCATTAGAATCTGTATATATTATTTCTCCTGAACCTAATTTTACAGGATTATATATATATTTGTTATCTTCTGATTCGCTTGAGCCTATATAAAACCAGCCTTCTTCCAAACCCTCCACATATCTTTCAGGAAAGTTTTTTTTGAGTTCCGATAACTGCATTTTGTTTGACTTAGAATATTCTTCCAATGAAATTTCTTCATTTTGTACTATCCTTTCATCATTTTTTGCATTTACCCGAACTGTTACATGTACTACAGCAAGTACTGCTATAAGCAGTATTGCTTTGCAAAAAAACTTCTTCATTATGCATTCTCCTTTTTTGTTGTTTAATGTACTTTTTGCCAATCCTCTCTAAGACTCTCCTTTCTATTAGTCAATTTTTAGGAAAGATTTTTTTTTTGCACGTGTTCCTATTATACTACGCATTTATGCATTTTGCAACATTTTTTGCTATTTTACATAATATTATAATAACTATTCAGAGGCAGAGAATGTTTTAAGTATGCGCAGAGCAGTATATATATAATTTTATAAATGTGAGTTCAAGCTTGATAAGTTTAATTTTTAGATTTATATAGTGCGAATCTTTTTTTACTTTATTGCAATCTATACGCCTTGAAGAACGGAACATATAAAATTATATATATACTGCTCGTTTGCAGGACATCTCTTTATTTTATGCCACTCTGAATAGTTAAATATTATTTTTTTAATGTTTCAATTGCCTTTTTTAATTGTGAGTCGTCTTCTATATCAATATCTCCTGTAAAGGTATAATCTGTTATTTTTATATCTGGTTCTACACCAATCTTATTTATTTTATTATGATTAGGTGTAAAATACTCATTTGTTGTAATTTTTATTCCACTATTATCTGATAGTGTATACAGTGTCTGAATTACTCCTTTTCCATATGTTGTATTTCCAATTAATGTAGCATTTTCCACATTTTCTTTTAATATTCCAGCTAATATTTCTGATGCACTTGCTGAATATTCATTTACTAATAGGACTATTGGCATATCTATTTGTTTATCTTTTTTAGATTTTTTTATTTCTTCTTTTCCATTTTTATCTAATTCTATTAATAAGTTTTCTCCCTTTCCTGTCATCATATCTGCTATATCTAATGACTCAGTTACTATACCACCACCATTATTTCTGATGTCTATTATTAAAGATTTTATTCTTTTTTCTTTTAATTCGTTAAAGGCTTTTTCAAATTGTGTTGCAACATTGCCTTCAAAACTTGATATATAGATGTATCCTATATCGTTTTCTAAAACTTCTGATGTTATATGTTGTACTTCTATTTTCTTTCTTTCTATTTCAAATGTCATTTCTTTTTGTTCTCTAATAATTCCTATTTTTACTTTTGTTCCTTCTTTTCCTTTTATTTTAGATGTTATTGTATCATAATTATCGCCATTACATTCTTCATCATCAACAGATACAATAATATCCCCTGTCATTAGCCCAACTTTTTGTGCTGGTGAGTCTTTAATTGTTGAGTATATTAATATTTGATTATTGGCAGTATCTTTTGTCATGTATACTCCTATACCTACATATTCTCCTGTTGTATCTTCTGTGAATTCTGTCATTTCAGCTACTGTTAAATATTCTGTATATACATCATTTAATCCTGATACATATCCCTTAACTGCTCCTTCTATTAAATCATCCTCATTTATATTTCCTACATATTCACTATCTATTTTATTTCTTATTATTGATAGTTTTGCAGATAATTTACCAGATTTAGCAGCATCTCCAATTACTGTTTCCGTATCCTTTTTTCCACCTTGGCTATATAACAAAGTTGTTGTTATTACAAATGTTATAATTGATGTTGCTATTATTGTCATAACTGTTTTAAATACTGTATTTGTTCCTTTTCTCTTATCTGTATCCATTTTTTACCTTCTTTCTTTAATTTGATGATAAATATTTTTTAGGATCTACATGTGTTCCACTTTCTCTAACTTCAAAATGCGTATGTGGTCCTGTTGAATTACCTGTTGATCCTACTTCCATTATTATATCTCCTTGTTTTACAACATCCCCAACATTTTTCAGAAGTTTACTTCCATGACCATATAAGCTTACTACTTTTATTCCCTCACTGCTTATACCATGGTCTATCATTATCATATTTCCATATCCACCATTATAGCTTGAATATATTATTATTCCATCTGCTGCAGCATATATAGGATCCCCCATTGCTCCTGCTATATCTATTCCATCATGATTTTTTACTACTCCTTGTATTGGATGTAATCTTGATCCATATGGTGAAGTTATATATGATGTATCTAATGTTGGCCATATCATAACTCCTCCTGAGTACTTTAAATCATATATTGAGCTATTAATTTGATATTGTATTAAATTTTCTAATTCCTGCATCTGCTTTTTATAGCTATCTATTTCTGAATTTAATTTTTTTTCGCTTTCTGATAAGCTATTTTTGTAATTTTCATATACTGTCTTTGTATTTGTTAATACTACTGTCTGTTTTTCTGCTTGAACTTTTATCATTTTCATATTTGCTTTTTCTTCTTGAAGCTGATTACTTATTTTTTGCATTTCGTTTTTCTTTTCTTTAAGCATATTTATAATATTTGAATCATATTCTGCTATTCTCTGAACTATATAGTAACTTGATACAAATTCTATAATCGATTTAGAATGCAATAATGTATCTAAATATGTTGTTTCTCCATTTTTATATATTGTTACTAATCTTCTCTGTAACAATTCATTCTTTTTGTCATATTCACTTTTTGCTACTTCTAATTCTTTTTCTGTATTTTCTACTTTAGATACAAGTTCTTGATACTTTTTATTTATATCATCTAATTGTTTCTGATATTCATTTATTTTATCATCCATTTCTTGAATCTGAACTACAAATTCTCCTAACTCTTCCTGTACATATTCAAGTTGTTCTTCTGCATTTTTTAATTCCTCTTGTACTTGATTTACTTGATCATTTAATGTTAATGTATTTACTTCACTTTCATTTGAAATTGTATTATCTTCTGCCTTCACAAAAGTGAGGCAAGAAGATAATATAAGAGTAGTTACTATTATTATTGCAATTGTAGAAACTATCTTATTGTTCATTATCTTTTGCCTCCTTAATATCTTTACTATGCTCCTGCTGCTAGCGTATATCCGCCTGGCAAGTAATTTAATGGATTTTCTGCACTACTTGAGAAGAATGAACCTACACTGCTTGCTCTTCTTATTTCAAAGTGTAAATGTGGTCCTGTACTTCCACCTGAATTTCCTGACTGTGCTATTACTTGACCTTGTGATACAAAACTTCCACTCGAAATTTTACTATAATTTAAGTGTCCATATAATGTAGCATAACCACTACCATGGAATACTATTATGTATGTTCCATATCCACCTGGATTTGACAAATTATATGCATATCCTGATGCTGATGCATATACATTTTCATATGTTGCTGCAATATCTATACCCTTATGCATTCTTCCCCATCTATATTTTACTGTTGATGTAACTAATTTATTATTACATGGCCATACAAATGATCCATCAAACTTTATTCCAGAACCATTTATCTGTTGTTCTGCTTTTATAGCAGCTTCTTGTATTTCTTTTTCTGCCTTTACTATTGCAGCATTATATTTATCTATTTCTTCTTGTTTCTGTTTTGCTTCTTGATTTAGTTCTGATACTTTTGCTTGTTTTGCAACTTGAGCAGCTTGTAATTCAGCATTTTTAGCATCTTTTTCCTTTTTAGCTGATTCAACTTCAGCTTTATTACTTTCTAATTCTGCTTTTTGACTTTCTATTCCTGCTTTCTGTTCTGATACTTGATTTATTAATTCTGTATCTTTTTCAGCTACTCTATTTACAGCACTAAATTTTGATAGCATTTCTATATAGTTACTTGATCCCAATAGAACATCTAGATATGATATTCCTCCACCTTTATATAATACAATTAGTCTTTGTTTTAATAGTTCTTCTTTTCTTTCTAATTCTTGTTGTTTTTCTTGTATTTCACTTTCTTTCTGACTAATTGAATTATTTAAAATTGTTAGTTTATTTTCTAATTCTGATATTTCGCTTTGTATATTATACACTTGATCATTTATTTTATCTAATTCACTAGCTGCTGTATTTTTCTCATTTTGTATATTATTTAATTCGTTTTGTGCCTGATTCTTTTCATTTTTCATATTATTTAGATCTGATTGAGTTACACCTATACTTACATTAGTATATGCTAAAATAATCATAATTATTGCAATTAGAGATATAATTTTATTTTTCATATATTCCTCCTTAATTTATACCTTTAAATATTTTCTCATTGATATTGAACTTCCTAATATACCAATTCCAATACCTAATACCAAATATACTGTTAATACTAAGTAGAACATATCTGAAAAACTTAGCAATCCTACGCTTATGGTTTGAAGTATTGCAGATGTTCCTATTTTACTTATTAATGCATTATAGCTTACTCCTAATATTACTAATGTTATTACTGCTGATATTAAACCTATTATAATACCTTCTACTATAAATGGTCCTCTTATGAAACTATTTGTTGCACCAACATATTTCATAATTGATATTTCTCTTCTTCTTGCATGTACTGTCAATTTTATTGTATATGAAATTATAAAGATTGATATAATTATTAATAATGATAATATTATTATTGTCATTATTTGTATTCCATTTGCTAACTCTCTAAGTTTATTTATTGTATTGTTTTCACTTTCAATTTCATCTACACCATCTAATTTATATATTTCTTGCTGTACTTGTTCATTTAGTGATAAATCTGTTAAAGTAACAAAGTATGATGCTGGAAAAGGATTTTCTTCATCATATCCTGTTAATAAGTCTTGATCACTTCCAAACCATGATTTTACAGTATTAAGTGCATCTTCTTTGCTTACAAATGTTGCCTTGTTTACACCATTTACTTTTCTTATTTCATTTCCTAATTTTTCTATTTGTGCTTCTGTTGCTTCTTCTTTTATATATATTTGGATTCCTTGTTGGCTTTCTATTTGTCTAATAATACTGTTTACATTTTCACCTATCGCAAAGAAAAGCCCGAATATAAACATTGTTGCACACATGATTACTATTGATGCAGTTGTCATTTTTTTCTGTTTAAATGTGCTTTTGAAGCCTTCTTTTACTAAATAACTAATTACATTATATCCCATCATATCCACCTTTTTCGTCTCTTATAATATTTCCATCATCTATTCTAATAACTCTTTTATTCATTTTATCAACTATATCTTTGGCATGTGTTGCAACTACAAGTGTGGTTCCTCTTAAATTAATATCATTTAATAATTCCATTATGTCCCATGCTGTATTAGGGTCTAAGTTACCCGTAGGCTCGTCTGCAATTAGCATTGATGGATTATTAACAATTGCTCTTGCTAATGCAACTCTTTGTTGCTCTCCACCTGATAATTCATTAGGGTATACTCTAGCTTTATTAGCTAGTCCCACTTGTGATAATACCATTGGAACTTGCCTTCTTATATGTTTTGGTGTTGCTTTTACAACATACATTGCAAACGCTACATTTTCATATACTGTTTTGTCTGGTAATAATCTAAAGTCCTGAAAAACTATTCCCATACTTCTTCTTAAATATGGAACTTTACTAGGTTTTAAGAATGTTGTATCTTTTCCATTTATTATTATGTTACCTGCTGATGGTTCTTCTTCTTTTAGCATTAACTTAATTATTGTAGATTTTCCTGATCCTGAGCTTCCTACTAAAAATGCGAATTCACCTTTTTCTATTTTAAAATTGATATTATGAATTGCTTCTGTTCCTGTATCATATCTTTTGCTAACATTTCTAAATTCTATCATTTTTCTCTTCCTTTTTTGGTAATTATAATTCACAATTATCATATCAATAATTTATTATATTTTCAATACTTTAAATAAAAAATTTTGTAATATTTTTAACCAATATTAGAATAAATTGTAAGTTTTGTAGATATTTGCAATTTAATTTACATAGACGATTAATAATCTCCACTTGTAAATCTATAATTTATTTCAAAAACCTGAAATACTTTGTATTTCAGGTTTAAATTTTATTTATCATATTCAAATAAGTCTCCTAACGGTTTTGATTCATTTAGTCTTTTTATTGCTTCTGCGAATAATGGTGCAATTGATAATACTTTTATTTTATCTATCCTTTTTTCTGGTTCTAGTGGAACTGTATTTGTTATTGCTACTTCTTTAATTGGAGATTTTTTTATTCTTTCAATTGCTGGCCCTACTAATATTCCATGTGCGGCACCTGCATATATTTCTTTAGCACCCTGCTCTTTTAAAATATTCGCTGCTTCTATTAATGTTCCTGCTGTACTTATTTCGTCATCAAATATTAGAGCTGTTTTCCCTTTAATATCTCCAATTATATTAGAAGAAACAGCATTATCATTATTGTCGTCTCTTCTTTTATCTATAAGCGCTAAAGGACAATTGAAGAAATGCGAATATTTATATGCCTTTTTTGAACTTCCTGCATCTGTTGCAACAACTACTATATCTTTTAAATCTTTAGATTTAAAGTATGCCTGTAATAAAAATTTAGCTGTTAATCTATCACAATTAATATTAAAATATCCTTGTATTGCTGGATTATGTAAGTCACAAGTAATTACTCTATCTGCTCCTGCTGCTTCTATTAATGTTGCCATTAGTTTTGCTGTGATTGGAACTCTTGATTGATCTTTTTTATCTGATCTTGAATACATAAAATATGGTAATACCACTATTATTCTTCTTGCCGAAGCTCTTTTAGCAGCTTCTATAGTTATTAATAGTTCCATTATTCTTTCGTTTACTGGTGGCATTGTTGTTTGTACTAAATATACATCTTTGTCTCTTACTGTTTCTTTTAATTGTACAAATGTATTGTCATTTTTAAATTTGAATGTGTCAATTTCTCCCATTTTGATTTTTAAATTGTCACATATTTCTTGTGTAAATTTTTCTGCTGTGTTACAAGGAAATATTTTAATATCCTTCATCTTACTCCTCCTATTATTTTATTTATTACTTTATATATTTAAATATTAAAATTAACTAATTTATTACTATTATTTCTTTACTTGATTTAGTAAGTATTTCAGAATTACTTTTTCCAACACATATTGTATCTTCTATTCTTATTCCATATTGTCCAGGTATATATATTCCTGGTTCATTTGTTACAACCATATTAGGTCTTAAAGTTGACTGTGAGTTATGTGTAATATATGGCATTTCATGAACCTCTAACCCCACTCCATGTCCTAAAGCATGTATCAAATTATAGTTATATAAGTAAAAATCGCTTTCTACATTTCTAGATAGCATCTTAGAACTTGTACCTTCTTTTATCTCCCTTGATACATTTAACTGATTTTTTAATATTAAATTATATAATTTTCTCATTTCATCACTAATATTTCCTGCAAATATTGTTCTTGTCATATCTGCACAATATCCATTATATTTTGCTCCAAAATCTATTGTTATTGTATCGCCATTTTCAACAACTTTGCTAGTTGGAATGCTATGCGGTTTTGATGAATTTTTTCCTGATGCTACTATTGCATTAAAAGCTTCTCCTTCTGCTCCATTTTCTATAAAGTATTTTACTATTTCTGATGCAATTTCTTTCTCTGACATACCTATTTTTATATAATTGATTAGATGTGTAAAACAATTATCTGTTATTTCACATGCCTTTTTTATGCATTCTATCTCTTCTTCTGTTTTTACTGCTCTTTGTTTTTCGATTATGTATTCTGTTTCTTCTATATTTTTTATTCTATATCTTCTTATAAGTTCTTGATATTTTGCATATGTTACATAATTTTCTTCAAATCCTACATTTTCACAGTTTTGAAAAAAGTTTTGATTATCTGCTTCTGATATATCTTTTGCATCATAAACAATAACCTGATCATTGATAGTAAAAGTTTCATTTACTTTTTCTATACATCTTGCATCTGTTATAAATACATTTTCTTTATCTGTGATAAGAATTGTTCCCTCAACAGGTATACCAGTAATATATCTAATGTTTATAGGATTTGATATAATAAGACCCTGTAAATTTAAAAGTTTCATTTTCTCTCTTATATTATTTATTTTATAGTTCATATGTGCCTCTTTCTAATAGAACAAAAGTGGGGTTCTTGAATTTATTTATTATTATATTTATTTTGAACCCCACATATTTGTTTGCGTGCCAAATTTTATATAATAAAATTTGTGTACATTGATTTATATTTAGGAAAG
>CAMSMU010000046.1 GCA_947061115.1 uncultured Clostridium sp.
ATAAACAAATTAACAGTAGATGCAACAGACTTAGATGCAGCAAAAGCAGCAGCAGCAGATTTAATAGCTGATGATTATACAGAAGAAAGCTGGTCTATATTACAACAAGCATTAGCAATGAATGAAACAAAACAAAGTGAAATAGACACTAAAGCAGCAGCAATAAACGCAGCTATATCTGGATTAGAAGAAAGAAATAAAGTTACAGGAATTACTATTACAAGTATGCCAAACACATTATTATATAGATATGGTGATAGCATAAATACTACAGGATTAAAAGTTGAAACAGTAATGTCAGCTGGAACAGGCGAAACAGAGGTTACAAACTATACAATAACTCCTGAAACTCTAACAGATATAGGAGATGAAATAGAAATAACTGTAACAGCACCAGATATTATTGTAGATGGAAAACCAGCAACAACATCATTTAAAGTAAAAGTTCAAGATTATACAAGAAGAATTACACTTAATAGAAGATCTATGACTGGAAACATAAATGATACTATAGAAGAATTATTATCAAAAAATCCTATTGCATATACAGTAGTACATGGTTCAGGAGATAATATTACAGGTACACTTGTAACAGCAGATATGGTAAGAGGATATGACTTTACTAGAGAATCACAAACAATTACTATAGTTTATAGAGATGATGACGAAAATAGTGCAACATACAAAGAAGAATTTACAGCAACTGTAGAGGTAACATTGGAAAAAGGTGAAAATCCACCAGTTAACCCAGATACAGAAAGACCAGTAATTTCTATAGATGGACCTGATACAGTAATATTAAAAGTTAATCAATCAGATTATGAAGCAGTTCTAATGCAAGGTGTTACAGTAACAGATAATTCAGGTGAAAACCTAAGAGTTATAATTGACTACAATGGATTCAAAATTGGAACAGAAGGAAATTACACTATAAAATATAAAGCAATAGATAGTGCTGGAAACTTGGCAATTGTAACAAGAAATGTAACAGTTAAAAATTCACCTTTACCTAAATTTATTGACAAAGATGGAAATAAATTAGATATAGAAAATGGAGATTACATTAGTTGTAACACAATTATAATAGGAGATGGAGTAACAGCAACATTAGTTAAAGACGGTGAAAATATAGATCCTACAAGTGAATTAGAAGAAGGAAAATACACAATTACATTAGTAGATGAAGATGGAATATCTGGTACTATTGAATTTACAATAGACAGAACAGCTCCAGTAATAAGCGGAATAAGCAAATTACCAATAATCAAAAAAGCTCAAACATTTGTATTTGAAAACTTTGATGATGTAGACACTGCTATATTGATAAAAAATGGAGAAACTATCAACTTATTGGCAACAGGCGTACTAACAAAGAATGAAGATGGAAAATATCAATATACAGTAGACAAAAATGGAGCATATTCATTACAAGTAAAAGATAAAGCAGGAAATCAAACTACTATAAGTTTCACAATCAAAGGATTAGCTGAATAAGATATAACTAATATATCTAAAAAAGAATGTAGACAGAATTGTCTACTTTCTTTTTTTAGTGTATAGTAAAAATACTAAAATAAATAGAAATATTCTAATATACTATTTAAAAAAAATGTCTTTTATTGTATAATGATCATATAAATTTAGATTTTAAAATATATAAGGAGATAGTATGCCAAAAGTTAGCGTAATAGTTCCAGTATATAATGTGGAAAAATATTTAAATAGATGTATAACTGCACTTATTAACCAGACATTAACAGATTTACAAATAATAATTGTAAATGATGGATCAACAGATAATTCAGAAAACATAATATTACAATATAAAAAAGATCATGAAAATATTATGTATTTAAAAAAAGAAAATGGAGGGCTTTCAAGTGCTAGAAATTTTGGACTTATGTATGCTACAGGAGATTATATAGCCTTTTTAGATTCAGATGATTATATTGAAAGAACAACATATGAAAAAATGTATAATAAAGCAATACATCAAAATAGTGATTATGTAGAATGTGATTTTTATTGGCAATATCCAAATGAAAAGAAACAAGATATTGGATACAGGTATAAAGATAAAAAAGAAATGTTTGAAAAAGCTAGAGTAGTGGCATGGAACAAATTGATAAAAAGAGACATTATAATAAACAACAAAATAGCATTTCCAATGGGGCTATATTATGAGGATGTAGAGTTTTTCTATAAATTGTTACCACACATAAATAAATTTTCATTTGTAAAAGAACCACTTATATACTATACTCAAAGAGAAGATTCAATGGTAAACAAGCAAGATTCAAGAACATCACATATTTTTATAGTTTTAAATAATGTTATAAATTATTATAAATCAAATGGCTTATATGAAGAATACAAAGATCAAATAGAATATACATATACAAGACTTTTACTTTGCAGTTCATTAAAAAGAATTTTACAAATAGATAATAAAGAAGTAAAAGAAGATTTAATAAATAAAACGTGGGATAATTTAAACAGTTATTTTCCAAATTGGAAAAAGAATAAAATACTAAAGACAAACAATACTGTGAATGGAATATTTATGAAAACAACAAATAAATTTACCTATAAAATATATACAAAGATTTTGGGAGCGTTATGGAAATAAAAAATAAAATTAAAAATATTAAGTTAGAAGATATATTATGTTTTTATATAATTATATGTCCGATATTGGATATAGCAAGTTTTTTATTTAGAAATTACTTTAATACAAATATATCAATATCTACATTTTTAAGACCAGTTATACCAGTGGTTTTATCTATTTATATTTTTATAAAAGCTAATAATAAAAATAAGCTAATATTATTAATTATTGCATTAGTGTACCTCATATATGGACTAATTCACTTAGCAGTAACCAAAACATTTATAACAAATTGGTCATATGGTGGAGTAAAACAAGAACTTCAATATATAGTAAATTATTCATTTCTAATTATTAATTTAATAGTATTCTTCTATTCATTTACAAATATGAATTGGAGAAAAAAGACGCAGATTAATAAGAGTAATATTGAAAAATTTAGATTTTCAGTACTTATTATGTGCAGTGTATATATTATTTCAATATATGTGGCTATACTTACAGGTACATCATCTTATACATATATGGAAGAACAGATAGGGTACAAAGGATGGATAGAATCAGGAAATAGTTTAAGTGCTATTTTATGTATTTCTATTTTTATGATATTGCCACTTATAAAAGATAAAAAGTATAGAATTTGGTCAATAATAACAGTAATATTAACAGGAATTTATTTAGTCACTTTAATAGGTACAAGAACAGGCTTATTAGGTTTCTTTTTAGCAGTAGCAGTCTTTATAACAATCGAAGTATTATTTAGTAAAAATAAAATAGCTATTGTAGGATTTATATTATTAGTTATTGCAGTTATAGTTATTGGTTTAGTAGGATCTAATACTTTAGTAAGAAGAAAGCAAATAAATGAATCACAATATACAATAATTGATAAATCAACAGGTAAAATTGGGCATATGACAGGTGATATGTTAGAAATTAAAAATAAGATATTAGCAGGTACATTAGAAGATGGATATATGTCAGAATCTCAAAAACAAGCAGTACTTGATTTAAATGAATATTGCCAAGAAAAAAATATATCAGGGACTGATTCAAGACATCAACAATTAATATTTAATTTATATTTGGTAAAACATCAAAAAAGTGCAATAGGAATAATATTTGGTAATGGATTTGAAGCTAATTTTTATGAAATGGTCATGGAAAATGAATTAATAAGTTTGCTACTTAATTTTGGAATATTAGGATTTATATTATATGCAGGACCATTTATCATAATATTAGTTTATTCCATAATTCAAACAATAAAGAAAATAAAGAATAAACAAAAAATAGATACAAAATACTTAATGAATATAGCAGTTTTAATATTGATATTTGCATTATCATTTTTGTCAGGATATATATTTTTTAATTCATCATTAATGATAATAATAGCATCAGTTGCTAATAGTCTGATTATTAAATCAGAAAATAAATGAAGATTGGAAGTAAATAAATGAAGAAAATAATATTTGGAATAACAAGCCTTACAATTGGTGGAGCAGAAAGAGTATTAGTAGATCTTGCAAATAGGCTTTCTGAAGATTACGATATAACAATATTTACAATATATAGTGGTGGAGAACTACGAAAAGAGCTTAATAAAAACATAAAAAAGATATCTTTATATAGAAAGGAATATAAAGATTTAAGCAAAATAGAAAAAGTAAAAGCATCATTAAAATTAATTATATATAAGAAAAAAATACATAATGAAATAATTAAAAATGGATATGACACAGAAATAGCTTTTTTAGAGGGACCAATTACAAGACTATTTTCAGCAAAATCTAATAACAATAAAATAGCATGGATACATAATGATATTTCTAAGGTTTATGGAAATGGAATAAAAGCAAAGATCAAGAAAATTGTAGAAGAAAAAATATATAAAAGTTATGATAGACTTATATTTGTAAGCGAAGAAAATAGAAAAGATTTTAATAATCAATATAAATGGGCAGATGAGTCTAACGAAAAAGTTATAAGAAATTATATAAATTATAAAAAAGTGTTAGAAAAATCAGAAGAAAGAATAGAACTTCCATATGAAGAAAATGATATAAATTTATTAACTGCATGCAGATTAGTAGAACAAAAGGCGCTAGATAGATTTATAAGAGTTCAAAAAAGATTACAAGAAAATGGTATTCATACTAAAATATATATAATTGGAGATGGACCTTTAAAATATGAACTTCAAAAACAAATAGATAAATTAGGACTTACAGAAGACTTTATATTATTAGGTAAAAAAGAAAATCCATACCCATATATTAAAAACTGTGATTATTTTTGCTTACTTTCATATTATGAAGGATATCCAATGGTATTGGAAGAAGCAAAAATTTTAAGTAAACCAATAATAATAACAGATACAGCATCAAGAGAATGTGTATATGATTATAGTAAAGCAATTGTTTTAGAAAATACAGAAAATGGAATATTCAAGGGATTAGAAAAAGAACTTAAAAGTGATAATATAAAATTAATTAATAATACAAAAGAATATAAAAATGAAGAAAATGAATACCAAATATTAATTCAAATAAAAGAGATATTATAGTGTAATTTTCAGAAAGGATATAATACAAAAATGAAAGTATCAGTATTAACAGCAACATATAATAGAGGAAATAGTTTAAATAGATTGTATACAAGCCTTATTGTAAATAGTAATTCAAATGTAGAAATAGAATGGTTAGTTATGGATGATGGTTCAACAGATAAAACGAAAACAATTATGACTAATTTTATAAAACAAAATATAATAGACATAAAATATTATTATGAAGAAAATAAAGGAAAAATGGAAGCAATAAATAATCTTGTAAATTATGCAACAGGTGATGTAATTATAGAATGCGATTCAGATGATTATTTTACAGTAGGAGCTTTCAATACTATAAAAAAATATTCAAATAATATAATAGAAAATCAAGATGTAATATATGCATTGGTATTTCTAAAATATGACCAAAGAAAAAAGAATATGGGAAATAAATTTCCTGAAAATGAGCATAGAAGTGATATGTTTAGTTTGTATTTTAGAGAAAATATAACAGGTGAAAAATCTTTAGTATTTAATACTGAAATAAGAAAGAAATATAGTTATAAATTAGAAGCAGATGAAAAATTTGTTACAGAAGCAAGAATGTTCCATAAAATGGACTTGGATTATGATGTAATATGCATAAATGAGCCAATAATGATATGTGAATATAAAAAAGATGGATATTCAAAGAATATATTAGAAATATTTAAAAAGAATCCATTAGGGTATTATGAGTATTTTAGAGAAATACTAAATATGGATTTGAGTGGAGTAACTTTTAAGAAAAGGATGTATATTTATAAACATTATATATTATTTTCTATACTTGCAGAAAGAGATATGGCAATTAGAAATGTACCAGGAATTATAAATAAAATAATAGTGGCAATACTATGGTTACCAGGTAGTATAAAAACAAAACTGAAATTTAAAGAAGAAAAAGCTAAAAATATTGATAAATAGCATAATAATTTCCGCCTAAAATTGACATTATTGGAAAATTATATTATTATATAGAAAGGTGATTATATGAGAGAAAACGCAGAAAATAGAATTATAGTAGAACATATATATAAAACTTTTAACATCTATTTAGATAAAGCAAATAGTGTAAAAGAAAAAATGCTATTTTGGAAAAGAAATAGAAGAGAAAAAAGAGAAGTATTAAAAGATGTTAGTGTAACAATTAAAAATGGTGAAGCAGTAGCATTAGTAGGTATAAATGGAAGCGGAAAATCAACGCTACTTAAACTAATGACAAAAATAATCTATCCTAATAAAGGCAAAATATACACAAATGGCAAATTAACATCATTATTAGAGTTAGGTGCAGGATTTCATCCAGACTTTTCAGGTAGAGAAAACATATATTTTAATGCTTCTATTTTTGGACTTACAAGAAAACAAATAGATGATAGATTAGAAAAAATAATAGAATTTTCAGAATTAGGAACATATATAGATAATCCTGTAAGAACATATTCATCAGGAATGTATATGCGTTTAGCTTTTTCAGTAGCTATTAATGTTGATGCAGATATATTATTAGTAGATGAAATACTATCAGTAGGAGACCAACACTTTCAAGAAAAATGCTTAAACAAAATGAAAGAACTAAAACAAGAAGGAAAAACGATGGTATTTGTAACACATAGTTTAGGCTCAGCAAGAGAACTATGTGATAGAGCAATATGGCTTAATAAAGGTGTTATTCAAATGGATGGTAATACAGATGAAGTTATTGATGAATATATAAAACAAACTACTTAAAGTTAGAAAAGGAGTAATTAATGGGTATTTTTAAAGGTTTATATAATTATAGAGAACTAATAAAAACTAGCGTAAAAAAAGATATTGGTGGTAAATATAAACATTCTTTTTTAGGGGTGCTATGGTCTTTTATAAATCCACTTTTACAAATAGCTGTCTATGCAATAATATTTCCACTAATAATGAGAAATAATATACCAAATTATACAGTATTTATGGTATGTGGACTTATACCATGGAATTATTTCTCAACAGTAATAAATAGGGCATCATTTACTATGATAGAAAATGGAAATATTATAAAAAAGGTATATTTTCCAAGGGAGATTTTGCCTCTTTCATTAGTAACAAGTGAAACAATAAATTTTTTAATATCAACAATAATAATTATAGGATTTACACTTAGCTTTGGAATGGGACTAACACCATATATATTATTATATCCAGTGATATTAGTTGTACAATATATATTACTATTAGGAATATCATTAATAGTGTCAAGTATTACAGTATATTTTAGAGATTTGCAACACTTCATAGGGGTAATATTACAATTATTTTTCTATGCTACACCAATTGTATACGCAGTAGATACAATACCAGAAAATTTCAGATGGATTTTACAAATAAATCCTATGACATATATAATAGAAGGTTTTAGAGATATTTTTTATAATCAAACTATGCCAGATATGAATAGTTTAGGAATAATATTATTAATAGGAATTGTAATCTGTATATTAGGATATATGCTATTTAATAAATTACAAAAAAGATTTGCAGAGGAACTTTAATAAATAGTATTCTAAAGTATATAAAAACATGTTAAATGAAAACAATTTAAGGAGAAATTATAAATGAAAGATACTTACTTTGATTTTAGTAAAGAACCAGGAAAAAAATTAAAAAGACAAGAATATGATAATAAAGAAACAGTAATATCTATTATTATGCCATTTTATAATGACAAAGAAAATTTAGAACAATCTGTAAATTCAGTTCTAAATCAGACATTCCCATGCTTTGAACTACTAATTATAAATGATGGATCAGATGATAAAGAATCATTAAAAGTATTAAAAGAAATAGAGAAAACAGATGAAAGAATAAAAGTAATAAATAAAGAAAATGAAGGACCAGCAGTTGCAAGGGACTACGGTGTTACAAAATCATCAAAAACTGCTAAGTATTTATGTTTCTTAGATTCTGATGATTTAATAGATGAAACATACTTAGAATGTTCATATTGGACTTTAGAAACTAATAAAAAAGCATCATGGGCATATGCAGATTCAATAGGATTTGATGGAGATAGATATTTGTGGAATAAATATTTTAACTCAGACAAACTAAAAAAAGAGAATACTTTAGTAATAACGGCAATGATTAGAAAAGCAGATTTTTTAGAAGTAGGTGGATATGGTCTTAAAGAAAAATCAGTATATGAAGATTGGAATTTATGGCTTAAATTAATTGCAAAAGGTAAATTTCCAGTTAGAATGAATTATTATGGACTTTGGTATAGAAGAAAGAAAAATTCAAGTGAATTAAAAAAGGCAAGAGAAAATAATGAAAGAGCAATGGAAATAATAAGAAACACATCAAAAACTATAAAAAAGAGGGTCGAAGCCATACAATATCCTAAATACAATTATAAATGGCAGTTGATTACAGAAGAATTAGAAACAATACCTAAAATACAAAGAAAAAAGGATTCAAAGACAAATATATTGATGATAATCCCATGGATGGTAATGGGTGGAGCTGATAAATTTAATTTAGAATTTATAAAAAGAATAGATAAAAATAAATTTGATGTAACAATAGTGCTAACAGAACCAGCAATAAATACATATAGACAAGAATTTGAAGAATATGCTACAGTGTATGATATAACTACATTTTTAGATCAGGAGTATTGGATTAGCTTTATTAATTATATTATAATTAAAAATAATATAAATATAATTTTTAATACTAATAGCGAAATAGGATATGCTATGTTACCATATTTAAAATCAAAATATGAAAATATACCAATTATAGATTATGTTCATATGGAAGAATGGTACAACAGAAATGGTGGATATTCTAGAGATTCTAGTAGTGTTGCATCTGTAATAGATAAAACTTTAGTATGTAATGAAAATAGTAGAAAAATATTGATAGGCTATTTTGGAAGAAATAAAGAAGAAGTAAAAACTGTATATATAGGTGTAGATGAAGAAATATACAATCCAGAAAAATATAATAAAGAAGCACTAAAAAATAAATATGATATTCCAGAAGGAAAATATGTAATAAGTTATATATGTAGAATCTCAGAACAAAAAAGGCCATTCTTATTATTAGAAATTGTAAAAGAAATAAAAGAAAAAAGAAAAGATTGCTTATTTTTAGTTGTTGGGGATGGAAACCTTTTGGCAAAAATGAAATCTAAAGCTAAAAAGATGGAATTATTAGATTGCATTAAATTTTTGGGAAGTACAAACAAAACAGATGAAATATATGCAATAAGTGATATGACAATAAATTGTTCTATAAAAGAGGGATTAGCTTTAACTGCTTATGAATCATTATCAATGGGGATACCTGTTATATCAAGTGACGTAGGAGGACAAAAAGAACTAATAAATGAAAAAACAGGGATAATAGTTCCATGTATGCAAGATGAAGAAGATATTTTTGAATTTGTATATACAGAGGATGAAATAAATAGTTATGTAAAAGCAATAGAAAAAGTAATTAAAGGTTTAGACAAATATAAAAAAGAATGTAGAAACAGAATTTTGAAAGAATTTACT
>CAMSMU010000047.1 GCA_947061115.1 uncultured Clostridium sp.
AAAGGAGAAATCATGAAAAATTTTGAAAACAACTCTGGCTACTATCCTGAACAGGATGTGTACCAAAAGCTAGTTTCTTTAGCTAATCCAGACATTCGGTTATTAGGCCTTTGGCCAGATATCGGGAACAAAATTATTTGTATAAATTATCCTGGTATGCCTCCTATAAGTAGGGAGGAAATAATTGAAATGTTCTCTGAGGATCCTATTGCAGTAGAGTTAATGCGCAGAATAATATGCTATAATCGTTCTGCAACTGAAATTGTTATCTGTGCTGTCAATAAATCAGTTGAAGAATATATTGCTTCAAATGGTAGGAAATTCCCCGTAGAGATTTCAGCTGAAGGAAGCCATTTTGATGTTGTACTTTCTCATGAAACTGACAGAAGCATAACGAATGTATGTGTCTGGAAGATTTGAGACTTTTCAAAATTAACAAACCCTCTAAGCAAGCTATTGCTTAGAGGGTAAACCTTTTTATATTATAAAAAATTCTCTGAATTTTCTATAATATAAAATTTAGGCTAGCAATTTTGATTCAATGTTTTTCTTTTTAAATTTTCCATTTTCTTCTACAAATTCATATAAACTTTTATCTAGTTTATCTTTATTTTGTTCTAAATCAGTTGTGAAGTAAAATTTAATTTTACCTATAAATAAGTTATTTATCGCTAATTCTTTAAATACTTCTGCCATATGAATTTCATCTTCACAAACAAATATTAGTTGTGGTAGATTTCCAAATCCTGAATCTCCTGGTGTAAAATTTGCATAAAAACTTTGCCATTGTTTCATTCTATCAATTAACTGCTGTTTCCATTCTTTATTTCTTCTTACTACTTCATATATGAAATCAATTTTATTTGCACCTAAATTAAACTTTATATTTGCTATTGGTTTAAATATTTTACCTGTATTTTTATCTGTTATTTGTGGTTTTAATGTATATGAATCTACATTTGTTGATTTCCTTAAATATGCTATTACTATTTGATTTCCAGATAATTTTTTCTTAATCATTTCCACTGGTTTTGCATTATCTGTAGGTTGCCATTTACATTCTACTTCTCTAGAATTTAATAAATATTTTCCCATTTTCTCCATACAGTATATTCTATAAATTCCGCTTCCTTCTACAGATGTAAAATAATATCTAGTTAGTATTTTACATTTTATTAACTGTTCTAATTTATTATTTAACTTATCTTGTGTAGGTACATCTACCTTTTCTAATTGTAAAAGATAAAATAGTTGTCTTGAAGTTAAAAATTCAAATTTATTTACTAATTTTAATATTTCAAAATGTATTTCATTAAGATGTCCTAAGTTAAATTTTTGAATAATTTGATTCATTGACACATAACCATCTTTACCATCGAATACTTTTATTTCTTGCTCTCTCATAGCAAATGGCGATACTGTTGTTTTTATTTCGTTATCGTTTACCATATTATTTCCTCCTACAAAAATTATTTTGTTAGACTCAGTAAATTTAAATTTACTGCTTCAATGATTGTATTATATCATTATTATGTATATATATCAATACTATTAGTGTTTATTTACTATTATTTCTAGTATCTTATTGAAAAAAATGTTCCTGTTACATTTTGAGCTTTATTTTCATATCTTATAACGTCCCCCTGTTTTACTGGAAAGATTGGACTTAATGCATTTTGCCATGTAGTGTTAGCACTATTTCTAAAAAACATATTATTATTAATATACAAAAAATCTCCTACACCCCCTGAATTAATAGGTGTAGTATATACAAAACTCATTTGAATATATCCATTTTCTTCTACTGTATACTCTTTATTTGTAAATGTTATTTCTGTCCCATTTCCATAGTCTGGAGTGCATATTGTTTCTGCTATTTTTTCTTGTATTATAGTATCTAATTCTTTCATTGTTATAGTTATTTTAGAATCATCACTATCTGCTATTTTTATTTCTCCATATGCTTTATCTAGTTCTTCTTGTTCTTTTTCTACTGCATCTTTATATTTATTAGTTGAGATTTTTGCTTTTGTAAATATACCATTATCTCTTAATGTTAAGCTTATAGCTATTCCTGCTAGTATTAGTAAAACTATAATAGTTACTACTATTGATACTAAAGTTATCCCTTTTATATTTTTATCTTTCATTATTACCTCTTTTTTCATTTTTTCTTCATGTATTTTTTTACTTATATAATTAATTTATTCTTTTGTCAACCATTTTAATTCTTCTTGCACTAAATATCTCCATGATCCTAATCTTAAATCCTTAATGTCTATATCTCCAATTTTTGTTCTATGAAGTGCTAGCACTTTTTTATTTATAGATTCACACATTTTTCTTATCTCTCTATTTTTGCCTTCATGAATTGTTATTTGTACTCTTGATATGTTCTTTTCTTTATCTATTTTTAATATTTTTACTTTTGCTTTTGAAGTTATATATCTTTCTCCATTATTATCTATTTCTACACCAGATTTTAGTTTTTGAATTTCATTATTAGTTATTTCTCCTACTAATGTAACATTATATGTTTTTTCTATTTCGTTTTTAGGATGTGTGATTTTATTTACAAATTCTCCATCATTACTTAATAATATAGCTCCTGATGTATACATATCTAATCTACCTACTGGCACAACTTTTTCTTTTACTCCTTTTATTAAGTCCATAACTGTATCTCTATTAAATTGGTCTTTAACTGTTGTTACATATCCTATTGGTTTATTTAATAATATATATACTTTATTGTTTTGTTTTTTTATTACATTTCCATTATACTCTATAACATCTTTTTCTGGATTAATCTTAGTCCCTAATTCTGTTACAATTTTTCCATTTAATTTGATCTTGCCACTTTTAATTAATTCTTCACTTTTTCTTCTTGATGCTACTCCACTTTCTGCAAGAAATTTTTGCAATCTTTCTTCTATTTTAATCACACTCCTTTTTAAAAATAAATATATTGCAGAAACTTTCTACAGCAAAGTCAAGTGATTCAATATATTTATTTTATAATTTTTCTAATTGTTCCAAAACATTTATAAAATATTCAGGAAGAGATGCTTCTAAATGCATTTTTTTATTTGTAGTAGGATGAATAAAATCCAAACTTGTACTATGTAACATTTGTCCATGTACATTAAATTCATTTTTTCCATTTGAATATACTTCATCTCCTACTACTGGAAATCCGATTTCTGCCATATGTACTCTTATTTGATGTGTTCTTCCTGTATCTATTTTTACTTTAATTAATGTGTATTTATTATATCTTTTTATTACTTGTATATGTGTAATTGCTTCTTTTCCATCTGCTCTTACTGACATTTTTTTTCTATCTACTTTACTTCTACCTATTGGCATATTTATCGTAGCATTGTTTTCACTAATTACACCTCTTACTAAAGCTGTATATATTTTTTTTACTTTTCTTTCCTTTATTTGATTACTTAAGTTTATATGAGATTTATCATTTTTAGCTACTATTATTAAACCTGATGTGTCTTTATCTAGTCTGTGTACAATTCCTGGCCTTAATTCTCCACCTATTCCAGATAATGAATCTTTACAATGATTTAATATGGCATTTGCTAAAGTCCCATCTATATTACCACTTCCTGGATGAACTACTATTCCTTTTTCTTTATTTACTACTACTATGTCATTATCTTCATATACAATATCTAAAGGCATTTCTTCAGCTTTTAAATGAGTCTCTTTAAGTTCTCCAATTATTATTGTTATGTCATCTCCCTGTTTTGTTTTATATGATGTTTTAACTTTTTTGTTATTTACTAGTATATTTTCTGATTCTATCATTTTTTGTACTAAGCTTCTTGATAAATTCAAATCAAGGCTTGCTATATACATATCAAGCCTTTGATTTACATCTTTTTCATTTACTACATAATTATTCTTTATTTTCTCTTTCATAAATTATAAAATTATCGTCCTTGTATATTTGTTTATATTTATCGTCTCGTGATAAAAGCATATTCAATTTTGAGTTACTTTTAGTTATAACATGAGTTATTTTATATGTATCAAATTTAGTTTCATAATATGTTCCTATACTTGATACGTTTATATAATCTGCAAAAATATCTTTTCCCTTATATTTACCATCTTCACCTTTTTCACCATTAAATTCTGGTGTATATAAATCACATCTTGAATCTATAAACACTGGTATATCATTTAATAATAAATAGCTTCCGTAATTGTAATCATTAAATAACCTTATATTTTCGTAATCCAAATTTTCCTTTATCCATTTTGATGATTCTATTGGATAAGATCTTTCACTAATATATTGTGCATTTTTATTTGGTATAAACATATAATAACTAATTGCAAGTGTGAATAATATTACTAATATTTCTCCTGCTGTTGTAGTCATAAATTCCATTAGTTGCTCTGTTCCCTTTTTGTCATACTTATTTATTAGTTCTACAAGTATTTTCGCAAGTATAATTCCTCCAAATAATACAAGCATTGATACTTGCCTTCTTGTTATAAATGCAAGTAGTGCAAGTCCACCTACCATAAATAAGTCTCTTAAAGTAATTTTCACATCTGTAAAAATTAATATTGCAATTATAGATACTAATGCTATTAATATTGGCTTATTATCTATTAGAGTAAGTGGTAAATGTTCACTTATACTAGATGTTGTATTGCCCTTCATTATTTTTAGTGTGTATGTAAAAGGCATATCACCTACAGGTGTTAAAAATCCTGTAAATATACATATTACCATTATTAAAATTAGCCATTTTGTTCTATCTAATTTTTCTATTCTAAGTTTGTAAGGTCTTTTTCTTTTTTCTTGCCTCTTTGCTTTGTATAGTTCAAATTTATTTTTAGATTCTTCTACTTTCTTATTTAATAAAACTAATTTCTTCTGATATTTTTCTGCATCATCTTTTGATACTTTTTTTAGTTTACTATTTGCTTTATTTATCCTTATTTTTAAAATCTGATTGTATAAATTGTGTGGTATATGAGCATCTATTATTAGTCTTATTAAGTATTCTCCTATGTATGGCATATATAATACAAAGTAGAATGGAAATACTGCTGAATGTAAATTTGCTATTAATATTGGTATTATTATCAGTCCTACTGCATACCTTTTTTTGCCCGTTTCTAAAAACTTTTCTATAAATAGTACTGTTAGTACAAATAATATAAATGTTACTAGCTGTGCTCTTGCTGCTATATATTCTGCCATTAAAAACATTTGCCCCATTGTTATTATAAATGCCATAAGTGGATTTTTTGTTATTTTTTTCGTGGTAATATATAGTACTATACCTAATGTAATTGATAATATTATTGTTAATATATATAATGCTGTATAACCTCCTAAAAAATCAAATATTAGTGATGTTATTACATCATATAACCAATGTGGATACCTATATTCTAGATTATGGAATGAATAATGGTCTATTCCATCTATTCCATATTCTCTAATTCCCTGACCTACTTTTATTGTATAAAACGTATCATTTTGAAATGATTTTGGAGTTAGTGCCATACTAAATATTGCTATACAAAATATTGCTAATATGCTAAATGCTATCTGCATTATTTTTTTATTTTTTTGCACTATTTCTTTTTTATTTTTAACATCTGTATTTTTTTTCATATAATAACTTCCTCTTATTTAACAACAATATTGTAAATTTTGTTTGGAACATAAATTTCCTTTACTATACTCTTTCCTTCTAACAATGTTTTTACTCTTTCATTTTCATGAACTATTTTTTCTATATTTTCTTTTGGTAAATCCTTTTCTACATTTATAGTAGTTCTCAATTTTCCGTTAATTTGTATTGGTAATTCTATTTCGCTTTCTAAAGTTTTTGATTCATCATATGTTGGCCAAGGTGTATCTGCTATTGTGTCTTTTTCTCCTATAACCTCATATAATTCTTCTGTTATATGTGGTGCAAATGGATTTAATAATTGTAAAAATATTTTATATTCAGCTTTATTAATACTCTTTTCTTTATAGAATTCATTTACCATTGTCATAAAAGTTGATACTGAAGTATTAAATTTCATTTCTTCTATATCATTAGATACTTTTTTGATTGCTTTATGCATCATATGTTCAAATTTTGGTGAATAATTTTCTCCATCTGTTACAAATTCTTGCATATTCCAAACTCTATCTAAGAATTTCATGCATCCTTTTATACTTTCCATAGACCATGGTGCTGTTTGATCAAAAGGTCCCATAAACATTTCGTACACTCTGAAACTGTCTGCTCCAAATTCTTCTATAATGTCATCTGGATTAATTACATTTCCTTTTGATTTTGACATTTTTTCTCCATTGCTACCTAATATCATACCATGTGATGTACGTTTTGCATATGGTTCCTTTGTTGGTACTACTCCTATATCATATAAGAATTTATGCCAAAATCTTGAGTATAATAAATGAAGTGTTGTATGTTCCATTCCTCCATTATACCAATCTATTGGAGCCCAATATTCTAGTGCTTTTTTAGATGCTAGTTCATTATTATTATGTGCATCCATATATCTTAAGAAATACCATGATGATCCTGCCCATTGAGGCATTGTATCTGTTTCTCTTGTAGCCTCTTTATTACAATGAGGGCATTTTGTTTTTATCCATTCTTTTTGTTTTGCAAGTGGTGATTCTCCATTTTCTCCTGGTTCATAATCTTCTACTTCTGGCAATTTTAGTGGTAATTCTTCTTCTGGTATTGGCACCCAACCACAATCTTCGCAATATACCATTGGTATAGGCTCGCCCCAATATCTTTGACGAGAAAATACCCAATCACGTAGTTTATAATTTACTTTTCTTTTTCCTAATTTATTGTCCTCTATATATTTTATAGTTTTTTCTATAGCATCTTTTACTTCTAAATCATCTAAAAATCCTGAATTTATTAAAAGTCCTGAGTCTGTATTTGTAAATGCTTGTGGTTTTTTATACATTTCAAGTGAAAATTTATGATCTTCTGTTGTTAAATAATCATTTAATTTATCTTCGTCAATCCATACAGGATACTGTGTGTTCTTTTCTTCTTCTGATATATTCTCTTGTTTTAGTGAATTTAATGTTAATGCTACTGTGTAACAAGTAATGTCTCTATTTACATCTTTATGTGCTGCATAAAATCTACTTCTATATATAAAGTCAAATACATAGTCTACTTTACAATCTGTATAACCTGTTTCTTCTTTAAGTTCTCTAACAGCTGCCTCTATAGGAGTTTCTCCTTCTTCAATTCCTCCCATAACAAAGTTTTTAAATCCAAATTTGTCATTATTAACACATAGATATTTATTTTCTGTTGGATGTTTTACAATAACATTTATAACATTTCTTTTAGTGTATTTTTTTTCTGGTTTAATTTTAGATTCGTCTTTTCCATAAAATACTGGTTCTATAACTTGTTTTATTGGTAAATTAAATTTTGTTGCAAATTCAAAATCCCTTTCATCATGTGCGGGAACTGCCATAATTGCACCTGTTCCATATGTTATTAAAACATAATCAGATATCCATATTGGGATTTCTTCGTTTGTTAAAGGATTTATTGCTTTTAATCCTTTTATTTCTATACCTGTTTTTTCTTTGTTTAATTCTGAACGTTCAAATTCAGATTTCATTGCTGCTTTTTCTTGATATTCTTTTACTTCATTTAAGTTTTCTATTCTATCTTTATATTTTTCTATAAATGGGTGTTCAGGTGATATTACCATATATGTTGCACCAAATATTGTATCTGGTCTTGTTGTATATACAAGAAGAGTATCATCTGTATTTTTTATTTTGAAGTTTATTTCTGCTCCTTCACTTCTTCCTATCCAATTTTTTTGTTGAGCTTTAATTTTGTCTAAATAATTTACATCATCTAAATCGTCTATTAATCTTTGTGCATATTCAGTAATTTTAAGCATCCATTGGCTTTTTTCTTTTTGCACAACTGGACTGCCACATCTTTCACATACTCCATTTACTACTTCTTCGTTTGCTAATCCTACTTTACATCCTGTGCAAAAATTGATTGGCATTGTTGCTTTGTATGCTAATCCATGTTCATATAATTTTATAAATATCCATTGTGTCCATTTATAATAATCTGGATCTGTTGTGTTTATTTCTCTTGACCAATCAAAAGAAAATCCTAATGCTTTTAATTGTTCTTTAAAATGGTTTATATTATTTTCTGTTGTAATTTTAGGATGCACATGATTTTTTATTGCATAGTTTTCTGCTGGAAGACCAAATGCATCAAAACCTATTGGAAATAATACATTGTATCCTTCCATTCTCTTTTTTCTTGCAATAATATCCATTGCTGTATAACTTCTTGGGTGTCCTACATGTAAGCCTTGTCCTGATGGATAAGGGAATTCTATTAATCCATACCACTTCTTTTTTGAGTAATCATTTTCTGCATTAAATGTTCCTTCTTTATACCATTTATCTTGCCATTTTTTTTCAACGCTTTTAAAATTATACATTTTGCCTTCCTTTCATTATTTCCGTAAAGTTTGATATCTGTATTATACTACACTTATATAAAAAAAGCTATATATTTTAGTAATTTGTTTATATTACAGAATTGTAATATTTTTTTAATCTTTTTGTAATTCATATTTCCGTAATATGGTTGTATAATGTTTATGAAAAAACTAAGGAGAAGCTAACATGGGATCAGTAAATTCTGAATTAGAGAAAAATAGTATAAAGGTTATATGTACTATTAGTACATTGAATGTAAATGAAATTGCAACATATGTAGCTAAGCTTTTATGTTCTAAAATGCCTGAACTTAAGCTTAATTATACTGATATTTTTACTACTATTTCTAGAATTCCTATGTATATTGCTGAATTACCAGAGAATCAATCTGACGCTTGTTACTTTTATAAGAACTCTTCTATATATTTTAGAAAAGGTCTTACTTTTGATAAAATAAAAAATTTAGCAGTTCATGAATGCATACATCATATTCAAGAAGTTAAAGATTCAAAAGATGATTTAAAAAAATTAGGATTATGCACTTATGTAGGTAATAAAGCTTTTGGTACAGCTTTAAATGAAGGGGCTGTACAATTAATTACATCTTTTTTAATTGGTGAAAAAAGTGATATTGTTAAATATTATGATATTACTCTTCCTACAGATAGTCCTTCATATTATCCTTTAATATGTAATTTAGTAAAACAAATTGGATATGTTTCTAATTTTAGCACATTATTTGATAGCACTATTTATTCTAATAATGCATTTTTTGATAAATTTGTTGCTGCATGTGGAGAAGATGAAGCATTTAAAATTCAACAAAATTTGGATAAATTAGTTTCTTATGAAGAAAAAATAGCTAAATTAAATCAAAAAGTACAAACTGAAGATTTAAAATATAAAAAATTCAAAGCTACTACTGATAAAATCAAAGAATATAAAAGCAAAATACGAAAAGTTTTTATTGACACTCAAAATTTAATCATAACTTCTTTTTTTGATAGAGAATCTAAAAATTTACATGATATTACAAGAGTTGAAGAGTATAGAAAATTTTTATATAGTTTTCAAAATTTAATTGGTACTGTTGATGGGCTTATAGGGTGCAGGAAATGAGGTAGTTCGGAATGAACTGCCTTT
>CAMSMU010000048.1 GCA_947061115.1 uncultured Clostridium sp.
TAATTCTTTTGGTTCTGTATATCCCATATGCCATCTTATTGAATATTTTTCTTCATTAGTTAATTTTATATATTCAGAGATCATCATTACAGATTTTTCTCCATGCCCATATGGTATAGTATCTTCTACTGCATAATAAGGTACTTTTTCCCATACTCCTAATGAATTTTTTGCATTTCTATAATCTACTTTATAATAATTTGCTTTACATATATCATGTAAAATAGCTATTATTATAATTGAATCTTCTGGTATATTTATTGGTACAATCGATGTTTGTACTTTTTGTTTTAATATTTCATATACTTTCATACTATGTTCTGCTAATCCGCCTTCATAGCATCCATGAAATCTTGTGCTTGCTGGTGCTTTAAAGAAATCTGATTTTTGCATAAAACTAATTAAATTATCCATTCCTTCTCTATTTGTACTCTTTAGTAAATTTATTATTTCTTGTTCCATCTTCTATTTTGTTCCTTCCTATATTATATTTTTCTTAATTTTGCTATAAAAAATCCTTCTTGTGTTTCATTAGGTAATATTTGCATTGCTTTATTTAATATCTTTATACTATCTTTAATTTTTAAATCTATATCTAATAATTCTAGTTTTAAATTCTTTATTGCCCAATCTACTATCTCTTCATTTTCTTTTTTGTTTAATGTACAAGTTGAATATACTATTTCTCCACCATTCTTTAATGAATCCACTCCACTTTTTATAAGTTTCTTTTGAAGTTTTGCAAGTTCATTAACTTGTTTTATAGACCATGTTTTATATGTATTTTCATCTTCTAATATAAATCTTCCTTCTCCACTACACGGTGTATCTAATAATACTTTGTCAAATTTTTCTTTATAATTTAACTCTGTTCCATCTTTATTTGTTATTTCTACTATTTCTGCTCCTTGCATGTTTACATTATATTTTAATTTTTCACATCTTATTTTATTTAATTCATTTGCTAAAATGTAACCTTTATTGTGCATCATACATGCCATTTGTGTTGTTTTACTACCTGGTGCTGCTGTTAGATCTAATATATTCTCTCCTTCTCTTGGATTTAAAACTAGAGGTGGTATCATGCTAGATAAACTTTGAATATATATGTACCCATTTTTATAAATATCTAACTGTTGCAATTCGCTTTCATTTGCATTTTTTATTATTAATGCATCATCATACCATAAAACTTTATCATACTCTATATTAACTTTATCAAAATATTTAGTTAAACTATTTATATCATATTTTAATGTATTTACCCTTAAAGTTGTTAACCTTTTACTATCTATACCCATTAGTATTTTATCTGATATTCTTTGGTTATATGTGCTATAGATTTCTTCTATAAAATCCATAGGTAATTTGTTTTTTATTTGTACAATAGATACCATCTTTTACCTTTCTAATTATTTATAATTGTAAATTAAAATATGAAAATCCTTTATCTACATTTAAAGTCCGTGCAGGGAGTTAAATGTATAAAAATTGAGCGGAGCAGGAAGCTCCGTAGGGACGGAGCGAAATTTTTATACATTAACTCACGTTGCAGGACATATTTGTTTAAAATTACAAGCAACGTAATATACTTACATATGATTTTCTCGCATTCTAAACCGCCAAATTCTTATAATATGCATTATATAGCTTATTATAATATCCATCTTTATTTTGCATAAGTTCGTTGTGATTTCCTTGCTCTATAATATTTCCATCACTTAATACTATTATCTTATCTACATTTACTATTGTAGATAATCTATGTGCAATAAATATTGATGTTTTCTCTTTAGATATTTTATCTATTGATTGTTGTATTAGCTTTTCAGTTTCAGTATCAATGTTTGCTGTTGCTTCATCTAAAATAAATATTGAAGGATTATGTGCAAATATTCTTGCAAAAGCTAACAACTGTTTTTGACCTGATGAGAAAGAACTACCCTTTTCATGTGCAATTTCTTCTATTCCATTTGGTAGTGAATTAACAAAGTCCCCTGCTAATGCTAAGTTAATTGATTCCATAATTGCTTCATCTGATAAGTTTTCATTAAGTTCAATATTTTCTTTTATACTTTTAGCATATATAAATGTGTCTTGAAGAATAATTCCTACATTTTTTCTTAAAGATCTTAAATTTATGTCTTTTATATTAATTCCATCTATTAGTATTTCACCTTTTTGAATTTCATAAAAACGATTTATTAAATTTATTATTGTCGTTTTTCCTGATCCAGTTCTTCCTACAAATGCTATGCTTTGTCCTGGTTCAATTACAAAGTTAATGTCTTTTAAAACCCAATCCTCTCCTTCATATGCAAACCATACATGCTTAAATTCAATTTTTCCTTTTATATCTTCATCTTTTAATTCTATTCCATTTTCAAAATCTTCTAAATATTCTTTATGTTCTAATATATCATATATTTTGTTAATTGAAACTAAAGCTTCTTGTATTGTTTCAAAATTTTCAATTATTCTTTGTATTGGTTCAAATATCTGTTTTAAATATGTAATAAATATGTAAATAAATCCTACATCTAAACTGATTCCGAAAAAGTGGTTCATACATGACCATACTATTAATGTAACACTTAAGTTTTCAAATATTACCATAAGTGCTATCAATATACCTTCTGTAAATCCCATTGGTACTCTTGATTTGTAAAAATCATTAGATAATTCTGCGCATTCTTTTTCTTTTTCGTATTGTCTATTAAATAATTTAATTATTTTTACCCCATATATTGACTCTGCTAAAAATATATTGAGTTTTGTTTTAGCCTTTTTAGAATACTCTTGTAATTTTCTAGTTATTTTTGTAATTATTACTGATGTAAGTATAACAAATGGTATTATTACTAAACATATAAGTGTTAATTTTGGATCTATTGATACCATCATAACTGCTAATGCAATAATCATAATAATATCTTTTGCTATTGTTGTTACAACATCATTAAAAAATGTTGTTATATCTTCCACATCACTGGTTATTCTGACAAATAATATGCCTGATGGAGTTCTATCATGAAAAGGTATATTAGCTTTTACTATATATTTATATAATTTATTTCTTAAACCATATATTACATCTTCTCCTACCATGTCTGTTGCTGTGCTGCTTACGAAATTCAAAAAACTTCCTATTAGCACTATTGCTATATATATTGCTCCTATTATTCCTATTGTAATTGCACCTTTTTGCCATATTTCCATACTTAAGTAGTCGTCTATAACGACTTTTATTAAATATGGTTTTATGATTTCTCCAATAGTAATAACAATCGCCAAAATAGATATAATCATTAATGATTTTGTTTTTGGTTTTAGCAATTTATATATTCTGCTAAAAGTTTTATTTTTCATTTATTTTTTCCTCTCTTGTTTATTAATCTTCAAAACAAGCTTCAGCTTTTTTGGACTGAGTATTGAAAAATTTTGTGTAAATTTTATTATTACTTAATAATTCATCATGTGTTCCCATTTCTTCTATTCTTCCATTATCTAATACAATAATTTTATCACTATATTTAACATCTGAAACTTTGTTAGAAATTATTATACATGTTTTTTCACTTGATAATTCTTTTATATTTTCTATTAGTTTTTCTGAGGTTCTGTTATCTAATGCTGAAAATGTATCATCAAAAATAAGTATGCTACTATTTTTTAAAAATGCTCTAGATATTGCTATTCTTTGCCTTTGTCCTCCTGAAAGGTCCCCTCCATTTTCACCTATTACTGTTTCTATATCTTCTGGCATTTTTCTTATATCTTCATAAACTATAGCTTTTTGTGTACTTTCTCTTATTTCACTATCATCATAATTATCCTTAAATAAACTTATATTATCTTTTATTGTTGATGAAAATAAAAAGTTATCTTGAGTTATATAACAAATATTGCTTCTTAGTACTTGGGTTGGTATATCATTTATATCTTTTCCGTCTATTAATATGTTTCCATCTGGTATATTATATAATTTTGTAATTAAATTCATTAATGTAGTTTTTCCGCTTCCGACTGTTCCTATTATACCTAATGTTTCACCTTTTTTTACTTCTATGTTTATATTATCTAATGCTTTTTCTAATATTCCTGGATAATTAAAACTTAAATTTTTTATTTCTATATTTCCATTTATTTTTTCTTTCTGTATATTAGATTTAGAATCTATCTTTTCTGTTTTTAAATTATATATTTCTTCTAACCTACCATAAGAAATTTGTGCTCTTTTATATCTTGCTATTAATGTTGGAAGCCATGTAATTGGTCCCACAAATAATGCTATATATCCATTAAATGTTATTAAATCACCAATTGTAATTGCTCCATCTATTACTAACTTTGATCCAAATAGTAGTGAAATTGCATAACACATCCCAAAGCATACATCAAGACTTAACTTTAATAAATTCGAAAAAATATTTACAGTATTATTGCTCTGATATACTCTCTTATTTTTTCTCATAAATTCTTTTGTTTGTTCCCATTCACACGAGTAAGCTTTCGATGTTCTTATTCCATCAGTACTTTCTTGTATATATTCTGACATATTTGTAAACATTTCTTGAGATTTTTTAAAACTTTTTTCAATATATTTTTTTATTTTTATAACTAAAAACACTGCTAAAAATATTGGTAACATTACTGCCATTGTCAAATATATATTTATTCCATTGGCCATTTGAATAAACACAATAATAAATGTGCATACAATTCTTGTTCCATGTGATAAGACTCTGTATACTGTACTTCTTATTTCATTTACATCTTTTACAAAATATGACATTAACTGTCCATTTTTTATGTTCTGTATATCTTTTATTTTAAGTTTTAAAAATCTTCTAAATAAATTTACTTTTAAATCTCTTTCAAATCCTCTAGAAATGCTAACCTCAAAATATTTCCAAATTGTTCTTACAATCAGCAAAATAATACATACTCCTATTAGGTAATATGTACTATTTATTATATTTTGTCTATTTTCTTCAATGTTATATAACATATCTATAATTTGACCAATTATTTTTGGTGGATATGTTAATAAATATATATTTATACTTATAAATGCAATTTGTAAAAATATTTTTATTTTATATTTCTTTAGTATATCTATTATAACTTTTTTCATAACGTTTTTCCTATATATTATAATTGAGTTTTGTTATTATCTACTTCATTATATATTGTATCTAAATTGAAACCAAAAGTTTGATTGTTTTTTATTTGATTTTGCTCCATTTGCCTTTGAATATTCATAAGTTCAATTTCTTCTTTAAATTTAAATTCATCAAAATCCATTAAAAAATTCTCCTTTTCATTTTTCATAAATATTATATAGTATATTTTTATTATTTACAAGCATTATTCATTAAATTCGACAAGAAGTTCAACCTTGTATTTTTATTTTACAATTTTTCTTTAAATTTATTAGTAGTTTTGTCATTTCTAGCCTATCTATAGCAACACATCCTGCTGTTGGTTTATTATTTTCGCAATGAATAAATATAGCACTTCCGTTTCCTCTAATATTATTTGGATTTGTTTTTATTTCTATCCCATATTCATATTCTATTGGATAATTTGTTAAATGCTCTGCACTTATCCACTTTTTATCTACTTTTGTTATATCTACTAATTTATTATAATATGTTGAATTTATATCATCTACCCAATATAAATTTTTATTTATTTTTATATACTTAATTTCTTCACTTACTTTTATATCATGAGTGCCAAATGTAATTCCTAACTCAAATTCACCAATAGGAGTTTTATTGTCTCCTTCTTTTTTCAATTTTGTCATGCCATTTTTTCCAATAAAAGCTGGTGTGTCTATTATTTTTTTATAATTATCATACATTTTTAAAATAGCATTTTTATTTTGCTTTTTCACATATATTATTTGGCTCAATATTTATATCCCCTTTACACTTTAAGATATCATATGTTTTTATCACTTATGTATCTTTCTGTTTTTCTTAAATATATTGTTGATATTATTAAGAAAAACATTAATATTGAAACTGAAATTGACAATATATTTACATCGTAGAAATATTTATATAATATATACACTAAAATATAGCTAATTATTTGCCCTATTACCATATAAATATTATAAGTTAATATATGTTCCTTTTTATACTCTTCTAATTTATCACTTTTAATTGCTGAATATACTACACTACAAGATTCTGATTCTATTATTGTTCCAAAAGAATTCATTAGAATATAATATATTAGCAAAGTTATAAAACTTGTATTATATACAACTAATAATGAAGATACAAATATTATAATTGCTAAATACGGATAAAAAGATTTTCTTATATTTTTTTTATTAATTATTTTTAATATTTGTAAGGCTGCTATTGAAATTACTGCAAATATAGAATTATATGTACCTAAATTAAGCTCTGTTCCTAATCTTAAAAATAATATTATTGGCAATAGTTCTGTTATAATTCCTTGTGTAGATATTCTTCTATAAAACATGCATTTATAAATATTTTGCAAATGTTTCTTCTCTTTGGCTAATCCCCAAAATTTTTTTAATTCTAATTTTTTGTCGTTAACAGTAAAGTCCTTTATTTTAAATGATATTGCTATAATAATTGCTGTTTCTATTATTAATATAATAAATAACATATAATAAGAAAACTTTTGTATTATAAATCCTGAAAAAACTGGTGTTAAAATAGTAGCTATACCTGAAAGTATATTTACGTTTGCTATAAAATTACTCATAGTTTTGTCATTATTTGAACCTATTATAATTAATTCAAATGGCATTGAGTACGACACTTCTACTAATCTTTCTAATGTCTTAAAAAGATATATGTATTTTATTATATTTTCTTTAAATATTAACAATGCCAATATGCTTAATATTAATAATGGAAAACTCATTTTATATATCTTTTTAGCATTTTTTGAGTTTATAAATTTTAATATTATATAACAAATTATAAATTCTACAACAACACCAAATAAATTGTATTTTATTATGAAATTTAAATCATTATTAACTATTTTCAATATATATATATTAAAAAATAAATTAAAGAAAACTCTTATGAATTTTCTAAAAAATGCAATTAATGCTATATATTTTCTATTTTCCTGCTCCATCTCTTTTCTCTTTCAATTATTCTTTTAATCTGTTTATGTATTTCAAATATTATATCATAACCAATAAAAAATAAAAGTATATAATTAAAATTTATATACTTTCATTTTTATAATGTTATTTATTTAAAATATAAATACCAATATTCAAATATGATGCAAATAGTACCCATATTAAATATGGAATTTGAAGTAATCCTGCTACTTTATTTTTATTATAAAATTTGAATATCATAATAATAACTAATACAGCTAGAGATACAATCCATATAAATGAAAATGATCTCCATTTTAGTACAAAGAAAAATATAGGCCATAAACTATTAACTGCTAATTGTATATAATATATTGAGTTGATACTTTTATCAGTTAAATTTCTACTTTTTAAAATCCCAGAGGATACTCCCATTAATATATACAAAATAGTCCAAGTTATAGGGAAAGCAATTGATGGTGGAGATAAAAATGGTTTTTGTAAAGAGTTATAGTCAATAAATGGAAAAATTATTATCCCTACTATCCCTCCTATAATTACTGGAATTGCAATTGATTTAATATACACATTTATCTTTTCCATATAACACCTCTATTAATATTATATGGAATAATATATATTTTATAACTTCTTATAAATTATACTAATAATATACCTCCATTAACATTAATATTTTCTCCGTTTATATAATCTGATTTTTTACTTAGCAAAAACAAAACCGCATTTACCGTATCTTCAACCTCTCCTAACCTACCACTTGGATTTTTCATTGCAGTTTGTCTTATTTCATCTTCTGTATAACTTTTCTTTGCCAAAGGCGTTAATGTCATTGAAGGGCTTACTGTATTTATTTTTATATTATACTTTGGAGTTAATTCTAACACACAGCATTGTGTAAGCATTATAGTAGCTGCTTCACTTGTACAATAAGCTACAGAATCTTTAATTGGTTTTGTGCCTAATCTTGATGCAATATTTATTATTCTTGGCATATCAGATTTTTTTAGTAATGGTATTGCATATTTTATGCACATCCATCTTGCAATAATATTTACATCTAATTCTTTTCTAAATTCCTCTACTGGTAAATCCTCTATCGAAAATATTTTATCATAAACAGCATTATTAACTAACCCATCTAGTTTATTAAATTTCTCTTCTATTTTTTTATACATATCTATTACAGATTTTTCATCTGATATATCTGCTTTTATAAATAAAGTTCTACCTTGATATTCTTTAAATATTTCTTTTGTTTCTTCTGCATTTTTTTCATTATGTGCATAATTTATAACAACTTTTGCACCTTCTTCTAATAATTCTTTAGCTATTCCTTGTCCTATTCCAGATGTTGAACCTGTTATTAAAAATACTTTATTTTGAAAATTCATAATCTTATACCTTCTTTTTTATTTAGTCTTAATTTTTTTAATATATCATATTCTTTTTCAAATATAAATAGTTTTATAAAAAATTCCATACCTGTATAAGTTTACCATATAAAGGTATGAATTTATTATTTAAAATTTCTATTTCATTATTTAATTTTAATTGTTATTTTGTTTGCCTTTTGAGAGCATTTATTAATAACAGATGGTGTAACAATTTGTCCATTTCCATAAGTACAAATTAATTTATAACCTGTAGTCTTTTGGGCTCCGCAGACCTGAGTATTACCATAATTCCATGCATCAATAATTGCTTCTCTATTACACACTGTACATCTACACCAATGTCTTGAAAATCCTGTCATTGGTTCCCAATTATAACATTCTAAAATTCCATTACAAGCTGTTGTTATTGCCTGATAGCAAGAACCTGTTTGAGCTGTATGAGAATGCCTATTAATTGTACTACAACCACTATTATTTAATATTTGATGTGTATGTTCTGCATTCTCATTTTGATTTTCTGCCACATCGGTTACTTTACATCTAATATAATATGTGTTTGTGTTAGTAAGTCCTGTAAATGTATAATTCGTTACTTCTAAATCTGTATTTTTTGTTTCATAGCTCTCTTCTTCTCCTGATTTACTTATTTGAAATTCATACGTTTTTATTCCTGTTTCATTATCTTTTCCTACTGCTTGTACTGTAATACTGTTTTCTGTTACATTAGCTAATGTAATTGCAACTTCTGGTTTTCCTTCATCTTTGATTGTATATTCTATAAAATCTCCTCCTTTTGTTCCATCCCATATTCTCGCATATACTGTATCATTATGTGCTAGTTCTTTTACTTCTTCTCCTTCTTGCCACTTTTCTTCATCTTTTCCATTAATTTGGTATTGAATTTTTAAATTATCTTCCAACTCT
>CAMSMU010000049.1 GCA_947061115.1 uncultured Clostridium sp.
CATATGGAAAACAGGAAATAAAGATTCAAATAATTTGATAAATAAAATAGAAAATTCTAATGGATATTCAGTAGGATCAAATGGGGAATATGAAAATTCAGGGCTGAATACAAATGAAAATACAATAGAACCAGGGCCAAACAATATATTTATGACTAAAGGTGAACATGGATGGTATTTGGCTTCAACTTCTTCTTGTAATAACTACAGTATGAGGTATGTATATGGTAACAATGCTTTTATAGGCAATGGTGCTGGTGCAGAAGGAGGAATTTGTCCTATAGTCCCTTTAGATCAATAATTATCTTACAAATCATAAATTGAAGTGAAAATTCTAAATCAAATGAGAATTAAATTCTGACAAAAGTATTATTATAGGAAAGTTATTAAAATTAATAAATGAAACAACTCAATAAACAACTCAATAAATGTTTATAGAGTTTTTTTATTTAACATATTGTTAACAATAAATGATTGAAAAAATATAATATCAAGTGTATAATATGTAAGATAAAGTTAGAGAAATGTAGGAAACAATATGTTAAAAAAATGTGATATATGTCCTAGAAATTGTAAAGTAAATAGATTAAATAACGAAAAGGGTTTTTGCTTAGCGGGTAATAAAATAAAAGTAGCATTAGTATCTACACATGATTTTGAAGAACCTTGTATTAGTGGCATTGGTAATAATACAAAATCTTCAGGAACAATATTTTTTAGCAATTGTAATTTAAGATGTGTATTCTGTCAAAATCATAAAATAAGTCAAGAAGGAATTGGAAAAGAAATAGATATTGAAAAACTAGCAGACATATTTATAAAACAACAAGAAAAGAAGGTAAATAATATAAATTTAGTTACACCAACAATGTATGTATATCAAATAATAGAAGCTATTGATATTGCAAGGAAAAAAGGACTTAATATACCAATAATATATAATTCAAATGGATATGAAAATCTTAATACAATAAAATTATTAAAAGGTTACATAGATATATATTTACCAGATCTTAAATATTATTCAGATGAATTAGCTATAAAATATTCATCAGCACCTAATTATTTTGAAATAGCAACTAAAGCTATAAAAGAGATGTATAATCAAGTAGGACCACCAGTTTTTGATGAATATGGAATTATAAAAAAAGGTGTAATTATTAGGCATTTAGTATTACCTAATTACATGCAGAATACTAAAAATATATTAAAATGGATAAAAGAAAATATGCCAGAGGACATTTATATTAGCGTAATGGCACAATATTTCCCTACATATAAGGCAAAAGAAATAGAAAAACTAAATAGAAAAATTACATTAAAAGAATACAAACAAGTAGAAAAATATATGTATTTATTAGGTATAAAAAATGGGTATATGCAGGATTTAGGAAAATACGAAGAAGAATACGTACCAAACTTTAATTTAGATGGAATATAAATTCACAAAATATTTACAATATATGTAAAACATAAACACAAAACTGCATTAATATATATTAAAGAAATGGAGAGGAAAATGTTAGAATTAAAAAATATAAAAAAAGACTACAAAACTTCAACAGAAGTAGTTGAAGCATTAAAAGGAGTTAGCATAAAATTTAGAGAAAATGAATTTGTTGCTATATTAGGTCAAAGTGGTTGTGGAAAAACTACTTTATTAAATATAATTGGAGGATTAGATCATTACACAAGTGGAGATTTAATAATAAATGACAAATCTACAAAACAATTTAAAGATAAAGATTGGGATACTTATAGAAATCATAGTATAGGATTTGTATTTCAAAGCTATAATTTAATACCACATCAAAGTATATTGTCAAATGTAGAATTAGCTCTTACAATATCAGGTGTTTCGAAAAAAGAAAGAAAGAGAAGAGCTACTGAAGCATTAAAATCAGTAGGACTAGAAGATAAAATACATAAAAAACCAAATGAATTATCAGGTGGACAAATGCAAAGAGTAGCAATTGCAAGAGCATTAGTAAATAATCCAGACATAATTTTAGCAGATGAACCAACAGGAGCCTTAGATACAAAAACCAGTGTTCAAGTAATGGAAATATTAAAAGAAATTTCAAAAGACCATCTAATTATAATGGTTACCCATAATCCAGAATTAGCAGAAAAATATGCAACTAGAACAATAAAGATATTAGATGGAGTTATAACAGATGATAGCAATCCATATAATGAAGAAGTAAAAGAAGAAAAGGAAACTTCTAAAAAGAAAAAGCCATCAATGAGCTTTTTAACAGCTTTATCACTAAGTTTAAATAACTTAATGACCAAAAAAGGAAGAACAATACTTACAGCATTTGCAGGAAGTATTGGAATTATTGGTATTGCACTAATATTATCATTATCAACAGGAGTACAAAATTATATAAATAATGTTGAAGAAAGTACACTTTCTTCATATCCAATAATAATAGAAAAATCCACAATAGATTTTGGCGGACTAATGGAAAGCTTTATGGGAGAGCAAATAGAAGGTGAGAAAGAGAAAAAAGAAGACACAGTATATAGTAGAAATATAATGGACTCAATGTTATCTGTTTTATCAAACGAAGTGAAAACTAATAATTTAAAAGAATTTAAAAAATATATAGAAGAAACAGATAAAGTCACTAAATATACAAATTCAATACAATATGGATATGATTTAAAATTGAATTTATATAAAAATAATACAGATGAAGTAATTAGAGTAAATCCAAGTCAGGTAATGAAATCAATTGGCATGGAACAAATGGCAGAAAATAGTTCTCAAATGTATGGAATGAGTATGGGAGAAACAGATGTATTTACAGAATTATTCAATAACCAAGAGATGCTAGATATACAATATGATTTAGTGAAAGGAAAATGGCCAGAAAATTATAATGAAGTAGTATTAATAACAGACAAAAATAATGAAATAAGTGATTATACACTTTATTCATTAGGATTAAAAGATGTATCAAACCTTGAAGAAAAAATGAAAAAAATAAAAAATGGTGAAAAGATAGAGGATGAGGAAGAAAACTCATATACCTATGAAGAATTATTAAATTTATCTTTTAAATTATTATTAAACTCAGATTTATATTATAAAGAAAATGGAACATGGATAGATAAAAGCGAAAATGATGAATATGTAAAAGAAAAATTATCAAATGCTGAAGAAATAAAAATAGTAGGAATTATAAAGCAAAAAGAAGATAGTATTAGTAGCAACTCAGAAGGAGGAGTAGGTTATACAAAATCTTTAACTGAATATGTTATAAATAAGTCAAACGATACAGAAATAGTTAAAGAGCAAAAAGATAATACAGACATAAATGTATTTACAGGATTAAAATTTCCAACAGATGAAGAAAAGCAAGAATTCGATATGAACAATTTATCAAATGAACAAAAAATGAAACTTTATACAATGAGTGCAGAAGACTTAAGTAATTTAATGCAAGCATATAAAGAAAATAATGAAGCAACATATGAAAATAATTTAGTAAAATTAGGAGTAATAGATTTAGAATCTCCAAGTAGTATATATATTTACCCTAAGGACTTTGAAAGTAAAGAAAATATCTCAAATGCTATAACAGAATATAATAGTACTAAACAAGATGAAAACGATAAAATAAATTACACAGATACAGTTGGTATTATGATGAGTTCAGTATCAACTATAGTAGATATAATTAGTTATATATTAATAGCATTTGTTGCTATATCATTAGTAGTATCATCAATAATGATAGGAATAATAACATATATATCAGTACTAGAAAGAACAAAAGAAATTGGTATTCTAAGGGCAATAGGTGCATCTAAAAAAGATATATCAAGAGTATTTAATGCAGAAACATTTATAACAGGTCTAACAGCAGGTATGATTGGAATAGGAGTAACAGTACTTTTAACAATACCAATAAATTCAGCTATAGAAGCGGTTACAGGAGTAGCTGTTAAAGCCTTTTTACCAGTAAATGCAGGAATTATATTAGTATTAATCAGTATGTTTTTAACTATTATTGCTGGATTAATTCCATCAAAAATGGCAAGTAAGAGTGATCCTGTTAAAGCACTTAGAACAGAATAAGCTTAAAAGGAAAGGAACTAAGTATGTTAGAAAAGTTTGAGCAATATAGAAAGACTTACAAAGAATTTTGGTATAACAGTTATAGCATAGCAGAAGATGATGGAGCTATATATTTAAAATACGAATTTGAAATACCAGGACTTACAAAATTTAATCCAGAGATCAAAATACTAAAAAAAGAATTCAAATTAAAAAATATTAATACTAAATATGTGCAAAATATGGTATTTCATATTGGATTAATTGAACTTATAAGTTATTGGAAATGCACATGTTCTCCATTAGTTATAATAAAATGTGGGCATTTAAATGAAGAACAAAAAAATTGGATGAAAAAATTGTACTTTGATGGATTAGGAGAGTTATTTTATAGAAATAATATAAATACTAATATGTCAGACTTTATGAATATACAAACTTTAGGAGAAAATATAGAATATGAAGGAATAAGCGATGAATCAGAAGGATATATAGTACCCGTAGGTGGTGGTAAAGACTCAAATGTTACACTAGAAGTTTTAAATTTAGATAAAGAAAAAGATTATTGTTTAATTGTAAATCCTAAAACTGTAACTTTAAAATGTGCAGAAATAGCAGGATTTAAAAATAAAAACATAATAGAAATATATAGAACAATTGATCAAAATTTGTTAAATTTAAATAACAAAGGGTATATAAATGGGCATACTCCATTCTCAAGTATGGTTGCATTTGTATCATATTTAGTATCATATTTAGTTTCAAAAAAATACATAGCATTATCTAATGAAAATAGTGCAAACGAATCAAATGTATTAGGAAAAAATATAAATCATCAATATTCAAAAAGCTTTGAATTTGAATGTGATTTTGAAAAATATGCAGATAAATATTTGAAAGCACCAGTAAAATATTTTAGTTTTTTAAGACCATTAAATGAATTACAAATTGCTAAGATATTTTCAAAATATCAAAAATACCATTCAGTATTCAAAAGCTGTAATGTAGGAAGTAAAAGTAAAGAATGGAAATGGTGTCAAAATTGTGCTAAATGCTTATTTGCATATATAATATTAAGCCCATACTTATATAAAGAAAAATTAGTAAACATATTTGGCATAGATATGTTTGAAAAAGAAAACTTATTAGACACATTTTTAGAATTAATAGGTAAGAAAAATACAAAACCATTTGACTGTGTTGGAACTTTTGAAGAAGTTAATTTTGCAATTAGTAAAACAATACAAAATATAGAGAATAAGAATGAAGAATTGCCATATCTTTTAAAATATTATAAAGAAAACTTTGGATTAGTAGATATGACAGAAGATATAACTAAAAGATACAATAATGATAATAATTTAAATGCTGAACAAAACAAATTGCTAAGAAAGGAAATTTTTGAAAAGTGCTAGATAATTTGATTAAATATCTTGATAATAAAAAAGTACTTATATTAGGATTTGGAAGAGAAGGAAAGTCAACATATAAGCTAATTAGAAAATACTTAAATAAAAAACATATATATATTTCAGATAAAGAATTAGTAGAAGATGAAAATTTAAAACAAGACAAAAATATAAGTTATATATCAGGAGATAAATATTTAGAAAATTTAAAAGATTATGATTTAATAATAAAATCTCCAGGAATATCATTAGCAAAAGAAGATACAACAAAATATAAAGGTAAAATAACATCACAATTAGAATTACTACTTGAATTCTTTAGTAATTATACAATAGGAATTACTGGTACAAAAGGTAAAAGTACAACAAGTTCATTAATATATACAATTTTAAAAGAGCAGAATATAAAAACAATGCTTTTAGGTAATATTGGCACACCAGTATTTGAGTATATAGAAGATATAGAAAAAGATATGGTAATTGTATTAGAGATGTCATCACATCAATTAGAATATATGAAAAAATCTCCTAATATTGCTATTTTATTAAATATATATGAAGAACATTTAGATTATTATAAATCACTAGAAAATTATGCAAAAGCAAAATGCAATATATATATATATCAAAAAGATACTGATTATTTTCTATATAACTCAGATAATGAAATTTTAGAAAAAATGGTAAAAAAACCCAAAGCAGTAACATATAAAGTAAGTTTTAGTAAAGAAAAGGATGTGTATTTAAAAGAAGATAAAATATATTTTAAAGACAAAGAATTATACAATAAAAATGAAAAAAGAAATTTGCAAGGTGATTATAATTTAAATAATATAATGTTTGTACTTGCTGTATCAGAAATATTAAACTTAAATAAAAACAAAACAATAAAAACTATAAATGAGTTTAAAACCCTAAAACATAGACTAGAATTTGTAGGAAAATATGAAGATGTAATTTATTACGATAATAGTATAGGAACCATACCAAAAGCAACAATAGAAGCAATAGAAACTTTGAAAGAAGTAGACAGTTTAATAATAGGAGGAATGGATAGAGGAATAGATTATAGTGAATTTATTAAATATTTAAATAATAGTAAAATAAGAAATATAATATGTATGCCTAAAACAGGTCACAATATAGCCAAAGAAATAAGAGATAAAAATACATATATAGTAAATACAATGGAAGAAGCAGTAAAAGTAGCAAAAGAAAAAACAAGAAAAGGAAATATCTGTTTATTATCTCCAACAGCAGCAAGCTATGGATATTTTAAAAACTTTGAAGAAAAAGGAGACTTATTTATTAAATTAGTAAGATGCTCATAAGTGAACAAGGGGATGGAGTTTTTGTTCAAAATAATAGAAAAAAACATAAAAATGTGATACAATAAATAAAAACAAAAAAAGGAATTAACAAATGAAAAACGATGAAACACTTGATACTGTATATATATATATATATATATCGTAGGATTTAATGAAATAAAGTTACGTAAACATAGAGAAACTATGTCTTATTAGAATAATCTAAAAGACATAGTTTTTTTGTGTGAATATATTGGAAGTTATTAATCGCAAATTAAATAGATAATAAGATAAAAGGAATGATAATTTAAAAGAATAAACAAATTTGATAATGGAAATAATAGTAAAAATATATTTGTAAAGTGTAAATACATGTAGTGAAGCAATTAATAATGATTGCAAAATAAAAATTAGTATGATATAAATATAAAAAAGTAGTGAAAATAGATTATAAAACAAAGGAGAAAAAGTCAATGAACAAATTAAAAAAAAACAAAGATAATTATAAATTAAAAGTTACAAGTATGAGAAATTATCGATCTTCAGTAGGAATAACACTAATATCACTTGTTGTTACAATAATAGTACTCTTAATATTAGCAGGAATAGCTATAAGTTTAACAGTAGGAAATAATGGATTATTTTCAAGAGCAAAAAATGCAGTAGATATATGGAAAAATGCAGAATTAGAAGAACAAGAGAAAATGAAAAATTTTGCTAATGCTTATGGTGAAATATTAAATAACATTGAATTAGATGAAAATATTGAAGAAAATAAAAAGCCAATAGAAGAAATAACAGGAAATGAAAAAACAAATACAGAAACAACAGATAAAGAAGGAAATAGAGTAGTTGTTCCAGCGGGATTTAAAGTAGTAAACCCTGATCAAACAGTAAATGAAGGAATAGTAATAGAAGATGTAAGTGCAAATAATAGTGATACAGTAGGAAATCAATTTGTATGGATACCATGTACAATAGATGGATCAAATAATACATTAAAATATGATAGATATGCATTTACAAAAGATGATTGGGTGTATGCACAGACAAAATTAAATGAAAAAGATGAAGATGGAAGCTATAAAATTCAAAGAGCAGATCAAACATCATATTATTATCATGAAGCAATATCAGAGCAAGAAAAACAGAGCATAGAAAGAAATGGGGGATATTATATAGGAAGATATGAAGTAGGATGTGATACAAAAAGGACAGGGAATACAGTAATAACAGAGATTGGAAAAATAAAATCAGGATTAAATGTATATAATTATGTAACAAGGAATGAAGCAAAGGAAATATCAGAAAGAATGTATGCAGGAAAAAGCAAATTGTGTAGTAGCTATGCATGGGACACATCACTTCAGTTTATAGGAGGAACATATGTAATAAATAGTGCAGGAGATAATTATGGAACAAACGATTTAGTAAATACAGGATATCATGCAGAAAAAAATATATATGATATGGGAGGAAATGCTGGAGAATGGACAACAGAAAACTACACTTATGATAATTATCCTTATGCTATTCGTGGAGGAAATTGCTACCGTACTGCTAAAGATTATCCATCAGGAAGTCGTTTTTATGGAAATTCAGGACTTGTATATATTGGTTTTAGGTGTACTTTATATATGTAGATCTGAGTATTAATTTTAATGAGTTTTTAATAAAATAAGAAAAAATATGAAAAAATGGTCATTAAAAATGGGAATAAAACTTGCTTAAATAATGTAATATTATGTTCATTTAATCAATAAATTTGTGTATTTTCAAAAAATTTGATATAATATATATAACAGTTGTTGAAAACACTAAATGGAGGAAAGAATTAATGACAACAGAAAGCAAAACCTTAATGGCTATTAACACTCAGAGATGGTATGAACCAACTTTCATCTTCAACAGAAGGAGAGCACAGTATGCAATGCTACAAGAAAAGAAGGAACTTTTAAGAAAGCTTCATAGGTGCAATATTGAATTTATAAACTATCATGATCAGTATTGCAGATATATAAACGCAGAAGTGGGGCTTGAAGACATTCCGGAAATCACAGGCAGTAACAGAGCAGTCAATAAGCTTTTGAATAAGCTTATTGAAAAGGAAAGAAAAGCAGAAGCTGATTTGGTAAAAATTCTTGCCGAAATAAAAGAAGAAGCGGTAAGAAAGTTCTACAAAGATGCTGTTGCAGGCATTCCAAATGATAAGAACATAGTGATCATTACAGCTAAAGGATACAGGCTGAAAGAAGAAAATCTGAAGGAATTTCAAAAAAATGTGAGAAAAATGTTTTTTGATCCACAGATACATGATCCACAGGTGATAGTTGACTGCTTTGTTCCTATGAAGATTGCAATGACAAGGTTATGCAAGCTTGACTACATCTCAAAATTCACATTTGGGGGAAACATACTGGAAGCAGAAATAGAATACTGCTAAGGTGGAAATCCTAAATAGGATGCCAGAAAAGAGGAGGGAGTCTATAATAAACTCCTTCCTCTTATTGTCTATAAAAAATATATGTATAATTAGCTTATTTGGTTTAA
>CAMSMU010000050.1 GCA_947061115.1 uncultured Clostridium sp.
CAATGTACACAAATTTTATTATATAAAATTTGGCACACGAACAAATTATGCGGACTTAAAAATAATTTTAATCGTCTGACATAAGAAGAAGTCCGCTTTGTTCTATTATCTCAAATAAAAGTGACTTCTAAGTGACTTTTTATTAAAATTTTCCTAAATAATTAAAAATAAGACTAATTTGAGTTAGTCCTATTATATTTTGTTTCTATTTTTACTACAATCGATTTATCTTACAGTAGTCTTACATTTTTGTAAGTTTATAAATTCTTGATATTATCTTTTATTTTTCTTCTAATTCATAATAACTATTTTTAGGAAATATGATTTTTGTTTCTGTTCCTTCATTTTCTTTTGAATATACTTCTATTCCTATTCCTAATTTATCACATAATTTTTTGCATAAATACAGACCTATTCCTGTAGATTTTTTATTATTTTTTCTTCCATTTGTGCCTGTAAATCCTTTTTTGAATACTCGTGAAAGTTCATTTTCCTTTATACCTATTCCATTATCTTTTATAGATAAAATTACTTTTTCTTTTTGTTCTTTTGCAGAAAATTCTATATTTAGATTGTTTTCTTCTCTTTTGTATTTTATACTATTTTGTATAATTTGATTTATTATAAATATTATCCATTTAAAATCTGTATTTACTTGGGTATCTAAATCATGTGTATTTATCTCTACTTTTTGTTGTATTAATGCTTTTTTATTCTTTTTTATACTATCATTTACTATATCTTTTAAAATGATCTTTTTTATATAATAATCTTTTTCTACAGTATTGCTTCTTGCATAATACAAAGCTTGTTCTATATAATTTTCTATTTTGTCTAATTCTTCATCTATACTTACTGTGATTTCATTTTTATTGTTTTCAATAATCATTTTACTGGTTGCAATTGGTAATTTTATTTCATGAATCCACATTTCAATATAATCTTTATAATCTTCTTGCAAATATTTATATTGATTAATTTTTTCTATCATTGATTTATCTATTTCATGCAATGATTCAAATAATATTTTTCCTTCTATAAAATTAGGAGATTTTAATATTTCTGCAATTAAGTACTTCTCTTCTAATTTATCTAGTTTACTTATGAAGTTATTATAGAAATTTCTCTTTTTTATATATTCAAATGTAATTCCCAATAAATATGTAAATATTACAACGATTGGTACATATATTTTTATAAAATTACCTATTGGATAAATTATTAAAAATGTTTCTACTGTAATTAAGCAAAATATAAGCAAAAAAATTGATAATAATTTGTCCTTAAAAAAATCTTTTAACTTCATTTTTCAAATGCTATCTATATAAAATAGATACTTCCTCCCCTTCTTTAAATTATTTTAATATATACCCTTGTCCTCTTCTAGTTTCTAATAATTCTTTTAGATCTAATTCTTCTAATTTTGCTCTTAATCTAGTCATATTTACTGTTAAAGTATTGTCATCTATAAAGCTTTCACTATTCCATAAGATTTCTATTATTTCTTCTCTTGATACGATTTTTCCTCTTTTAGATATTAAGTGATACAATATTTTTAGTTCATTTTTAGTGAGTTCTATTTCTTTTCCATCTTTTTCTATAATACTTTTTGAAGTATTTAGTATAAATTCCTCGCAGTCTATTTTATCTTGATTGTTATTAGCCATTTTACTTCTTTTTATTAGTCCTGTAATTTTAGCAAGCAAAATCTGTATATTAAATGGTTTTGTAACATATTGATCTGCACCATAATTAAGGCACATTAATTCATCTATTTCACTATCTTTACTTGTAATTATAATAATAGGTATATCTTTGGTTTTTCTTACTTCTTTTAATATATATTCTCCATCTAAATTTGGTAAATTTATGTCTAGCAAAATTAATTCTGCATCTAATGACAAAATATCATTTATTGTGTTATCAAAATTTTCTAATAATATTGATTCATATCCATTTTTATTTAGGAATATTTGTAATTCTTTTCTTAATTTATTATCATCTTCTACTATCAATATTTTTGACATTTTACACCTCTATTATCTTAAATTACTATTTGAATTTTATATTATGTATCCTTATTTGTCAAATATAGTTTTATTAGTGCTAATTGTATTTCTACAATTAGCACTAAGTTAAATATTTTTTCACTTTGTATTATAATATCTTTTCATTTATAATCTTAATTGCTTCTTCTTCACTTAAATAACCATATTTGATCATTTTATCTATTACCTGTTTTTGCCTTTGTTTTGCAAGTTCTATATTTTTTGTTGGAGCATATACTGATGGTGCATTTGGTATTCCAGCTAATAATATGTTTTCTCCATCACTTAATTCATTCAACTCTTTTCTAAAATATCCATTTGCTGCTTCTTTTATTGTATTGTATCCATCACCATAATATATCGTATTTATATATATTTCTAATATCTCATCTTTTTTATAATTTTTTTCTATTTCAAAGGCAGCAAATACTTCTGCAATTTTTCTTGTAATTTCTTTTTCTTGAGTAAAGTATACATTTTTAGCTATTTGCTGAGTAATTGTGCTTCCACCCTCTATAAAGCTCATTGTCCTTATATCATTAAACATTGCTCTTCCTATTGAAATTATATCAATCCCATTATGTTTATAAAATCTATGATCTTCTACACTTATTACTGCATCTATATATATTTGTGGTACTTCTTCAATTTTAGTATAATTTTCATTTTTTCTAATGCTTTCTACTTTTCCTGCTAAAGGCATTTGATCAAAGGCTTCTTTATACATGTTATATCCATTTTCTATCAATAATAAGCTTACACTAATTATAACTAATATTACTACAAAAATTACTCTTTTAAATACTTTCATTTTACCTCTTAATCTTTTACTTGTTATACTCAATTTTAACTTGTTTTGGAAGTTCATTATATTCTACTTCTTCCCATGAATGTACTCCAATTACTCTTACTTCTAACTTTAAATAAGCATTGTCTTTTAATTTTCTACTTGTTTTAAATTTTATTTCTTTTTTCTTTCCATTTTTATTATATGAATTTAAAGTATATTCATATTTCATATCATCTGTGGCTGAAATACTTTGAATTTTAGTATTATCTATTTTAGTATAATAAATTACCTCATAATTTTCTAATATATAAAATGCTATTATACAAATTGCTATTGCAGATATTGATGCAATAATCATTGGCATTTTTTCTCTTAAATTTTCCATTTATTATTACTCCTTAATGATGTTTTTGCTTCCCAAATATGTAGCTAAGAAATATGCTCCATAAATTCCACCTATAATAATAACTGTTATAATTGCAGATGGTAATAAATCTTCTTTACTTGCCAATCCTGACATCATTTCTATCGCAAACTGTATTCCGAAAACAGAATGTATAATTGCTAAAATAAGTGGTACTCCAAAAAATATTCCAATTTGCCTAAATAATGATTTATTTATCATTTTTTCATCACAACCAATTTTTCTTAAAATTGTATATCTTTGTTTATTGTCAGATGAATCTGTTAATTGCTTTAATGCTAAGATAGCAGAACTTGCAATTAAAAATATTATTCCTAAATAAATTGCTATAAATATAACTATTGTTGCTAAACCAATACTTGCATTCATTATACTTATCTTTGTAAATCCATCTATTTCTAAACCATTATCTGCTAAATTTTGTATAAAACCTGAATCTCCACTTGAAAAAATTTCTTCTATTTTTTCTTTTTCTTCATCTGTTTTAACATTGTAATTTGCTGCTAAAAAATATTTTTCCTTCATATCTTCTGTTAATGGGCAATTGTCTGGAACTAATATGATCCCTGTGTTAGTATGACTTGTTGACATTATTACAAATCCACTTTTACACTCATTATATTTTGTGTTATATCTTTTTCCTGCTATTACTAAAGAATTTTCTCCATCTTCTAATGATCTATTTCTTAATTCCTCTTGACTTTTAAAATCACAAAGCACTATATATTCATCATCATTTAAGTCATATTGTTCTATTCCATACAATTTTGATATTTTATTATAATCTGAAATTTTTATGATTTGTTCTGCTGTTTCATATATAATATTAGGATATTCTGCTTTTACTTCTTCATATTTATCTCCAAAAAAATCTTTCCAAGTTAGTTCATTGCAAGCATATATTGGTATTTCTATAATATCTTTTAAAACATTTATATCTAATCCATTGTTCTTAAGTGTTTGTAATATTGGTATTTTTGAATCTTCTCTTTGCTCTACTGTAGACCTTTTTTCTACATTATACTTCATATATGTTTCTGGTAAATTAGCAGTTTTATAAAGGTTCAAATCTACTGGTGTCATATCTATTAGTTCTCTTTGCATAGTGTTTCGTAAAGCCAAACTTGAAGAAAGTATAGATATTGTCATAAATAGCATTAAGCATATAACACTCATACTTGCTACCATTGTATTAATTTTGTTGTTGATTTGTTTTAATACAAACATATTTGTATTTTTCAAATATATATTTTTCATTTTTTGCATTATCTGTATTATAAATCCTGATAGTGACCAGAAAATTAATACTGTGCTAACTACTCCCATAAGTATTGGTGGCAATATTTTATCTGCAGTAGTTAATGATTTAAAATCTCCTGTTACCTTCCAATAAGCATACCCTAATAATATTGATGCTAATATAAATATTAATATACAAATAATAGGATTCTTAATTTTTACTTTTTCATTTTTCTTACTTGCATTTAGAAGGTTAATTAATTTATATTTTGAAACAGTTAAAGTATTGAAGAACATAACTGCTATATACATTACTGCAAAATAGATACAAGTTTTTATGCAGGCTTCACTTGAAAATATAAATTGAAATTCACTCATATCTGCTTCAAATAATTTTGCTACAAGTATCGACATGAATTGTGAAGCAAATATGCCAACTACTAAACCTACTAATAATGATATTATTCCTACAAGTACTGTTTCTAATATAATTATTTTGGATATTTGCCTTTTACCCATTCCTAATGTCATATAAATTCCAAACTCTTTTTTTCTTCGGTTTATTAGGAAATTATTAGCATAAACTATTAATAATCCTAATACTACTGCAACAAATACTGATACAAATCCAAGCAATGAAATCATTAATTTGATAATTTCTCTTTGTGATCCGTGATACTTGTAACATAGCTTGTTGACTTTCAATAGAATTAAACATATAAAAAATTGCTACCCCTAATACTAATGTTAAAAAATAAATTGTATAATCTTTTATACTTTTCTTCATATTTTTTAGTGATAACTTAAATAACATCGTTTAAATCACCTCCAAGAAGTGTCTGTACTTCTATTATTTTTTCAAAGAATTGTTTTCTTGTGTTATTTCCTTTTATTATTTCATTAAAGATTTTTCCATCTTTAATGAATAAAATTCTATTTGCATAAGAAGCGGTAAAAGCATCATGTGTGACCATTAAAATAGTAGCATCCATTTTCTGATTTAAAAATTCAAAATTTTCTAACAACTGTCTTGCTGATTTTGAATCTAATGCTCCTGTTGGTTCGTCTGCTAATACTAATTTAGGATTTGTTATAATTGCTCTTGCTGATGCTATTCTTTGTTTTTGTCCACCAGATACTTGATATGGATATTTATTTAAAATTTCATAAATGCCCAATTTCTCTGCTATTTCTTTTACCTTTTTTTCTATTTCTCTAGCATTTACCTTTTGAATTGTTAATGCAATTGCAATATTTTCATATGCAGTTAATGTATCTAATAAATTAAAATCTTGAAAAATAAAACCTAATTCTTCTCTTCTAAATTTGTTAAGATGATTTCCTTTAAGTTTAGTTATATCTTTTCCATTTATAATAATATGTCCTGAGGTAACTTTATCTATTGTAGAAATCACATTTAAAAGAGTAGTTTTTCCAGATCCACTTGCTCCCATAATACCAACAAACTCTCCTCTTGATACATCAAAACTAATATTATCTATAGCTTTAGTCAAATTTGTTTTATTTCCATAGTATTTCTCTATATTTTTTACTTCTAATACTTTTTCCATAAATAAAAAACTCCTTTCAATTTATTTATATTATACATTGATTTATATTAATTTCATATCGATTTATCTTACAAAAAACTTACAATTTTGTAAGGTATAACTCCATATTGAAATTAAAATAAAAATGATATAAAATAATTAATAGTAAATGTGAAAAGGAGAAAATTATGGAAAATAATAAAATAAAAAATTATTTATTAAGAACCTTCATAATAAGTTGGACCAGCTGGATTATTTTAGCATTATTAGTAAAAAGTAACATACTAACATTTTTAAGTGTAATTGGAACAATACTATTTATGATTGGTGGATTCGGGCCTACAATATCTGCAATATCATTATTAGAGAAAAAAATAACATTTAAATCTGTAATGAAATTTATATTTTTTAGTAAAAAGAAAAGTATTGGATATTTATTAATATTTTGTATATTATTATGTTTAATAATAGGATTATCATCAATGGAATTAAATCCATCAATACCATTATTTATAATTCCAATAATATTTATAGTGTGCACTTTTATTGGTGGTGGAAATGAAGAATTAGGATGGAGAGGAATTTTACAGCCTACTTTAGAAAAAAAATTTTCTTTTCCACTTGCGACATTAACTACAGGTCTTATTTGGTCAATATGGCACTTACCATTATGGTTTATTGATGGTACCAGCCACTCAAGTATGCCATTCCTAATATTTGCAGTATATGCAATATTTCAAAGCTTTTGGCTTGCTTGTATTTATAAAAAAACAAATTCTGTATTTTATTGTTGTATATTGCATGGATTAAGCAATTTACTAATGTCAATATTTATACTTAAGGTAAATTGGATATTAGTATTAGGTTTAATTGCTATGCTTATTATTTCTATTTTATTATGGTATAAAAAAGATTCTAAAAGTTATTAATGAAATTTTTAGAACAAAGTGGATCTATTCTTATGTTAGACAGTTGAAATTGTTTCTTAGTTCCTAATATTGATTTATATTTAGAAAGTTCCTATAATATAAAAATATGTAGCCTTACGTACAACGCAAGGCTACATATTACATATCTGTTTCATCATACTCTATTTCATAAGCGTTATCTTTTTTTACTTCTGTTGTTGTTCCTTCTGGTGTAGTTGTTATTTTTACTTCACTATTTCCACCATTTTTCATTGCTTCTTTTTCTAATTTACTTATTTTCATTCCATTTACTGTTTTTCCTATCATGTCACTTACTCTATCTGTAAAATCTGGTACTAAATCTAATAATTTGTCTATAGAAGATGTGTGTTCTACTGGTAGTAGCCTTACTCCATTCTCTTGTATTACAATGAAAGCTATTGGAGATATACTTACTCCTGCACCACTACCTCCTCCAAAAGGTAATCTTTGAAGTGGCATTTGCATATTTTCTGGTGCTCTTTTATTTTCGTCTATTGTTTTTCCCTTAAATTCACTTCCTCCTGCTGCAAATCCAAAATTTACTTTGGATACTGGTATTATAACTACATTATTAGATGTTTGTATTGGTTCTCCTATTATTGTGTTAACATCAATCATTTCTCTTATACTGTTCATTGCAGTGTCCATTAAACCTTCGATTGGATATTCACTCATTTCTTATTTTCTCCTCCTTCTTACATATTATTTTTATAATATGTACAATTTTTAATGCTATTATTCCACTAAATTGTAAAAAAAATACATTTTTATTTAAGTAAATTGGTTTTATTTCATATCTCACTTTTTCTGAATCATCTTTACTAATAGCATAAGGAAGAACTGATGATATTAATATGTTTGCTATTGTTACTATTATTGCAGTAGATGCTGCATTATCATTACCAAATGCAACATCTAAATTGGACTGCTTTATTACTATTTTGGGTAATATATTTTTAATTAAAAATTTGGCTCTTCTTTTATCTTTATTTATCTGTTTTTTACTTTTATTCATTTCTTTATTATATTGCTTTATTATTTTTTCTTTTATTTGATAGTTATTATTTCTTAAAGTTAAAATTGGTATTTTATTAAAAAGCAGTATACGAATTTCTAAATCAAATGATACATAATTAAATACATCTAACTTATTTTTTATTTCTTTTTCTTTTATTAACACAGTTAATATTTTCTTTACTTTTTCACTGCTATCTATTTCTATATTTTCAATATTTATTTCTATATATGAAAATACAATTATTAGTGTTAGCAATGTAATTATAAATAGCACACAAAGAAAAACTATCACAAATTTTCCTCCTTTGTAATAGTTTTTCCATTTATTTACTATTTATGCTTTTTTTGCTAAATTCTTTTTATTTACTTCGATTTCCCCAAAAAGTTCTTCTTGTGTAGTTTCCACTTTATTTCTTCTTGACATTTCTAAAAGTCCTGAAAATGCTGTTACTACTTCTTGTGGTTTACATCTTTTTAGTGAATATAACCTATTAAATACAAATTTACGATGTTTTATTAGCTCTCTAAACATAGTTTTTACAGTAGTTCCAACTGAATAATTTTCTGTAATCGCTATTTTTTCTATATTTTTAGCATTTTTATTTATTTTAGCACTATTTCTATCTAATAAATCTTTATATGTTTCACAAACGTCTTCATATGTATAATTGACCTCAACATCTGTTCTTTTAGGCACTTCTATATGTTCAGATTTGCCAAATATTCTTTTATTATTTAGAGTATATAGTTCTTTTAGTTTAATTATTATTTCTTTATATTGTTTATACTCAATTATACGTTTTATTAATTCATCTTCTGACAACATCTCTTCTTCATCTTGCTGTCTTGGAAGTAATTTTTTAGATTTTAAATATAACAAATTAGAAGCCATTATTAAAAATTCGCTTGCAATTTCTAAGTCCATTTCTTCCATTGCTGTAATGTACTCTATATATTGATCTGTTATATTACTTATACTAATATCATAGATATCCATTTTATTGCTATCTATTAAATGACATAATAGATCTAATGGTCCTTCAAAATTATCTATTTTAATTTTATATTTATTTGTTTCTAGTGTTAATACATTTTGC
>CAMSMU010000051.1 GCA_947061115.1 uncultured Clostridium sp.
TTTAACAAATATATGTACTATAATATATACTGAATTATAATAAATAAAAAAGAGAGGCAAAAATATGACAAAAAAAGTAGGGATAATTTTAGGAACAATATTAATAATAATGCTACTATTTACAAATATTACTTATGGAGTACATGATACAAAAGGGATAGATTTAGGTCTAAAAGGAAAATCTACAGTAAGAAAAAGTGGAACATATACTTTTAATAATAAAGATGTTTTTAAAATAGTCAAATATGATAAAAATGCAGAAAATGATGATAAAACAAGTATATATTGCTTAAAAGGAGGACCAGGCTTTGGATCAGAAAGTTATAGCAATAATATAATAAATTATACAGAGTATTTTGATATAAAAAATCCTAACAGTATAGAACAACCATATAGAAATCAATTACCATCAGATACTGCAACATACAATAAATTAGTTTGGGTATTAGACCATATATATATACCAGCAAAAACAGGTGCTAATGCTAAAGAAGAAAGTTTAGCAAGAGAATCAAGAAAAAAATTATTAGATGATGCAAGAGTTGATGAAAATAGTTTTCTAAGAACAGTAACAGATGAAACAGAGGATATAATAGAATGTATACAACAAATAGCAATATGGCACTTTACAAACTCAGCCACACATACAGAATATTATAATCCAAGTACAGATACACTAGAACTTAAAAAGGATGGGGTAAACCTAGTAGACAAATATAATTTAGATTTATTTGAAAACGAAATAGATCAGATATATAGTTATTTAGTAACAAGTGCACAAGCAAACTATACAAGTACAAGTACAAATCCAGTTGAGTTTATATCACAATCTGCAACAGTAGTACCAGAAGGATCAAATTATATAATAGGACCATATAAAATCAATAGAAAATCAAATGCAGAATATACTTTAACAGCAGCAATAACAGATGGAACTGCAGATATCACTAATGCAAAAATATTAAATCAAAATAAACAAGAAATAACAACTGGAAGTAATATATCAGAAAAAATAAATTCTACAGTAGGTAATAACTTTTATATTTCAATACCAGTAAACAGTAATATATCTCAAGTAAGATTAAGTATAGATGCAAAATATTATAGTACACATCAAACAATGTGGACAGTTGGAGAGAATGGATTAACTTTAAATCAACCAGTTGTAATAGTATCAAGAGATCAAGATAGTTATACTCCTTCTCATACAGTACAAATAAAAAATCCAGAGTTTGACTTAGCACTAAGAAAATTCATAACAAAGATAAATGATAAGGCAGTAGAAAGCCGTATTCCAAATATAACACAAGAAAGCTTGAGAAAATTAGCAACAGGTGCAGCTGATTTTGATAATGGTACAACAGCTACAAAAACACATTCAAAAACACCACTTTTAGTTGAAAAAAATGATAAAGTAACATATACAATAAGAATTTACAATGAAGGTGAAATAGATGGATTTGCAACTACAATATCAGATTATTTACCAAATGGATTAGAATTGATAGATCAAAGCCAAAGTAGTATAAATAAAAAATATAATTGGCAATCTACAACAGAAAATGGCAGAACTAAAGTTTATACAAATTATTTACAAAATGAAGTTATAAGCAAATTTATTAAAAATCCTACAAATGGCGTGTATAGCATAGACTATGCAGATGTTGAAATAGAATGTAGAGTTGTAAAATCACCAACACAACAAGATGTATCATTAAAAAATGTTGCAGAAATAGAAAGTGCTAGAGATATAAATGGAAATTTAAATGATAGAGATTCAGCACCAGGTAACTTAACAGATAATCAAAAGAATAACTATTTACCAGGAACATCAGAGGCTGGTAAAGGATATCAAGACGATGACGATTATGAAGAACTAATTATGCTTGGAAAATACTTTGACTTATCACTTAGAAAATTTATTACAGCAGTAAATGATACACAAATAACAACAAGAATACCAAATGTAGATGTAACACCATTAATAGATGGTAGAGGAGAAACAACAGCACATTATAATCATACTAAAAATCCAGTAAGCGTAGAGGCTGGAGATATAGTAACATATACAATTAGAGTATATAATGAAGGTCAAGTAGATGGATATGTAGATGAAATAGTAGATCATCTGCCACCAGAATTAGAATTTATAGTAGAAGATGATTTAAATGCACAATATGGTTGGATAATAGATCCATCAGATTCAACACAAAGAACAATAAGAACAACAAAACTATCAAAAGAAAATGATAAAGATAATATTATACAAGCATTTAACTCTAATACTAAAAAGATAAGCTATAAAGAAGTTAAAGTAAGATGCAAAGTAAAAGATACTGCTCCTACATTAAAACAAATAACTAATATAGCTGAAATAACAAAATATAGTAATGAATCTAATTTAGTAGATAGAGATAATGTAAAAAATGTAGTATTACCATCAGATGAAAATTTACCAGATTATAAAAAAACTGAAATAGAATCAGGAAAAGATTATATACCAGGTCAAGAAGATGACGATGACTTTGAAAAAGTAATACTAGAAAAATTTGATTTAGCATTAAGAAAATTTATAACAGGAGTAAACAAAGATCAAGTTACAAGTAGAATACCACAAGTAGATACATCAAAATATGGAACTTTAGATGCAAATGGAAACATCATAACAAGTTTTGAATATAATCATACAAAAGATCCTGTAAGAGTATGCCAAAATGATATAGTTATATATACAATAAGAGTATACAATGAAGGTACACAATCAGGATATGCATCAGAAATAAAAGATGATATACCAGAAGGATTAATATTCTTACCAGATAATTCAATAAATGAACAATACAAATGGAAAATGTATGATAAAGATGGAAATATTACAGATGATGTAAACAAAGCTACACATATTAGGAGTGATTATCTATCAAAAGAAAACGAAACAGTAAAAGGAGATAATCTGTTAAAAGCATATGATGTGGAGACAATGCAAGGACCAGATTATAGAGACGTAAAAGTAGCATTTAAAGTATCAGAACCAAATACCTCAGATAGAATAATAATAAATTCAGCAGAAATAAGCAAAGATACAGACAAAGATGGAAATGATGTAACAGATATAGATTCAACACCAGATAAGTGGGTAGATGGAGAAGATGACCAAGATATAGAAAAAATATATGTACAATATTTTGATTTGGCATTAAGAAAATGGGTAAGTCAGGTAATAGTAATAGAAGATGGACTAGAAAAAGTAAAAAATACAGGGCACTATGCAGAACAAGATCCTGAACCAGTTGTAAGAGTAGATGTAAACCAAAAGAGAATAGACAATACAGTAATAAAATTTAAATATAATATAAGAGTTGCAAACGAGGGAGAAATACCAGGATATGCATCAGAAATATCAGACTATATACCACAAGGTTTAGAGTTCAATCCAGCAGATAATCCACTATGGAAAAAAGTAGATGGAAAAATAACAACAGATCAATTAAAAGATACTCTATTAAAACCAGGGGAAACAGCAACAGTAGAAGTAATACTAACATGGATAAATGGAGAAGAAAATATAGGATTTGTTATGGAGAACGTAGCAGAAATAAGTAAAGACAAAAATGATAGTGATACACCAGATATAGATTCTGTTCCAAATAACAGAAAACCAGGAGAAGATGATATAGATGATGCACCAGTAATAATATCAATGGTAACAGGAAAAGCACCAACATATATAGCAATATCAGCAGGAATATTAGCTATAATAGCAGGTGGAGTAATATTAATAAAGAAATATGTTATATAAACAATTAATATAACAAAATAGAAATAAGGCATTTGGTAAATCTACCAAATGCCTTTGCTATATTATTATAATATAACAAACATGCAAATATGTGGAGTTAAGTGATATGTAAGATTAGATTGATTTAATACACCACTTTTTGCAATAGAATTGAAATTAGAAAAGAGAAGTAATAGACAAATAATAAGAGGGCTCTGCTGTATAATTTTCATTATATGCAAGATTGCATTCGCAAAAAAGCATACCTTTTAGCAATAAGCAGATTTCATCCTCCATAGGAATAGATTTTCGGGAAAAAATGTTGTATAAGAACTGATATGAATCTGTGTAGGAAGAGGGACTTTTCCAAATAATACTTATGAAATCTCTCATATTATTAATTGGAAAAAGTTTCATAAAATATTCTTCATGTGGAAATCCTCTAGCAAATGTCTTAAAACTTACATCATCATAAAATAATGGTGTAGGACATTTAGAATCATATAATCCTATAGTGAGCAACTTTTGGTCTAAACCAAATGACCTGTATTCCAAAATAGTAAAATGCATTCTGCGCTTATCAGGTGCATATCTCAATTTGTCCAATAAAAAGTCACAAAAAGCATTAGTGTAATACCTGTAGAATTTTCTTCTCAGTATTCTCCTGCAATATGCAACCTTTAACCGGTTCATCCTGCTCTGTACTTTTCCCTCACGTTTGTCAAAATCGGAATTTAAAACTATCCGAAGTTGTTTTGTTAATTTTGCATCACTTCTTAATTTCTTATTCATTGTATACCTCCTAAAGTTAGGTGAAAAATTTAAAAAATTATGTATATTATATAATAAAAATGCCTAAAAATCAATTAAATTTGAAATAATTTAGGAATAAACAAAAATAATGTAGGTAGGATTACTGATAATATAGAAAAAATATAAAGCATATGGTACAATAAATAAAAACAAAGAAAAGGAAAAAACAACAGATGAAAAACGCTAAAACGCTTGATACTGTATATATATATATATATATATCGTAAGATTTAACACAATAAACTTATGTAAACATAGCAAACTATGTCTTATTAGAAGAATCTAAAAGACATAGTTTTTTGCGTGGAATTATAGGATTCTAATAAAAAAGGGTTGTAGGGGAGACTATCAATTGCCCGCAAAAAAGATAACATTAAACAAAAGAATAATAAATTTAATAATAGAAATAATAATAAAAATAGTAATAGAAAGAAAATAGAAAAACAACAACTAATAATAATTGCAAAATTAAAAACGGTATAATATAAATAATAAAAAGCGATCAATAATAATTGCAGTAACAAAGGAGGACAAAATAAATGATAAAAGTGTAAAGGCTATAAGAAACGCTTGTAGGGGCAACTATTAGTCGTCCGAAGGCATAACACTAATAGCATTAGTTGTAACAATAATAGTGCTATTAATATTAGCAGGAGTAGCAATAAGTTTAACAGTAGGAAATAATAGGCTATTTAGAAGAGCAAGAAATGCAGTAAATACATGGAGAGAAGCAGAGACAAATGAAGCGAGTGAGCTGCAAAGTTTTGAAAATATCTATGATGAAACACTAGAGAACTTAGGATTAGATGGAAAGAATAATATAATGACAGTGGAAGAGGCGAAGAGTAAAATAAACTCAAGTAATATACAAAAATATATAGGAAAAGAAGTAGAATATAACCACCAAAAGGAGGAACATGGAGAGTATTTTACTATGATGAAGAAGGATATTTTGGAAGAGAAAAAACATTATATTTAAAAAGAGATTATAATGAAGATGCTAAAATAGAATTAACACTAATTACAAAAACAGAAGATATAGATACAGCAGTACAAATGATGAAAAAGATGAACAAAAAATGGGCAGACTCAAGTTATAATATAATAGATAATGAAAATGAAAAAGCATGTGTATGGCTTTGTGATCCAGAAGTATGGAATGAATATAAAACTAATAATTCAAGTTATGCTATAGGAAGTCCAAGTGTAGGAATGTATATGAAAGCGTTTAATCAATGGAAAGATAATGATGAAAATTCAACAACATTAATAAATAAAGTAGAAGACGCAAATGGTTATTCAGTAGGAGCAAATGGAGAATATGCAAACTCAGGGTATTGGACAGATAATAATACAATAGAAGCAGGACCAGACAATATATTTATGAATGTAAGGAAAACTTGGTGTTTAGCTTCACCTTCTGCTTCTGTTTCAGCTGATGGCGGTACTAATATACTATTTGCGATCGGATATGGAAATTGTATTACTAATGACCGCTATAATAATACTATTTGGATGTGTCCAGTAGTTCCTCTTGATCAATAATCATTATGAAAAATTTAAGCTAGAAATTTCCAAAAATATATTGACAAGCTATATAAAAAAATATATAATAGAAAAAGTATATATAAATGTACGGAAATAAGATCTAGAGGGCTAATAGATGATAAATTTGTTAAAAATCAAATAACAAAATAAATACTAGAAAGGTGTAATCGGCATCAAAGTCGATTTACCTTTCTTTTGCCTTTTGATTGTATTTATGTAAATTATCGAAAAAGAAGAATTGAATATATTGTATATATAAGTAATTTGGTTAGAGAGCAGGAGCTAAATCTTATATAATAAATATATTTCAAGAAGAACTTTTAGATAAGTATATTATTAACAAGAATCTGCTTAAATTTATTTAGGGGGGATTAACTTTGGTAAAAGTTACAGATGTAAAACACGAAAAAACCACAAGAAAGTCTTTTTCAAAAATAGGAGATTTTATTGAAATGCCTAATTTAATAAAAGTGCAAAAAGACTCATATGATTGGTTTATTAACGAAGGATTAGGAGAAGTATTAAAAGATATATCTCCAATAGTAGATTATTCAGAAAATTTAGTATTAGAATTTTTAGAATATCGTATGGATGAAAATCCTAAATACACTTTAGAAGAGGCCAAAGAAAGAGATGCTACATATTCAACTAAATTACATGTAAAAGTAAGATTATTTAATCGTGAAACAGGAGAAATTAAAGAGCAAGAAATATATCTTGGCGATTTTCCAATTATGACAGATACAGGTACATTTATAATAAATGGTGCTGAGAGGGTTGTTGTAAGTCAGTTAGTACGTTCACCAAGTTGCTATTATGCATATACAATGGATCCAAAAACAGGTAAAAAATTATTTACTTCAACAGTAATGCCTTTAAGAGGTGCATGGTTAGAATATGAAGTAGATAATAATGATATATTTTATGTAAGAGTAGATAGAACTAGAAAAATACCAGTAACAACCTTATTAAGAGCAATAGGTATTGAAAAAGATAATCAAATATTAGAATTATTTGGTGAAGAAACTCTATTAAAAGCGACATTAGAAAAAGATCCAATAAAAAAACCAGAAGAAGCTATTATAGAAATATACAAGAAATTAAGACCAGGAGAATTACCAACAGTAGATGCAGCAAGAACTTTATTTGATAGATTATTCTTTGATCCAAAAAGATATGATTTAGCAAAAGTAGGAAGACATAAATTTGACAATAAATTAAGTCTTAGTACAAGAATAACAGGTCAAATTGCATATGATACTATTTCAGATGCAGAAACAGGAGAAATATTTGTTGAAAAAGACCAAATAATAAAAGAAGAAGTAGCAAAACAAATTCAAAATTCAGGAATAAACAGTGTAAATGTTAGAGTTGGAGATTCAAAAGTTACAGTAATAGGTAATGGAACAGTAGATATTAAAAGCTTTGTAAATGTTGACCTAAGCGATTTACATATAACAGAATTAGTAAATTATGATGTATTAAAATCTATTTTAGATACAACAGAAGAAAGCAAATTACATGATGTTATAAAAGAAAGAATAGAAGAATTAATACCAAAAAATATTACAAATGGAGATATTATAGCATCAATAAGTTATTTACTTAACTTATGTCATGGAATAGGAACTATAGATGATATTGACCATTTAGGTAATAGACGTATTAGATGTGTTGGAGAATTATTGCAAAACCAATTTAGAATAGGTTTGGCAAGACTTGAAAGAGTAGTACGTGAAAGAATGACAATACAAGACTTAGACTCAATAACACCACAAGCATTAATTAATACAAAACCTATATCTTCAGCAATTAGAGAATTCTTTGGAAGTTCACAATTATCACAATTCATGGATCAAACTAATCCATTATCAGAATTAACACATAAAAGAAGAATTTCAGCATTAGGGCCTGGAGGACTAACTAGGGAAAGAGCAGGTTTCGAGGTTAGAGATATACATTATACACATTATGGTAGGCTATGCCCTGTAGAATCACCAGAAGGACCTAATATAGGTTTAATATCTGCACTTTCATCATTTGCAAGGATCAATCAATATGGATTTATAGAAGCACCTTATAGAAAAATAGATAAGAAAACAGGAAAACTTACAGATGAAGTAGACTTCTTATCAGCAGATGAAGAAGATAAATATATAATAGCCCAAGCGTCTGAGCCTGTTGATAAAAATGGTAAGTTTATAAATTCAAGAATAAAAGTAAGACAAGTAACAGAAATAAAAGAAGTTTCAGCAGATCAAGTAGACTATGTAGAAATATCACCAAAAGAATTAGTATCAGTTGCAGCAGCAATGATACCATTCTTAGAGCATGACGATGTTAAGAGATCTTTAATGGGTTCAAACATGCAACGTCAAGCAGTACCATTACTAAAACCAGAAGCACCAATAGTTGGAACTGGTATGGAATATAGAGCAGCAAAAGACTCAGGAATAACAGTAGTAGCAAGAGAAGATGGAGTAGTAGAAAAAGTAACTGGTGATGAAATACAAATTAGAAATAGTAAAAATGAAATAAATAGATATAAGCTATTAAAATTCAAAAGAACAAATGGTGGAACATGTATCAATCAAAGACCAATAGTTGAAGTTGGTGAAGAGGTTAAAAAAGGTGAAACAATTGCAGATGGACCATCAACAGAAAATGGAGAAATGGCATTAGGAAGAAATGTTTTAATTGCTTTCTCAACATGGGAAGGATATAACTTCGAGGATGCTGTATTAATTAGTGAAAGATTGGTAAAAGAAGATGTATATACATCAATACATATAGAAGAATATGATTGTGAATGTCGTGATACTAAGTTAGGTCCAGAAGAAATAACAAGAGATATACCAAACGTTGGTGAAGATAGTTTAAAAGACTTAGATGAAGATGGTATCATAAGAATAGGTGCAGAAGTAAGACCAGGAGA
>CAMSMU010000052.1 GCA_947061115.1 uncultured Clostridium sp.
ACTACAAATGCTATTCCTTTTCCTGTTCCTAATGCTATTATTACTCCTGAAATTGTATATCCTAAGCAAAATCCTTTGTAACCAATTTCTCCATATACTATAGGAATTCCTATTACTGTAGAACTCATAAACCATAAAATTAATACAGTTATTAGATTATTAGAAAATGATGTTTTTAAAAGTTGTAAATAGTCAATTTTAGCATTATCTTTTACATCTGTAATAAAAGTGTTTATATAGTTTGTTAGTTCTGTTTGTTCAATATCACTTAAATTGTTTATTGATATTATTCCTAATATAAGCCCTAATAAGAAAATAATGATTAAAATTGTATATGTTTTTATATTTTTACTTATATGTTCTTGTATTACTTCTGCGAATTTTTTCATACTTCCTCCTAATACATAATATCTATTCAATAAAAGAAGAAAATATGTTAATCTTTTATATTAATTTTTTATACTAAATTTGGAACTTCTACTTTTCCATATACTCCGCCTCCTCCTGCGTGTATATGTGCTTTTCCACTTCTAGCTCCATCAATAATTTCAGCTTGCTTTGCTCCTACAACTGCTTCAATATCGTCTTTTGAAATTTTATGTAATATTGTCATTTCGGTTCCGAAATTGTCTAATAGCCTTTCTATTGTTTTTTGTCCCACTCCTGGTATAAATTGTAATGGAACCTGATAATTATACTTTGGTCTAAAATTCGGACTTTTTGAATCTTGATCTTTAATTACCTCAATTCTATCAAAAACCCCCATAGTTATGTTTGTTCCTCCACATTTATCGCACACTGTTGCTGGTGGAGGTGTTTCAATTGATGAATTACAATCTTCACAAAAGCTTCTATTGTATTTACCTAATTTAGGATCTAAACCATAATTAGCAATTATTTTTCTACCATCTTCCATTTTTATTGCTTTTATTATTTCTTTAAAGCTAATTGTATCTACTAAAAGTTTATTATATTCTCTAGCTATTTTTGGTAATGAATGTGCATCTGAATTAGTTATAAAATTTTTATTTTCAAGTTCTTTAATTTCATCTGCTATATATGTATCTGCACTTAAACCTAATTCTACTGCAAAAATCTTATCATATTTCTCCTTAAATATTCTCTTTATTCTTTCTGTGCAATTTCCATAATAGCTTTTATATGGCGTAAAAATATGTGCTGGTATTAATACTCCATTATATTTTTCTACAATGTCTATTAGTTCATATCCTGATAAATCTGACTTTTGTGTACTTAGAGTTATATTATGAATATGATTAGACATTTCTTTTGAAAATCCTTTTATATCTTTTAATGTAGGAAAATAACATACATTATGCGCAGATCCTCTTCTTCCATCTTCTCTAATTTCTGTTGTTTCTACTTCACTTCCTAAAATTATGCAAATTTTATCTTTATATATAATGCCTCCATCTTTTATTTCATACGCATCACCTGACTTCAGAAAATTTTCTATATCCTCTATTACATATGGCGATGCACAGTCTATAATTCCTACTACATCTATTCCTTTTCTTTCAAAACATTCTTTTGCAATATTAGCAAAATTTAAAGATCTTGCTGCTGTTATCTTTATTGGTTTTCCATTTTCACTTCTTCCTATGTGTACATGTAAATCTGCAAATATTTCATTCATAATTACTACTCCTTTTACTAAAAAGTGGTTTCGTTATATAAGCGAATATCAATCGCCAATACAATCGAAACCTAATTTTAATTATTTTCTAATTTATCTATCTTCTATATATAGGTCTGGTGATTCTTCTACTTCTCCCATTGTTGGTCTTCCTTGAACATCTTTTTTTATTCCATCTAGTATTCCTAATGTTATTTCTTCTATATCTTGATCTTTATCACTATATTGTCTTGATTTATAGTTGTTTTTTGCTTGTTCTACTATTTCATAAGTTGTTAATGCGGTATCTGTTCCTCTCCTTACATCGCCTGTTGCCATATCATTATATTGTTTTGCATCATATTCAATTAGATTCATCTTTAGCCTCCTATACTTCTATTTTTTGCATATAATTTACAAATTCAACAAATTCATTAATATATTTGTTTTCTTTGTCTTTTAAATTTCTAAATTGAAGTAAAACAAGAGCCTCATCTGGCTTAAAACCAATTCTTTCTGGTCTATCTAAGAGCATTCCTCCAAATTGATCTGAAAGTTCTAATATATCACTTTCTGGAGGTCTATTTTCTGTAATTGTATATCTGTTTACTCCTTCACAAATCTTGCAGAAATCATTGCTAAATCCTAATTTTGATAAATATTCTGCTCCATTTTTAGCATAATTTTTTATATCTTCTAAATCAGTAGAATTTTCTTTCTTCATACAATCACAAAGAAGTCTTGCTGATATAATTATATTTTCATCAAAGTTAATTTCAGGATAGTACTCTTTTAGGTAATCTAAAAATTGTTTTGTTATAAGTGCTTTGAAAATAACTGTATTATCATAAAATATATCTATTCTTTTTTTTAAATAATACATTATTTCTAACTTTTTAGACCAATCTGTTTCACTTAGCATATAAGATGCAAAAGTTTCTCCTTCCATTGCATAACCTCCTCTTTTGTAAAATTATATTGCAATACATCTCTTTTTTCAATTACAGTAATCAAAACTTAATATTTTAGAAATACTATTGTAATATTAGATTTTTTGTATAATCAAGGTTTGCTTTTGAATTACTTCTATAACCTATAGTATAAACATCTGTTGCTCTTTTATCTATTTCTATTAATCTTGATAATTTTCCTAAATTTTTATTTTTTTCTTCAAATTTCTTAAGTGATGTTATTACTTTTGCTTTAGGGCTAATTTGTGATAATAGTTTTTTTCCTTTTTCAGAACTTCCTAACACTCTAATATATGGTGCTGTTGTCTTTGATGTTTCTATATCTTTTTTTGTAATATCTAATAATGCATACAATAATATTCTCTGAATTCTAGTTTGTGTATATCTTTTAGATTTTATACTATTTATTAAATCTATTACATTGTTTGTTTTATTTACTGCATCTTTTATTGCATGCTCTAGTCCTTCATTAACATCTGGTAAATTTTCTATATCTTTTAATGACATTGTTCTTAATTTATATATAATTTCATAATTGTATGCTGTCAAATCTAGAACATAAGTACCTTCTTTTAAATTATTAAGTAAAATACCAAAAGTATCTGGTGGTACTACTTTTCTAATTTCATCTATTTGGTTTTGTAATAATAAACTTCTTATTCCTGTACTGCTAGCAAATTCATCTATTATTTTTGTACTATTATAATACACTTTTTCTCTTTTAACACCTATAGGAATCAAATTACTTTTTTGATTTTTTAGTGCTTTTAAGTATTCTATTGCTAAAATATTATTAGAGCCTTTTAATACATTTGCATACCTTTTTATATCATTTAAATACATCATTATTGCATTGTCCCTTGCTTTAGGATATGATATTCCCTTTTGAAGTTCATGTTGAAGTATACTTATATATTCTGGAGGTTCATTGTATAAGACGTTAGCAATATTATTTAAAGTTGATAAGTCATTTGCTTCCATCCCAAAAGATACTGAATTAACTATGCCTAATGTATCTAATACTTTTACAGCTCCATTAGCAAAATTTTCAGCACTTGAAATACTATATATTACTGGAAGTTCAATTACTAAATCTGCTCCTCCGCTTATTGCCATTTTGGCCTTTTCCCATTTATCTATTATGGATGTATTACCTCTTTGAGTAAAGTTACCTGTAATAACAGCTACTACATACTCTGCTCCTGTTTTTTCCTTACTATTTTGTATATGATATACATGTCCATTATGAAATGGATTATATTCTGCAATAATTCCTACAACTTTACCCACATTAATACCCCCTATTGTATCTTTTGTAATTTATTGTTATAATATCATAAACTTAAATTTTTGACAATATCTATGGAGGTTTTTTATATGGAAAAAGTTTCGATCTATACAGATGGAGCATGTTCAGGGAATCCTGGTCCTGGTGGCTGGGGATGTATTTTGATTTATAATAATAATAATAAAGAACTTTCTGGTGGAAAAAGAGACACTACAAATAATATTATGGAAATTACTGCTGTTATAGAAGGCTTAAAGGCATTAAAATTTCCATGTGAGGTAGATTTATATAGTGATAGTGCCTATGTAGTAAATTGTTTTAATCAAGGTTGGATTTATAATTGGATAAAAAAAGGTTGGAAAACTGCTTCTAATGATCCAGTAAAAAATAAGGAACTTTGGGAAGAATTATATAATTTAACTAAAATACATAAAGTTAGTTTCCATAAAGTTAAAGGTCACGCCGATAATGAATACAATAATAAATGTGATGAATTAGCAAGAAATGCTATAAGTAATTTATAGCATTTCTTTAATATATTCATTTGCACATTTTCTAATCTCTTCAATCTTTATTTTAGTGTCACTGTTTTTATATTCTATTCTATCTATCGACTTATTAATATAATTATTATCTGCAATATATTTAAATGATATTTTAAAATTCAGGTCAAATATAAATGCAATAAAAGATATCCAAATATCTATTTGTGTTATTCTATCTTTTACATTAATTTGTTTACGATTTAAAAAAGTTTCATAAACTTTAGGTGATATAGTTTCATAATTAATAGTTTCTGGATTGTAATTAAACATATTTCCTAAATATTCAGTATTTTTTACTCTAAAGTTATCTAATTTATCTGCATCACGAATAATTTTAGCTTGTAATAATTCTTCTTCATTTAGACCCTCTTCTATTTTATACTTATTATGATTTATAATTGCTTTATAAATTATATCATCATATTTATCTTCTTTTATAAACTTTCTAATCCACCCATCTTCAAATAAAACTTTTACACCATATTCTGCATGATTCATAGATTTAAAATCTTCAAATTCTTTAAATTTTTGTCTTTGTTCAAATCGTCCTATGTCATGTAATAGGCCAATTAATTTAGCAAGTTCAATTTGCTCATTACTTAATTTTAAATTTTTTGCAATTAATTCGCTTTTATCTATTACACCATATGTATGCACAATTTTTAATTTAATTTCTCCCTTGTTTACGTCATAATCTTTTAAATATTCTTTAAAAACTTTTTTGCAATTATCTAAATCAATCATTTTAACTCCTCAAACAAAATTATTATTTTTGAAATTATATATGATTTTATTTATTAAGTCTATATTTTTTGTTTATTTATTTTATACAAGAAAAAATTAATTTTCACTTTTCCCTAATTTAGCTCTATTTTTATTTATTGAAGTCACTAAATCTATAATTTGATTATAATACAAACTTTTTAATTTATTTATTTCGTCACTACTTAAATTATTTTCGTTTATAATACCTTGCTCTAATTTTATTTGTAATAAAATTTCATTGTTCTCACTATTATCAATCTTAATATTATTTAAAAAGTCCTCTTTTACATCTGTTTTTTCTACTTGCAAATTACCCTCATTTAATGTAAGAGGCTTTTTCTTAAATATGCTCTTTATAAAACTTATAATTTTATTCATAATTAATTTCCTTTGTTAATTTCTATCTTTTTTTTCTGCATATTTTTCTGCAAACTTTTCTTTTAATTCTCTATCTTTTGTTTCTAAAGTTCTTTTTAACTTAATAAATTCATTTAAACTTACTTCTTCCATACTACTTTTACCTGTCATATCTAGAATTAATCTTTCAGCTTTTTCTTTATTTTCTCTTATTTTATCTGTCTCTTTGTACTCTTCTTTTGGTCCATACCCATATATAGTTTCAACATTCTCATATTCATTCATAAAATTTTCTACATATTCATCTATTGTATGTATATTTTCGTTATTTTCTTTATTATCTCTATAATTTTTATTTATTTCTTCTTCATGTTCTTCATAAAATTTGTTTCCCATTAATAAACCATTAAAATGTGCACCACCGCAAAAATAACCTGCTGATATTCTATAATCATTAATTGTAGATTCCTTTATTGGTTCATCAACAGCAAAAAATAATATATTATAAAAAGCTTGTCCTTTTATTGGATAATTAATTCCATATAATGCTCTTTTTCTTTCATCATTTTCATAAAATTCTGATGCTAAGTCTATTGCACCTGATCTTATTTTACCTTCTTTTTGTCTTTCTATTAACTCCTCTTCTGTGAGAGTAGCATATAATGCTATTTCTGAATTATTAGGTATACCTCTTTTTCTAAAATCTTGTGTTATAACCTCTTTAAAATTTGAATCAATATCAACCTCATAAAATCTTGCTAGTTGTTTACTATCTACTTTTTCGAATATTTTTTCTATTCCTTTTATTTTATATTCTTCTTCCATAATACCTCCTAAATATGCTTTTTTTAGAATATCATTAATCAAATAAAAAGTATAAACAAATTAATTTCAAAATTTGTTTATACTTTTTATTGGTAAATATATATAACAATTATTACCTTTATAATATTCTACATCAAAATAGTTATCTATATTTATATTAGTTGATTTAATCCAATCTGAACATATTAACTTTTTGCATTTTACAATTTCTTTTTGTTCTCTGCTTCCAACTTCAAATACAGCATATTTTCCTTCTGGAATTGTTATTTTATTATTAGAACTATACTTCGTTTTACTTCCAACTATATAATAATATTCTCCATTTTTATGTCCTGATAATGCATACTGTTCTTCTTCTTTTAATTTGTCATGTACACCACTTTCTTTTAAATTTTTGTACAACTCCCTTATTTTATATAATAAATCTACTTTATTATTTGTTTGTGTTTTATAATAATAAATTTCAGTTTTATCTAGGTATTTTATTTCATATTTTGATAGATTATATTTTATTTCATTTTGAAATGTAATAATTGGAAAGTATTTAAATATATAATTTGTTTCTCTGCATTCAATTGGAGTTACTCCAAATGCCTTTTTAAAAGCTCTATCAAAAGCAATTGTTGAATTATATTGATATTTTATTGCTACATCAACTATTTTTATATTAGTATTTTTTATTTCTTCAAATGCCTTACTTAATCTTCTTCTTTTTATGTATTCTGTAATTGTTATACCTGTTATAAAGGCAAATATTCTTTGTAATGAGTTTGTTGAAATTCCAACTATTTTAGATAATTCATCCATACTGATTTCATTTACTAAATTATTTTCTATATATTTTATCATCTTATTTAAATTATTGTAATTTATATTTTCCATTATTATTCTCCAATTGTTTTTATATATACTACAATTTTTATAAAATCATTATTCTATTTCTATTGTTTCATCATTTTCTAATATCTCATATTCTACTTTGTATTTTTTAAACATCTCTTCAATATATTTAAAATCTGGAGGAAAAGCTGGATTATCCATATGAATTGGTATTGTTAGTGTTGCTCCTACTTCTTTAGAATATAAAGCAGCTTCAAACGCTGACATGGTTAGTCCATGTCCTGTTACAGGAATGCATAATATATCTGCTTTATAATCATTTCTAAAGCAAATTGTATCACTTGTTGTATATAATCTATTTTCTCCATCATCAATAATGTAACCTACATTTTCATGTATTTCATTTACATCTTTTAATAATGGTTGATATCCATGTATAGCATGTACTACTTCTATTTTTATATTATCTAATTCAATTATGTCATTTTCTTTCACAACATTTATACTTAAACTCTCATTTGCATCTTGTACTTCTTTTGTAGAATATATTTTAATATTTTTGTTTAGCTTCTCTAATACTTCTGTATTGCAATGATCTGAATGTCTATGTGTTATTAATATAATATCTACATTATTCCATATATCAAAATATTCTTCTTTATATTTTAATTTTCCTGGATCTACTAATATTTTCCTTTCTTTGCTTTCTATTAATAAACATGATTGTGGAAATTTTGTAATTTTCATAATTTTATAATCCTTTCTTAATATATATTATTTAAATTAATTCCAATTAGTATTAATGTACTTTGTTAAAGCCATAATAAAGGCAATCTCAGTTAAATCTATCCTTGATACTTTATCATGAGTTAATAACTGTATTCCTCCTCCTTTATTATGTCTTTCATCATCTTCCTCGAATATCTTATTCATAACTTGACTTAAATCTGTATTTATAACATCCTGGACTAATCTATCTGGTACTGGAAAAGATGGACTTGCACCATAACTTTCAAAATTATTATTATCTTCAATTATTGCAATATTTGTAATCATCCATCTACCTAAAGAATTATTAATTCCGCTTTCTATTCCTAAATATAGATCTGCTTCAATATTGTTTTTCTTTGCATATTCTTTTAAATTTTTTACTCTATTCTTTGCTCCAGTATATATTTCATCATTTACAGGTTGTTCACTTACATCTGATTCTATTGATATTCCTAATATTTCTACATCATCAAAATAATTTAACAATGCTTTTCTTGCACCTTCTATTTTTCCATTATTTTTGGTTCCTATTAATACTTTCATATTTTTATTCTCCTAACATTAATTCATATTTATACTTATATATTAAGATAAAAATAGTAATTTTGCAGTTACTTTTGATATTTTTCTGGCATTAATTTTATATCTCGAATTGGATCTATGTCAAGTTTTTGGACACTTTTTTTGAGAATTTTTTTATATTTTT
>CAMSMU010000053.1 GCA_947061115.1 uncultured Clostridium sp.
AAGTAAAACACATAAAATAAGAGCAATGTTTATAATAGGGGTAAATGATGGATCATTTCCAAGTGTACCTAGCAGTGAAGGATTTTTCAATGATAATGATAGAGAAACTTTAAAATTAGAAGGTTTGGAGATAGCAAAAGGCACAATACAAAAAATGTACGAAGAGAACTTTAATATATATAAAACATTTTCTACATCAGAAGAAAAACTATATATATCATACTCATTAGCTGATGTAGACGATAAAGCACTTAGAAAATCTACAATGATTTCTAGAATAAAAAAGATTTTTCCAAAAATAACTGAAAAACAATATGTAAATGACAACATTTTAACAAAACAAGTAACATTTAGTAATTTACTAGAAAATATAGATAATATGAACGAAAAATGGTATGAAGTATATAGATGGTACAAAAACAATGAGGACTGGTCATATAAATTAGATAGAGCATTAGAAGGATTAGACTATACAAATATTCCAGAAAATATAAATAAGGAAAATATACAAAAATTATATGGAAATACTCTCAATACTTCAGTATCTAAGCTAGAAAGTTATAAAACTTGTGCATTCTCATATTACTTGAAATACGCATTAAAAATTTCAGATAAAGAAAAAATGGATATAAAACCAATAGACACAGGATCATTCATGCATGATGTAATAGATACATTTTTCAAAGAAGTAGAAAATGTTAAAGAAATAGAGGATAACGAACTAAAAGATATTTTAGATAAAATAATAGAAGAAAAACTTTCACTTCCTAGAAATCATATATTTACATTAACAGCTAAATATAGAATACTAGTTAGAAGACTTAAAAAAGTAATTTATATATCTGTTAAATATATAATACAAAGTTTAAAAAATAGTGATTTTGATGTACTGAAGACAGAAGCCAGTTTTGGAGATAAAGATTATCCACCAATAGAAATGGAATTAGATAATGGAAAAAGAGTTTCCATTACTGGAAAAATAGATAGAATAGATATTGCAAAATTGCCTAATGGGAAATATATAAGAATAATTGACTATAAATCTTCTACAAAAGATATAGAATTAAATAAAGTAATATCAGGACTTCAACTACAACTTTTAACATATGTAGATGCAATTGTTCAAAATGAAGATGTAAATCCAGCAGGAGCACTATATTTTACATTACTTGAACCAAAACTTGTAAATAGTCATAAACAGCTAACAAAAGAAGAAGTAGAAGAAATAATTAGAAAAAATTATAAAATGAATGGATTAGTATTAGCTGATGTAAATGTAGTAAAAGCAATGGATAATAAATTAGAAACTGGAAAATCAGAAGTAATACCAGTAGAATTAAATGCAAGTGGAGAAATAAATTATAAAAATTCAAAAACAGTAACAAAAGATGAATTTGAAAGTTTGCAAAAATATACTATAAAATTAATTAAACAAATATCCAAAGAGATATTAGAAGGACAGATTAATATAAAACCATATTATATAATTAATGAAAAAAAGACACCTTGCAGTTATTGCGAATATAAAACAATATGTAGATTTAATCCAAAATTTAAAGAAAACAATTATTTTTATGTAGGAAAAAAGCCTAATCAAGAAATATTAGATGAAATTATGGAGAGGAAAGATAATGAAAAAGATTAATAAAATACTTATAAGCGTGATATTAATAATACTTTTAGTAATAGTAGGATTTATAGCTTATGATAGATTAACAATAAATAATCAGTATAAAATAGGAGAAAAAAATTTACAAATTCCTATATTTGTTTATCATGATATTGTTATGACAGAAGATGAAGTAGAATATGACTATATGCAAACTACTCTTGATAAATTTAAAAAACAAATAAATGGACTGATTAGTTTAGGATATAGACCAATATCATATGAGGACTTAATTGCATATAGTAAGGGAGAAAAAGAATTGTACAAAAAGAGTTTCCTTATAACATTTGATGATGGATATAATGGAGTGTATAAATATGCATACCCATTTGCAAAAGAAAATAATATTCCAATTACAAGCTTTGTTATAAATAATAATGTAGGAACAGATGGATATTATAATTGGGATGCAGCAAGAGAAATGGACAAAAGTAGTGTAGTAGGAATATATTCTCATAGCATGAAACATGATGAATATGATGGATATAAACCAGAAGATTTGCTATTAGATGTAAATGAATCACTAAAACAGATAGAAAAAGAATTAGGTCATAGTGTGACAAAAATATTTACATATCCATATGGACTATATAGTAGTGAAGGATCAAAACTTTTAAAAGATAATGGAATAATACAAAACTTAACAGATAATAAAATAAATCATAGTAATGAATTAGATTTATATGCTTTACATAGAATGTACCCATTACAAGATCCAGTATGGAAAATATTAATGAAAATAGAATATAGAAGTATAAGGTATGGAGGATAGATACTATATATTTAAGAAGGAGATGTAATAAAATTGGAATATTTTGATTGGACAAAAGAGATAAATGAAACAGAAATAAATAAAGTAGCAGATATAATAAAATCAGGAGGTATAGCTTTAGTTCCAACAGAAACAGTATATGGAATAGCAGCGAGTGCCATTTCAGACGAAGCATGTAAGAAAATATTTATAGCAAAAGGTAGAGAGCAAGATAATCCACTAATTGCACATGTTTCAAGCAAAGAAATGATAAAAAGTTTAACTAAAAATATATCAGAAATAGAAAAAAAATTGATAGAAGCATTTATGCCAGGTCCTTTTACAATAATTTTAGAAAATAATAATGTCATATGTAATACTGCATCAGCTGGAGGAAATACAATAGGTGTTAGAATGCCAAGCAATAGAATAATTAATGAATTAATAAGCAAATGCAATATTCCACTTGCAATACCTAGTGCAAATGTATCAGGAAAACCTAGTGGAACATGTATAGAAGATGTATTAGAAGAATTAAAAGATAAAGTTGACTGTGTTATAAATGGAGGAAAATGTCAAATAGGAATAGAATCAACAGTAGTAAAAGTCATAAATGGTGTACCTACAATACTAAGACCAGGATTTGTTACAAAAGAAGATATACAAAAAGTAGTAGGAAAAGTAGCCTTAAGTGATAATTTATTTAAAACAGTAGATAATAATGAAAAAGTAGAAAGTCCAGGAATGAAATATAAACATTACGCACCAAAAACAAAATGTGTGTTAGTAGAAGGAGAAAATCAAATAGAAAAAATAAATAAACTAATATCAGAAAATGAAAATGTGTGTGTAATAGGATTTAGTGAAGATATAAAATATATTAATACAGATAAATATATAGATATAGGAAGTAAACAAAATCTTAATGAGATAGCTAAAAATATATTTTCTGCATTAAGAGAAGCAGACAAAAAGAATACCAAACTAATTATTATTCAAGGGACAAAAAGAGATGGATTAGGTTTAGGAATAATGAACAGACTTATTAGAGCCTGTGAAAATAATGTGATATAAATGGAGGAAATCATGTATTTAATAGTAGGATTAGGTAATCCAGAGCCAGATTACAGCAGAACAAGGCATAACATGGGATTTGATGCAGTAAATATGTTATCTGAAAAATATAACATTAATGTTACAAAAAGTGGATTTGATGGTTTATATGGATTAGGAGAAATAGAAAAACAAAAGGTAATACTTTTAAAACCACAAACATATATGAATGAAAGTGGCATAAGTATTGAAAAAATAGTAAATTATTATAAGATAAAAAGTGAAGATATAATAGTTATATATGATGACATAGATTTAGATGTAGGAAAAGTAAAAATCAGAAAAAAAGGTGGAGCAGGAACACATAATGGTATGAAATCTGTAATAAGCCATTTAGGAACAGAAAATTTTACACATATAAGAATTGGAACAGGAATGCCAGAATTTAAAGAACTTTTAATACCTTATGTGTTACAAAAATTAAATGATGATCAATATAATGAATTAGTTCCAGCAATACAAAAAGCTGCAAAAGCTATAGAAGAAGTTATTACAAATAATGTAGATAGTGCAATGAATAAATATAATTAGAGAGGAAATTAATTTGTATAATATATTAATAAATAAAAGCAATAATCTTATAACAGTTGTGGTAGTAAAAGACGGAGAAGTAGTAGAAATATACGAAGAAAACCAACAAGAAAAAAGGCTAGAAGGAGATATTTATTTAGGAAAAGTTAAAAATATTATTTCTGGAATGGAATCAGCTTTTATAGACATTGGAGAAAATAAAAACTCTTTAATACATATAAAAGATTTACTACCAAAAGAAAGCAATATTACAGGTAACATATATAAGGATACATCAAAAATAGATATATCTAAAATAATAAAATCTGGAGATGAAATATTAGTTCAAGTAAAAAGAGATTGCAACGAGCAAAAAGGTCCTAGAGTTACTAAAGATATAAAAATCAATGGAAATTTAGTAATACTAATGCCATTTTGCAATTTTGTTACAGTATCACAAAAAATAGAGGACAAAATAGAGAAAGAAAGACTAAAAAATATTGTAGAAAAATTGTTACCAAAGAATTATGGTGCTATTATAAGAACAGTTGCAGAAAATAGACAAGAAGCGGAAATAGAAGAAGAAATAACAAAATTAATACATATATGGAATGAAATAGAAAAAAAGGCAAGCAAACAAAAAAATATAGCTCCAATAAAAATATTTGATAATGGTGGAATTATAGGAAAAATAATTACAGACTTATCACAAAATAATTTAGAAAAAATATATATAAATGATATAAGTATTCTAAAACAATATAGCAATATAAAAGATAAAATAGAAGTAATACCAAATTGCCTTGAAATGTTTGATGCAAATAAAATAAACTTAAATAGAAAAATATGGCTTAAATGTGGAGGATTTATAACAATAGACAAAACAGAAGCATTAACTGCAATAGATGTAAACTCAGGCAAATTCACTGGAAAAAATGAATTGGAAAAAACAGTACTTAAAGTTAATTTAGAAGCAAGTAAAGAAATTGCAAAACAAATAAGATTAAGAGACATGGGAGGTATAATCATAATTGATTATATTGATATGGAAAACGAAGAAGATAGACAGTATGTAAGAAAATATATAATAGAATGTTTAAAAAATGATAGATCAAAAGTACAAGTAATGGAATTTACAAAATTAGGATTACTTGAAATAACAAGAAAACATATATTAGGAAGAGAGTAAATTGTAAGAATTAGGGACGGAGAATTTATCCCAAATATAGATAAATTGTAAAAATAAAATATAATATAAACGACTATAGGGCGATTATTAATCGCCTCTATTAAAAATTATTTCATCTTTTTAATTTCTTCATTTCTTTTAATCTTCTGAGTAGTAGTTTTTATAAGAGGATCTGTAGAAATAATAATACTTCTGATATATTTATATGCTGGCATTTGTTTATTTATTTTATTTTTAATATCATTCCAAATAATATTATGATACTCATTTTCATTTATCTTAGGAAATACTTTAATTAATTCATCTTTATCATAAATTATTTTTGCACAAAGGTTAATATCAACATTTCTATCTGATTTAGTATTATCTAAAGATCCAAAAACCATACTCTCAGTAACATAAGGTAACTTATTAATTAAAGTTTCTAATTCTTCAGGAAAAATCTTCTTACCATTTTTTAAAACTATCATGTCTTTTTTTCTACCAGTAATAAATACAAAACCATCCTTATCTATATAACCTAAATCACCAGTATAAAAATAATCATCTTTTATTACTTTATCTGTTTCTATTTCATTATCAGCATATCCTAACATAATTGTAGGAGTTTTTACAATAAGTTCGCCGATTCCATTTAAATCAGGATTATCTACTTTTATTTCAATTCCAGGTAAAGGGAAACCAACTGAACCTATTCTTTTATTAAAAATATTTTCGCCAGCAATAACAGGAGCAGTCTCAGTAAGACCATATCCTTGATGAACATCAAATCCAAAATCATTATATCCTTTAATAGTAGCCTTATCTATAGGAGCACCACCAGAAATAATAGTTTTTAGCTTACCTCCAAAACCATCTATTATAGACTTAAAAACTTTTCTCTTAGTATTAATATTGCTAGATCTAAACAAAAATCTCATTATATTAACCAATAGCGTTTTATTTTGAACATTAATAGTTTTCAATATTTTTCTATACATAACCTCTAACATAAGAGGAACACAAACAAAACCAGTAACTTTGTATTCAACTAAATTCTTTTGAATATATTTTAATCCATCACAAAACGCTACTTTAATACCACAAGAAGTACCAAATAAAAATGTACAAGTACTTTCAAAAGTATGGTGCAAAGGCAAAAAAGATAAAAATTTATCATCAGTAGTTATATCTATCATTTGACTTAATGCATACATATCCATACAAATTGCATATTGAGAAAGCATAACAGCTTTTGATTTACTGGTAGTTCCAGAAGTAAAAAGAATAATACTTAAACTTTTATTATCTATTGAAATTTTGTTATATTCAGAATGGTCTAAATTGGCACCATTTCCAATTAAAGAATAGTAATAAAGAATGTTATCATTATCATCTACTTTATCCATACAAATTTTAGTATTGCAGTTAGAAAATAATATAGAATCCAAATATTTTTTACTAAAAATTACAGTATCAGCATCACTTCTTACAAGTAAGCTTTTAAGTTCATTATCAGGTAAAGATTTATCTAAAGGAACAACAATAAGACCAGCAGTAGTAATAGCTAAATAACTCACACACCATTCATATCTGTTGTTTGAAATTAGTGCAACTTTTTTACATTTTTGTTCTAATAGACTGCAAGCTAAATTTTCAATATCTTCTGCAAACTTACTATATTTAACACTAATATATTTAGAATCTTCAGGAGAAGCTTTATATTCAAAAGCAGTAAGATCCTTGTATTTAGTCTTATATAAATTAACCAATTCACGAAAATCATTTAATCTTTGTCCATCATATAATTTATTATTCATATTAATACCATTCCTTATCAACAATATTGTACAATAGAATATATAAATTAGCAAGGACTAATGATAGTCAAAATTAGACAAAATTTGAATTTGAACCACGGGAACGAAGAATTTATCCCAATAATAATAAATAAAATCTATAGAAATAATCGTCATGTATATGAAATCTTGAAAAATATATGTATTTGTGATAATATTAAGAAAGCAACTGTTGAATTATGAGCAAAAGAAAGGAGATAAGAACATGGAAACAGTTCGGCTCAATTTAGAATCTATCATACCTAAAAAAACACACATTGTGGAGCCTAATTTTGATTATAACCCCTACGATCAGAGCCTGACAGCAGACAGTGTCAGTAAGTGGAGGTATTTAGATGATGAATTAGGATATTATTTAGAAAATACAAGGTATATAGAAGGAACTACATGCTATGACGAAATACTGCTGTAACAATTTTCTTTCAGATAAAAAGAAATAAATTTTCTGAATAAGCTCTATAAATAAATATAATATTTTAGTTGTTTTGTAAAAAAGTCGTTTATTGAATTAGAAAATAATTTAATAAGCGGCTTTTTAGGAACATGGGGATGGAGAATTTATCCCAAATATAAAAATAGATAAATTGCAAAAATAAAATATAGTGTTGTAAAAACTTCAAAAATAAAATCATAGAAAATTGCGTAAAACTCATAAAATTTTAATAAAAAGTGCTGTAGGGGAGACAATAAGTTACCCAACAAAACAATATTTAGCAAAAGAATAATAAATTAAATAATAGAAATAATAATAAAAGAAAATTCAAAATAAGAAATTAAGAATAATTGCAAAATAAAAAATGTTATGGTATAAATATAAAAAAGCAAGTAAAATAGAACGCAAGAACAAAGGAGGATAAATTAAATGCTAAGAGATGTAAATTATATAAAAAATGGTTGTAGGGGCGACCAATGGTATTCTAAAGGGATAACATTAATAGCATTAGTTGTAACAATAATCGTATTATTAATATTGGCAGGAGTAGCAATAAGTTTAACAGTAGGAAATAATAGGCTATTTAGCAGAGCAAGAAATGCAGCAAATACATGGAGAGAAGCAGAGACAAATGAAGCAAGTGAAATGCAAAGTTTTGCCAATATTTATGATGAAACATTAAAGAATTTAGGTTTAGATGGAAATGGAGTAGGAAATAAAAAGCCAATAGGAGAAATAACAGGACAAGAGAAAACAGATACAGAAAC
>CAMSMU010000054.1 GCA_947061115.1 uncultured Clostridium sp.
GCTATGCTCAAAAACATTTTTTACAGAGACAATCATAATAATCTGTTTTGCACATATATACGTGTAGCACCTGTTATATAATCATTACGATCATATTCTCTTGTCCACTTATATGATATGTAATACATTCCTGATGGATCTTCCATACTAAATGTAATTGGTCTATTTGGTAAAATTGTTGAATCATTATATGGATATTCATCTGGCATATTGTATAAAAAGTCTGGTCCTTCAGTATCCTTAACACCAGTTAATGATGTAACTATATTATATGGTATATTTATCCATGTTGAAATGTTACCTTGGTTATCCATTGCTGCAATACTAAATTCGTACACACCTGATGCTGATGGTACTTTTGTTTTAAATTGATATGTAGTTTGTGTTGCATCAAGAGTTTGAATAATTGGCTGTGCTCCACTTACACGACGATTCCATGCATAATATACATATTGTATAGGGCTATCGTCTTGAATGGTAAAACTAATTTCGCTTCCAGCTAATGTTTCACCTGATTCTTGATTAGCTTTTATAGTAGGTACCGTTTTATCTTGTGTTACTGCAAATACCACAAAAGAACTGGTAGCTACCATTGTTATTGTTACTAACATTGTAACAATGATTTGGTTTAGTCTTTTCCTAATATTCAACATTTTTTTCTCTCCTTTATATTTATTTTTGATAATAGGTATCTCTATATATCATACCACAATTGACATAAAAATGTCAATTCATTTTGTAATTTTTGTCTCTTTTTCGTAATATTTTATTAATATTTGTAATTTTTATGATATATACATTTTGCATATTTTATAAATTCATATATTATAACTTCTATTCATTATAGATCAAATACTAATTTGCATTCCACTATTATTTTATATATACTAAAAAACTGTGAAAGCAGACCTTCACAGTTTTTTAGTTAACAATCTTTAATTCTATTACGCTATTTATTAGTTATTTTATTATGTCTGATTATCTCCTGATGGAGTTTTGTCTCCCCCTTCACCAGGTAAGATGGGCGGAGGATTGTTATTTCCAGTAGTCGGATTGCCTCCTATTGGTTTTTGTTCATTTCCTTCGGATGGTATTGGTGGTGGATTATTATTATTTCCAGTGGTTGGATTACCTTCTGATGGGTTTTTATCTATTCCTTCTCCAGGTAAACCCGGATTTTTGTTTTCCCCTGATGTTTGATTATCTCCTGATGGTTTTTGTTCTGTTCCTTCACCAGGTAATTGTACTGTTCCTCCTGTAGATCCTTGAGTAGGTGGGCTTTGTTCTGTTCCCTCTGGAGGATCTTTTATAGCAGGCTTATTATTATCGTTGCCATTATTATTCCCGCTATCCTGATTATTGTTGTTGCCATTGTCGCTGTCATTTCCACTGCTCTCATTATTTCCACTACCCTGATTTTGGTTTTCGTTATCTGTTTTAGTAGCTACTACCAGTTTGCCGATTGCATTATATATTGCTAATGCTTTCGCATCTACTTCAGGCTGAGTGTTTTCTGGCATTGCTTTTGCTGCTTCATATGCTGCTTTGAATTCATTCCAGCTCTCTACTGTATAATTTGTTTCTACTACTTTTTCTGCTGTTGCCCTCTGTTGATCTAAAACTCTTTTATCAAGAGTATTTGTTGTAGTGGTATTATTTGCTGTTTCTTCTGTAGTAGCCTGAGATTTTTCTTTCCATACTGTGTAAACTCCAGGTTCAAAACAAAATTCATAGTTACTATTATTGCTAACCAATGTAATTTCATATTTACCTGCTTTTTTCCTGTTGGCATCGGTCTGCAATTCAAACAACTCTTCCAAATTGTCGCCTTCTACAATGGGAAATGTATCCAAAGATGTTACGGTATAGGTCAAAGCTTTTAACTTTTTACCTACATATGATCCCTTATCATCAATTACCAGCTTTACAGGTCTTGGATATATTTTAAGGCTACCATATTCAATATCCTTAATAATATATTTATCTCCTGTATAATTTACTTCCAAGGAATATTGTCCCACATCTGGATACTGCTTCTTTTCATAGTAAGATGACTGTGGCTTTATTTCGATATCTCTCGAAATATCCTCTACTGTTGCTTTACCTTCAGTTATCCCAAAGTCGAATGAAATATCCTTCTTATCTGTTCCATATACCACCTCTTTAGACAGTACACAAATGGATATTTCTTCTTTCTCCGGCTCAGAAGGCTCCTCAGGCGGAGTTACAACTTCTGTTGTTCTTTCTTCTACAGCAGGTGTTTCAAATTCAACAGGTGTTTCCCGAAGAATATGACATGCAAATAACAATAATAAAATTATTATTACTGCAACAACAAACTGTAGAACATGTTTTAATGTTTTGTTCCGTTTTTCCTTTTCCATGTTGATTCTCCTTTTCTTTTTTTATGCTTTTTGATTGTTTTTTTGTGACCATTGTCACTGATACCTATCTATATAAATGGCTATAACGCCTCTATATATAATATAGCATAATTCACATAATATGTCAAATATTTGTGCGTTTTTATTGCAATAAAAATGCACAGAATTTTATATGATAAAATCTGTGTATATTGATTTATATTTAGGAAAGTGTTCGATCTTTTCTATAATATAAATAAAGAATCACTATCATAATTTTCATTTTAGTGATTCTTTTATATATATTATTCTTTTTTTCTTAAACGTGCTATTATTATAATTATTGCAATTATAATAAGTACTATAATAATATACCATATGTATGTTGTTTTATTTTTTGATCTTGTTTCTCCACCTTTTACAGTTTCATTAACAACTAAGTTATTTATTTGGTTTTCTTCCATAATATTTTCACTGTTAGATATCTCATTTTGGATTTCATTATTATTTTCTTCTTCTGTATCATTGTCTGGTTCATTTTGACTAACTACTTCCAAATAGCTATGATTTATATAAGCTACTTTTCCATTATATATAACCCTATCCCAGTTATTATTTCCAATACCTGTTCTTGTAAGTGTTTGACCTCTTTCTAAAGATCCCAATACTCTTGATGTTGTTGACCAGCTTTCTCTTATTCTTACCCATTCTTTTGCTGAAACAGTGTCATTTACGCTTTGAAATATTGGTCCTTTTGATGTATTATTATTACTATTTGGTTTATTAGTTGAATTATTTGATGATCCACCTTGGTTATTATTTGAATTTCCTCCTTGGTTACCTGATGATGAATTATTAGTTTTTACTGTAACAGTTGATCCTCCAGTAACACTAGGTTGTAGTTCTTCTGCTTTTGCATTTGATATTGTAACACCTGAAACACTTAAATTGGCTGTTCCTTCTGCTTTTGCTGTAAATTCTACAGTTATAGAACTTATTGTATTATTTTTAAAACTTCCATCAATATAGTCTAATTTTATTGAACTTCCAGAATTTACTGCATTTGTTGCACTGCTCCCCGCATATTGTAATACATCTTTATTATAATTCAGAGTTAATGATGCTGTACCAACTGGTACTGAAAATGATATTGTTACAACTACACTTTCTCCTATTTTTGGATTTGTATTTTTTGCTTCTACATTTACATTACATCCTGCTGCGTTTACTACAGTCGTTCCAATTGTTAATAACAGTAATAATATTATTATACTTGATACTAATTTTTTCACTATACTATACTTCCTTTCACTTTTTAATTATTTATTACATTAGCTTTTAATGTTATTACATTATTTAGGCCTGTATACTGGATTGTAATGTCACTACCATTTATTGTACTTATTGCATCTGGATCTCCTATTGCTATTCCTACATATTTTACTTCTTTATCTGTTGTTGTTCCTGCTATTTCTTCTTCAGTATTATTAAATAATGCTGCCCACAATGTATCTCCTACATTATTGCTTAATTTAATTTTAGAATTTTCATCATTTACTACAAGTTCATCCCATTTTACTGGTGTTTTTTCATCCACATCAGATGTGTCAAATAAATATATTGGTAATAATGTATATACTAGACCTGTTTCTGTTCCTTCTACTACTTTATCAGTTACTACTATTGTTGGTAATGTGTTGTATAAATTTAGTCCTATCTTTCCATCTGAATCAGTTGTTCCATCTATTTTTAACACTGTTTCTGCTATTTTTAAGTTTACATTTATTGGATTTAATGTTACTCCCTCGTTAGTATCCTTTTTATCTACTTTTATTTGAAATGCTTTATTTGTTGTTTTTGTTACTTTTATAGATATCTTTGCTATAGGATATCTGTCATCTACTATACTTGTATCTGAAGTATTTTTGAAGTTTACTTCTATTCCATCAACATTTAATAATGTTTTGTCTATTTGACTTAAAACTACGTCAATTGCTTCATTAGATTTATTTTGGAATGTAATTGGAAAGTCTTTTGCTTCTTCTCCTACTTTAAATGTCGCATTATTTAAACCTTGTATATTAATATTTGTTATTGTATTATCTTTTTCTTTTTCAACTATATTAGCTTTTAAAGTTACAGTATTGTTTAATCCTGTATATTGTACAGTTATATCACTACCATTTATTGTATTTATTGCGTCCTCATCTCCTATTGCTATTCCTATATATTTTACTTCTTTATCTGTTGTTGTTCCTGCTATTTCTTCTTCACTATTATTAAATAATGCTGCCCATAATGTATCTCCTACATTATTGCTTAATTTAATTTTAGAATTTTCATCATTTACTACAAGTTCATCCCATTTTACTGGTGTTTTTTCATCCACATCAGATGTGTCAAATAAATATATTGGTAATAATGTATATACTAGACCTGTTTCTGTTCCTTCTACTACTTTATCAGTTACTACTATTGTTGGTAATGTGTTGTATAAATTTAGTCCTATCTTTCCATCTGAATCAGTTGTTCCATCTATTTTTAACACTGTTTCTGCTATTTTTAAGTTTACATTTATTGGATTTAATGTTACTCCCTCGTTAGTATCCTTTTTATCTACTTTTATTTGAAATGCTTTATTTGTTGTTTTTGTTACTTTTATAGATATCTTTGCTATAGGATATCTGTCATCTACTATACTTGTATCTGAAGTATTTTTGAAGTTTACTTCTATTCCATCAACATTTAATAATGTTTTGTCTATTTGACTTAAAACTACGTCAATTGCTTCATTAGCTTTATTTTGGAATGTAATTGGGAAGTCTTTTGCTTCTTCTCCTACTTTAAATGTTGTGTTATTTAATCCTGATATATTAATATTCGTTATTGTATTATCTTTTTGCTCTTCTACTACATTAATTCTTAATGTTACTGTATTATTTAATCCTGTATATTGTACTGTTACGTCACTACCATTTATTGTGTCTATAGCATCTTCATCACCTATAGCTATACCTATATATTTAACTTCTTTATCTACTGTTGTACTAACTATTTCTTGTTTACTCTTATTTAATAATGTTGCCCATAATGTATCTCCGACATTATTACTTAATATTATTTTAGAGCTTTGATCATTTACAACAAGATCATCCCATTTTATTGGTGTTCTGCCATTTACATCAGATGCATCATAAGCTTTATCGAATAAGTATATTGGCAATATTGTATATGCATACCCTGTTTCTGTTCCTTCTACTACATCATCAGTAGTATTTGTTGGCATTTTAGCATATAGATTTAAACTTATCTTTCCATCTGAATCAGTTGTTCCATCTATTTTTAATATTGTCTCTGATATTTTTATATCTACTGTTATAGGGTTTGATGTTACAGCTTCACTGCTTCCTTTTTTGTCTATTTTTATTTTAAAACTGTTATTTGTTGTTTTTGTTACTTTTATAGATATTTGTGATATTGTATATCTATCATCTGTTATTGTTGTTCCTTCAGCATTTTTGAAAGTCACTTCTATTCCATCAACATTTAATAATGTTTTATCTATTTGACTATATAATATATCTATTTTTCTTCTACCTAATTCTGTATTTCCATCTTTATATATATGCAAAAATTCAATTGGGAAGTCTTTTGCTTCTTCTCCTACTTTAAATTTAGCATTTTCTAATCCAGTAATTTGGACATCTGTTATTTCTGAACTTTCTTCTACTGATAAATCTATTGAATTTCCTGTAATAGTTTCATTGTCATTAACTAAAGTAGGTTTTATATTGTAATTTCCATTTTTAATTATTATAAATTCAGCATTTAATGAATTTGATTCTGATACTAATGAATTTATTTTTACAACTTCTGTATTATTTTCTAACCAAATGTTTTCTCCTGCCTTTTTATTTAATAAATTACCATCTTTTTCTACTATCCATTCTATTTTCTTTCCTACTACACTTTCTTCGTTTTTTCCTGATGATAATATTAAATTAAATTTATCATAGCAATATCCATTTGTTTTGTTATCTTTTACAGTTGTTACTAATTTAGTTATTGGATCAGTACCTACTGTATCATCTGATACTGTTATATCAAATGTTTTTGTAAATATTTTTTCATTTCCATCTACTGTATTAGTAGTTTTATAAGTTACTGTTATTGTTTGTGTTCCAACTATTTGTGCAGTAATTTCACTTAACATTGTTGCTACCATATCTATTGTATCTTTTCTGCCTGATGCATATATACGTACTATTTTACCATTAGTTAAATCTATTTTTTCGCCTTTTTTATATTCAGTTTTAGTTGGGGCTATTATTTCTATTTTTTCTATATAATCTTCTACTTCTGGAGGATTTATAAGTATGCTTCCATCTATATTTCCATTTTGAAGATAGAATAATATTATTCTTTGTGCATCAATTAAATTTACTTCATCTGAACTATTATTTACATTTGCTGCTTTTAAATAATCTCCTTCTAATTTATGTTCTTGTGGAACTATATGATGTAATATAACTTTTTGTGCATCTATTAAATTTATTTTTCCATCACCATTAACATCGCCATATACTAATATAGTATATGGTTTTTCATTTTCTTCTACAGTTATTTGAGTGCCTGTTCCTATTTGTGGTGTTGAAATGTTTTTTATTGTTAATCCTGCTTTTTCAAATTCAGATTTTATTTCATCTTCCTTTATTTCATCTGATGGAGTGTTGAAGATAAAAGGTAAATATACTTTACCATTTTCTATAAATACATTATTCATTATATTATTTGCATCATATGAATATGATTGATTATCTTTCTTTGATATGTTAGAAATGTTACTTGCATTTCCATTTACACCTATACATATTCCACTTAACGTAGCAATAGTTATGGCTCCTATTAATATTAAATGTTTTTTTGTTTTTTTCATTTTAATCACCTTTTCCTATACATTAAATTTTTATTTTATCAATTTATATTGTTGATTAGGTTTGTTTGTCATTTGTTATATTAAGTGCATCATTTGTTGGTATATCATTTACTGGTCCTTCTATAAAATCTACTATGTTAACACTATTAGCATTATCAATATTTATTTTTTTATTATTCTTACTATTTTTAGTTAGTATTACTGCTATTATTATACCAACTATAATTGCAATTGTTACTATTGCAATTATTATAGATTTTATATTTTTTTTGCCTTTTTCCATTTTTCACTCCCCTTTAATTATTATTCAAATTTTTGATTGTGAAATCTATTATTGTTTTATTATCTTCATTGTCTGTTACCATTAAAGAAAATCTACCATTTTCATTAATAGTATATGTATATTTTCCTTCATCATTCTTGTTTAGTTCACCATTTATATACATATTAACTAAATCTATGTCTTCTTTTTCTGATTGTTTTAATATTGCTGTTTTTACAGATTCAATATCATCAAAAATTATAGTTTGTGGTTCTTTTTTTATTCCACTTGTTATTCCTAATATTTTAGGTGCAACAACGCTCGTTTGTTCTTGCTCCATTTCTTTATTAGTAAATAAGTCGTTATAATTTATAACAATTATGCTTATTCCTGCTAATATCAATACTATTAACAGTATGACTAAAATTATTTTATTTCCTTTTTTTTCCTCTTTTTGCATTCTTTTTGCCATTTTACATTTCCTCACTATCATTATTATAACTATATATTTTTTACATGTCAACATTTTTTTTAAGGAAATTATATACTTTTGTAGCAAATTATTACTTTTAATATTTTTTTGTTTTTTTAGTAAAAAATTCA
>CAMSMU010000055.1 GCA_947061115.1 uncultured Clostridium sp.
GGGTGTGCCTTATGTCAGCACACCCAAAAACGGTTTTAATTATTAAAATTTTTCTACAGTAAGGAGACACACGCCTGAAGGAATACTAACTAATTCCTCAATAAGAAATTTCGTTTTTAATGATTTCGAAAATATCTCATCTTTGTGAAAAATCTCCACAAGATATTTGGAATTTTTTGACTGATTTACAGGAGTCAATAGCCAATGTGTAAATACTCCCCATCTTTGTCAACCATAAATCCATTAATATCAGAGCCTTTAGGAATAGAAAAATATATAATCCCATACGTCTCCAATTCTTTTACAGAAATTTCTGCAGTACAAAATTTCCACCGTTCTTATTTCATCATTTTTGATCTCCTTTCAAGATATGACAAAAAAATATATATATTAACATAAAATATAAAAATAATCAATATATCAAACTTGATTGACAAAAAAAGTAAATAAATATAAAATAAGAACATAGAAATATAATTATATTTCTAAGAATATTAATACCTTAAGAGGTGATAAAAATGATAAAATTTACAAAAATGGAAGGGCTAGGTAATGACTATGTTTATATAGATTGCACAAAGCAAGATATAGAAAACAAGCAGGATCTAGCTAAATTTGTAAGTGATAGACATTTTGGAATAGGTTCAGATGGTCTAATACTTATAAAAAACAGTAGTCTAGCAGACTTTAAAATGCAAATGTTCAACAGTGATGGTACAGAAGCTGAAATGTGTGGGAATGGAATTAGGTGTGTAGGAAAATTTGTTTATGATAAAGGACTTACAGATAAAACTAATTTGAAAATAGAAACACTTGCAGGAATAAAAATATTACAGTTAAATATAGAAAATAATAAAGTCAAAACTGTAAAAGTAGATATGGGAGAACCAATACTAGAAAGTAAATTAATACCAGCCCAAAATGGAAAAATATTTACATCAAAAGAAAATATAAATTTTTATAAAGTAAATATTAATGTAAATGAAAAATTAAATGAGCTAACATGTGTTTCAATGGGGAATCCTCATGCAATAGAGTTTATGGATGATATAAAAAATTTGGAAATTGAAAAATATGGACCAATAATAGAAAAAGATGATCACTTTCCTAACAAAATAAATGTAGAATTTATAGAAATAGTAAACGAAAATAATATAAAAATGAGAGTATGGGAAAGAGGATCAGGAGAAACTTTAGCTTGTGGAACAGGAGCATGTGCATCAGTTGTTGCAAGTGTTTTAAACGGATATATAAATAGGAATGTTACTGTAGAATTATTAGGTGGCAATTTAGAAATTGAATGGAATAAACAGGATAATCATATATATATGACAGGACCAGCTAAAACAGTATTTGAAGGAGAATTAAATATATAAGAAAGGAATAAAATTATGATTAGAGTAAATGAAAATTTTGAAAAAATACAATCAAGTTATCTTTTTGCAAATATTAGTAAAAAGGTATCTGAATATCAAAAAAACAATCCAGATAAAAAAATAATAAAATTAGGAATAGGAGATGTAACAAGACCAATACCAAAAGCATGTATAAAAGCAATGAAAGATGCAGCAGAAGAATTAGGAAATAGCGAAACTTTTAGAGGATATGGTCCAGAACAAGGATATGATTTTTTAAGAAATGCAATAATTGAAAATGAATATAAAAATTTAGAAATAGAGGCAGATGAAGTATTTGTATCAGATGGCGCAAAATGTGATTGTGGTAACATAGTAGATTTATTTGCTAAAAACAATAAAGTAGCAATATCTGATCCAGTTTATCCAGTATACTTAGATACAAATGTTATGTCTGGAAGAACAGGAAAATATTTAAATGGAAAATATGAAAATGTAATATATATGCCAATGACAGAAGAAAATAATTTTAATCCAAAACTTCCAAAAGAAGTACCAGATATGATATATCTTTGTTTTCCTAATAATCCAACAGGAGTAGTACTTAATAAAAATCAATTAAAAGTATGGGTAGACTATGCTAAAGAAAACAAATCAATTATATTATATGATTCAGCATATTGTGAGTTTATAACAGAAGAAAATATACCAAAAAGTATATATGAAATAGAAGGAGCCAAAGATGTAGCAATAGAATTTAAAAGCTTTTCAAAAACAGCTGGATTTACAGGTGTAAGATGTGCATATACAATTGTACCAAAAACAGTATTTGCATATGATGAAAAAGGCAATAAAGTAGAATTAAATAAATTGTGGAATAGAAGGCAATGTACTAAATTCAATGGAGTACCATATATAACACAAAGAGGAGCAGAGGCAGTATATACTGAAGAAGGACAAAAAGAGATAAAAGAAAATATAGAATATTATAGAGAAAATGCAAAAATAATATTAGAAGGATTAAAAGAGATAGGCATAAAAGCATATGGAGGCATAAACTCACCATATGTGTGGCTTAAAACTCCAAATAATATGAAATCATGGGACTTTTTTGATAAATTACTAAAAGAAGCAAATGTAGTAGGTACACCAGGAGAAGGATTTGGACCAAGTGGAGAAGGATATTTTAGATTAACATCATTTGGAGATAGAAAAAATACAATAGAAGCTATAGAAAGAATAAAATTACTTAAAATAAATGGGAAAGTATAGCTTTCCTATTTTAAATTTATAAATACCAAAATGAATACTTTACAAAAAATAAGGGTAATATTTATATAAAACATTTGCTATTTTAACATAAATGTAATATAATGTTTCTTGTAAAATTGTGAAAGGAAAGATGAAAAATATGATAGGCTCTAAACTAGATATAGGCATAGATTTAGGAACAGCAACAGTAGTTGCATGTGTAAAAGGAAAAGGAATAGTTTTAAGAGAACCATCAGTAGTGGCAATAAATAAGACTACTAAAGAAGTTCTAGCTGTAGGAAAAGAAGCTGAAAAAATGATAGGACGTACACCAGGAAATATAATTGCTATAAGACCATTAAGAAATGGTGTAATTTCAGATTTTACTGCAACATCTAAGATGTTAAAATATTTTATAAATAAAGCATGTAGTAAAGGTGGATTCGGCAGATTTAGAATGATGATATGTGTACCATCACAAATTACTGAAGTAGAAAAAAGAGCAGTAATAGATGTTGCAATTCAAACAGGAGCAAAGAAAGCATATCTTATAGAAGAACCAGTAGCAGCAGCAATTGGAGCAGGAATAGATATTTCAAAACCATGTGGAAACTTAGTAGTAGATATAGGTGGAGGAACAACAGATATAGCTGTAATATCAATAGGTGGGTCTGTAGTTAGTTCTTCACTAAAAACAGCAGGAGACAAATTTAATAAAGATATAATAAAATATATAAAGAAAAAATATAATATATTAATAGGAGAAAGAACAGCGGAAAAAATAAAAATGGGTATAGGATGTGTATACCCAAGAGAAGAAGATATAACAATGGAAGCTAGAGGAAGAAATTTAAATACAGGTTTACCAATAACAATAAAATTGAAATCTTCAGAAATAATGGTAGCTTTAATTGAATCAGCAATGCAAATTGTAGAATCAGTAAAAAGTGTATTAGAAAAAACACCACCAGAGCTTACAGCAGACATTAGTGACAAAGGAATATATATGACAGGTGGAGGAAGTCTTTTATATGGATTAGACAGGTTATTAGAAGAAAATACAGGAATTAATGTAATGATTGCACAAGATGCAATTTCATGTGTTGCAATAGGAACAGGAAAAGCATTAGAAAATTTAGATGCATTAGATGCAAAATCAAGAAAGTAGGTATATATGAATAAAACAAAACGAAAAATCTTTGAAACATCAATGCAGCTTTTTGCAGAAAAAGGTTATGATGCTACAAGCATAGAAGAAATAACAGCTAAAGTTGGAGTAGCAAAGGGAACATTATATTACCATTTTTCAAGCAAAGAAGAAATATTTAATTTTCTTATAGAAGAAGGAATGAACTTACTAAAAAATAGTATTAATATTAAGGTTGAAAAACAAAAAAAGTACATAGACAAGCTAAGAGCAATAGTATTGATACAGATAAAGATAATTGTAAAATATGAAAATTTTATGACAATAGTATTAAGTGAGATATGGGGAAATAGTGATAGGAGTAAAACTTGTAAAAAATATTTATATGAATATTTAGAAATAGTAAAAGAAATAGTTACAGAAGGAATCAAGAGAAAAGAAATAAAACAAAATAATCCTGATATTATAGTATCAGAAATATTTGGACTAGCAAGTGCTAGTTTACTACATAAAAAAAAGGAAAATGTGAAAATAGACAAATTATATAAAGAATTAGATCGTACATATATTTGTACTTTAAAGGGGGAATAAAATAGTGAACATTAATATAAAGATTCCAAAGTTAAAATTCAGAAAAATAAAAATGGATATAGTAGAAGATTTAGATAATGCAAAAATAGACTATGAGAAAATGCAAAAAGAAAATTTAAAGCAAAAAAGAACTGGACCATATGAAACTACAAATTATAAAACGATAAAAGAAATCTTTGAAAGATCTATAAAAGAATATTCAGATAGACCATTTATATTAGAAAAACCAGATCATAAAGAACCATATAGAGAATTTACATATAAAGAATTTGGAGAAGATGTAATTGCTTTAGGTACATCATTAGTTAAATTATTAAATCTAAAAGATAAGAGAGTAATAATAATAGGAGAAACACAGTATGATTGGTATGCATCATATATAGCAATGCTATGTGGTGTTGGAATAGCAGTTCCAGTAGATAGAGAATTACCACTAAATGAATTAGAAAATATTATAAAAAGATCTAAAGCATCAGCGATTATATATTCACCTAAAAAACTAGAAGACATAAAGAAAATAAAAGAAACAATACCAGAGCTAGAATACTTTATACAAATGAAATCAGATGCTGAAATTAATGGAAAAGATGTAGGAATAAAACACCTAATTGAAAATGGAAAAAGAATAGTAAAATCAGGAGATAATTCTTTTATAGAAACAGAAATAGATCCAGAGGAATTTAAAGTATTATTATTTACATCTGGTACAACATCTAACTCAAAAGGTGTAATGCTTTGTAATAGAAATTTAGCAGAAAATATGAATGCAGTAAATGCATATGTAAAATTATATCCAACAGATAGATTCTTTTCAGTATTACCATTACATCATACATATGAATCAACAATAGGATTTTTATTGCCATTATCATTGGGATGTTCTATTGCTGTTTGTGAAGGATTAAGATATATTGTTCCAAATCTTCAAGAGGCTAAGCCAACATGTTTGTTAGCAGTTCCACTTCTTATAGAGAGCGTTTATAAAAAAATAAATGAAACAATAAAAAAGAGCCATAAAGAAAAAATAGTAAATTCAATGATACATATAACAAATGGATTGAAAGCTGTTGGAATAGACGTAAAAAGGAGAATATTTAAAGAAATTCATGATAATTTAGGTGGAAACATAAGAATAATAGTATCAGCAGCAGCTCCAATAGACAAGAAAGTAGGTAATTGGTTAGAAGATATAGGGATAGTATTTTTACAAGGATATGGACTTACAGAAACAGCACCAATATCAGCATTGACTCCAGAATATAAGCCTATGATAGGATCAGCAGGTAAAGCAGTAGTTCAAGCTGACATAAAAGTAGATAATCCAAACGAAAATGGAGAAGGGGAAATAATGATAAAATCTCCTACATTAATGATTGGATATTATGAAGATGAAGAAGAAACAAAAAAAGTAATTACAGAGGATGGATATTTTCATTCAGGAGATATAGGATATATAGACGAAGAAGGATATGTTTTTATAACAGGAAGAAGTAAAAATGTAATAGTAACGCAAAATGGTAAAAATATATATCCAGAAGAAATAGAAATGTTACTAGAAAAAGTACCAGAAATAAAAGAGGTAATGGTATATGGCAAATCACCAGAAGGTGATGACAAAAAAAGAAAAGATGAAAAAGAATTAATAATAACTGCAAAAGTAATACCAGATATAGAAAAAATAAAAGAGATACATGGTGAAATGACAGAAGAAGAAATATATAATACAATATGGAATAAAATAAAAAATGAGAATAAAAAATTAACATCATATAAGGCAGTAAAGGCTTTAGAAATTAAAGAAGGTGAGTTTGAAAAGACCTCAACAATGAAAATAAAAAGGTATAAGGAATTACAAAAAAATAAACAATAAAAAATTAAAAAATTTCTTGACTTTCATAATAGGTTGTACTAAAATAATATCAATGAAGTAGTAAAAATATCAATTAACATAAAAACAAAGGAGGTACAGTTTACAATGCCTAAACGCGGGATAGTAAACGTGAGAATGGTTATCACGGAAGAAAAAATTTTATCAAATATAGAAAAGGTCCAAAGACTTATAAATCCAAACAGTAAAAAACAAATAATCGAATTAGATGACAATTCATATTTTAAAGATTTAGTAGAGTCAATAAAGACCTATTTAGTAGAGTACCCAAAAAAGAAAAATTTTCCTAAAAGCGTATATGACTCTGCTTATGAATTAGTAGAATATGCAACAAATCAATTTGAGGAAAATACAAAGCAAATAGAAGATTTAATAAGACAAAGAGAAACAAATATAAAACTAGCTTCAGTATTAAGACAAACATGTGCAATAGTTCAATCTAAAGATCCAGAATGGAAAAGAAGTATACAAGAAATAGAAAATAGCTTCTCAGAAGATGTAATTGTAGCACTTCATGTTATTGGTAGAGCTAAGAGCGATACTTCACAAAATTATCAAGATTCATTAAAATTAATAAGTGCAAGAATAGCTAATTTAGAATCTAACTTACATATAGAAATTGATATGGAAAGAGTAGAAGATAGATCAAAGGCATTAAGTTATATAGGAATAGAAATAGCAGATGCATTAAAACTAATACCAACACCAGTTGAAGAAATACAAAAAGTAGAGCAAATTGCACAAGAAAATTATGCACAAGAGCAAGTAGCAGTTAATCAAATGGTAAATAATAATGTAGTAGAGCAGAATGTAGCAAATATGGAAATGGTTTCAGAAGAATTACCAAAACAAGCCAAATCATCATTATGGAATAAATTTAAAAATAGTAAATTTATAACAGCAATAAGATATGTATTCAGAGCAAAAATTGTATTACAATTACCAACAGGAAGTTCAGAAAGTGATAAATATTAAAATAAAAAGGCATACAAAATAGTATGTCTTTTTAGTTAAAATAAAACGTAATAATGAATAAAAAAATATAAAAAAGGTATTGACAGAAAA
>CAMSMU010000056.1 GCA_947061115.1 uncultured Clostridium sp.
AATTTAATCAACGTACAGATAAGTACGCTTCATAAATTTCAAAATTGTTTTCCTAGTCAAAATTTAATTCTTTTCCAACTGGATTTGATCTTATAGAAAGGAATGAAAATATGAAAATACTAGTTTTAAACTCTGGAAGTTCTTCTTTAAAGTATCAACTAATTGATACACAAACCTCTAATCTTTTAGCTAAAGGAAATTTTGAAAGGATTGGACAAAAAAATGCCTTTTTAACTCATAAAGTTGGAGAAGAAAAACACAAATTTGAGTTAGAAGTTACAGACCATGAGGAAGCATTAAATATAATTATTAGCAAGCTTACAAGTAAAAGCTGTGGAGTTATATCAAAAATTGATAAAATAGATGCAATAGGACATAGAGTTGTACATGGAGGAGATAGATTTAAAAAATCAACTTTACTTACAGATGAAGTAATAAAAGAAATTGAAGAGTCTATACCATTAGCACCACTTCATAATCCATCAGCATTAGCAGTAATATATGCATGTAAAGAGATATTACCAGATAAACCAGCAGCAGTAGCTTTTGATACAGCCTTTCACCAAACAATACCAAAGGAAAGATATATTTATCCAATACCATATAGATTTTATGAAAATAATAAATTAAGAAAATATGGTTTTCATGGAATATCACATAAATATGTTTCAAATAGAGTAGCAGAATTAAAAAATGTACCAATTGAAAGTTTAAAAATAGTTAATTGCCATTTAGGACAAGGAGCAAGTATTTGTGCAATAAAAGATGGTAAATCAGTAGATACTTCTATGGGATTTACTCCATTAGGGGGAATACCTATGGGAACAAGATCAGGAGATCTAGATCCATCAATTGTTACACATATCATGAAAGAAGAAAACTTAAGTGTAGAAGAAATGGATAAAATCTTAAATGGAAAATCTGGAATGTTAGGAATCTCTGAGGTTTCTGTAGATTTTAGAGATATAGAAGCAGAAGCTGAAAAAGGAGACTACAATGCTAATTTATCTTTAGATGTATTTGCATATAGAATAGCACAAACAATAGCATCATATGCAGTATCGATGCAAGGGATAGATGTTATTACATTTACAGCAGGTGTTGGAGAAAAAGGAATAATAGAAAGAGAAGCTATTTGCAATCTTTTAGGATGTTTTGGTGTTAAATTAGATAAAGAACTTAATAATCATAAAAATTTAGAAACAAAAATATCTACACCAGATTCAAAAATAGAGGTATGGACAATACCAACAAATGAGGAATTATTAATTGCTCAAGATACTGAAAAAGAAGTAAAAAATATTTTATAATAGAAAGGAAAATAAAAATGAAAGTTTTAGTTATAAACGCAGGGAGTTCATCATTAAAATATCAATTAATAGATATGGATGGAGAAAAAGTAATTGCAAAAGGAACATATGAAAGAATAGGGGAGGCATCTTTTTTAACACATAAAGTTAATGGAGAAAAGATTGTTTTACAAAATCCAGTAAAAAATCATAAAGAAGCTTTAGACTTCTCAATAAAACAACTATTAAGTGAAAAATATAAATCTATTGAAAGCCTAGATGAAATTCAAGCTATAGGACATAGAGTTGCACATGGAGCAGAATATTTTGATAAGTCTGTAGTCATTACAGAAGATGTAATAGAAAAAATAGAAGATTGCACAAGTTTAGCTCCACTTCATAATAAAGCAATAATAACAGGAATAAAAGCTTGTCAAGAACTTATGCCAGGAAAACCAATGGTGGCAGTTTTTGATACATCATTCCACCAAACAATACCAGAGGAAAGATACATTTATCCAATACCATATAAATATTATCAAAAATATAAAATGAGAAAATATGGTTTTCATGGAACATCACATTTTTATGTATCACATAGAATAGCAGAGATTTTAGGAAAAGACGTAAAAGATTTAAAAATAGTTAATTGTCACTTAGGACAAGGAGCAAGTATTTGTGCAATAAAGGATGGTAAATCCGTAGATACATCAATGGGACTTACACCAGTATCTGGAATTCCTATGTGTTCAAGGTCAGGAGATTTAGATCCATCAGTAGTTACATTTATGATGAAAAAAGAAGGACTTACTCCAGACGAAGTAGAAGACATTTTAAATAAGGAATCTGGATTATGGGGAATTTCAAATGTTAGTAAGGATGTAAGAGATATAGAAGCAGCTGTTGATGAAGGAAATGATATAGCTAAACTAGCTTTAGATTATTACAAATATAGAATAGCACAAACAATAGCATCATATGCAGTATCAATGCAAGGAATAGATGTTATTACATTTACAGCAGGTGTTGGAGAAAATCAAGTTAGAATAAGAAAAGGTATATGTGATAATTTAACATTTATGGGAATAAAACTAAATGATGAAAAAAATAGTGTAAAAGGCGAAGAAACATGTATATCAGATGATACATCATTGATTCCAGTTTGGGTTGTTCCAACAAATGAAGAATTAGTTATAGCTAGAGATACATTAAGACTTACTTCAAATATGTAACAAGTATAACGAAAGGTATAAAAATATGAAGAAAGAAAGTTGGAAAGAATTATATACAAAATGTAACCATAATAAATACTCTCAAATAACTAAAGTATTACAAACATACAATATAAAATCAAATATTAAAAACTTGCTAAATAATTATGGAATATCTATATTAATAGGATTAATAATACTATTGCTATTGCTTATTTATACATTCAGGTCTAACTTAATAATTGTACTTTATTGTATTATATTATTAGCTTTTATGGCATTAATGACTATATTTTATAGCACATATAAAATAACATTAAAAGAAGATAAATTAATTACAAGAATAAATTTACAAGATAATATAATACCATATACCAAACTAAATAATATATATTTATCAAGAGAGAGAGTAAGAATATTTTTTATACCAATTTATACATACAGCCTAAAGGTAACATATTTCATAGATGAAGAAAAAATCAATATACTTACATTTCCAGTAATTATGCTAAATAAAGAAGAATTAAATAAGTTTTTCAAATGCTTTGAAGTAGAATCATTTAAAAATCAAGATGAAGAAATAGAAAAAGAAAACAAGGATAGGCTAAATACATATAAAGCAATTGGAATTGTTATAGCAATAGTATTTGCGATAATATTTATTGTATCAACAATTATATACATATTTAAATAGAACTTTTCTATGATAGGAAAATAGAACTTTTCTATCATAAAAAACATATAATATATAAGACATAGCAAATAAAAAATTTATAATTAAATCTTTTATTTATATTATTAGTAAAGAGGCACTTAATGAATACTGTAGTATTAAAATTTGGAGGAAGTTCAGTTTCAGATAATTTAAACTTAAACATAGTAGCAAAGAAAATAATCGAATTTAAAGAAAAAGGTAATAGAGTAATTTGTGTAGTTTCAGCACAAGGTAAAACTACAGACAACTTAATAAAATCAGCCAAAGAACTTAGTTCAATACCAAATAGTAGAGAAATGGATGCACTTTTAAGTGTTGGAGAGCAAATTTCAGCTAGTAAGTTATCAATATTATTAAATATGTTAGGATATAAAGCAATATCACTTACTGGATGGCAAGCAGGAATATATACAGATACAAAACATCAAATATCTAAAATAATTAATATAGATACTACTAGAATAGAAAAAGAACTAAAAGAAGATAAAATAGTTGTAATTACAGGATTTCAAGGTATAGACGAAGAAAATAACATAACAACATTAGGAAGAGGAGGATCTGATACAACAGCAGTTGCAATAGCAGCAGCAATGAAAACAGAAAAATGCTATATATTTTCTGATGTAGACGGAGTATATACAGCAGATCCTAGAGAGGTAAAAGTAGCACAAAAATTAAACTCTATCTCTTATGAAGAGATGTCATATATTTCTGGAGAAGGTGCTAAGGTATTACATGATCGTTGTGTTGAATTAGCCGAAAAATACAATATGCCAATAATTACAGCATCAACTTTTAATTCAAATGTAGGAACTAAAATTAAAAGTAATATGGAAGATACTGAAATAAAAAGCATCATTAAAAATGATAATATATTAATAGTAAAGATAGAAAACATTATAGATTATTATGATTTAATAGATAAAATAGTTATGAATAATATAAGATTAGGTAAATTTTCTATAGATAATAATAATCTTATATTTACAATAAATAAAGCTGATAGAACAAACTTAGAAGAAATAATAGAAAATATACAAAAACAAGTATCTATGATTCAAGTAACTAAAATTTCAATAGTGGGATCTGGAATTTCAAATCATTTTGATATTATTAAAAAAGTAATAGATATATTTAAAGAAATAAAAGAAGATGTAATAGATATAGATATTTCAGCTTGTAAAATATCAGTGTTATTTAATAAAATAATAGATACAAAATATTTAAACGAACTTCATAAAAAATTAATTTAAGAGATGTTAAAAGCATCTCTTTTTTTGTTCTATTTATAAATCCATCTGCATATAATTAAATATATAAGACAAGTTTAGGAGGAATGCTATGATACAAGAAGAACGTAAGCAAAATACAAATAATTCTCTTCAAAATTTATTTTTAGAGAATAGAGAAAAATTATCAATATCAGGTGTTTTAGATGTTTTGAGTTTTGATGATCAGATAGTTATATTAGAAACAGAGCTGGGAATGCTTACTATAAAAGGAGATGATTTAAGAATAAACAAACTTAGTATAGATACACAAGACGTAATAATAGAAGGAAGTATATGTAGTTTAAGTTATAGTGAAAAAGAGGAAAAAAGCCATAGTAGCTTATTAGGAAAGATTTTTAAATAGGCAGGAATTTAATGGGAAATTTATTAAATAATCAATCAGGTCTATTTGTAATGTATATTGCAGGTGGAATAATTATTTGTATTCTATTTGATATATTTAGAGCATTGAGAAAATCAATAAAAACATCAGATACAATAACATATGTAGAAGATGCCATATTCTGGATAATAACAGCAGTATTTTTAATATATTTAATATTTGTATTAAATTCAGGAAATTTAAGAATATATAATTTTATTGGACTTTTTCTGGGAGTTGTAATATATTATTTAACAGTAAGCAAATATTTTATGAAAATATTAGTTAAAATATTAACATTCTTTAAAAAAGTAATAACTAAAATATTAGTAATTTTATTAATACCAGCAAGAGTAATATTTAAAATAAATAAAAAATTAATATGTATTGCATGTATAAATTTACAAAATATGACAAATATATTTAAGAAATTTCTAAAAACTACGAAAAAAGAGAAAAAAATAGCAAAATAAAAAGGATTTTAGGATACTTTGAAGAATATAATAATAGAGTTATTCTAAATTTATGTGAGGAAAATTACTTATGAAAAAACTTCTTAAATATACAATTATTATATTGTTTTTAATATATATGGTACATGTTTTAATAGAACAACAATCTTTACTTAATTCATATGTAGCAGAAAGTAAAAGTTACCAAAGTCAAATAGAGGACGCAAAGGATATACAAAAAGAGTTAAATTCAACAATACAAAATTTAAATTCAACAGAATATATAGAAGAAGAAGCTAGAGAAAAATTAGATATGTATTTACCAAATGAAAGAGTATATATAGATATAACTAAATAATATATTAAAATAAGGTTTTACGCCTTGTTTTTTTTGCCTAAAAATGATATCATAATAAAGTAACAATTAAAATAGAAGGTAGAAATATATGAACTTAGAAATCAAACAGCAAGAATATGAAGAAGTATTTAAATGGCTATATAATAAAGAAAATATAGCACTAATAAAAGAATTTGATATAACAATGGCTCATGATTATAATGAGCCTTATATTTACTATACAAAAGAAATACAAGATATTTTTAAAACAAAAGCAATGCAAAGAATGCAGAGGATAAATCAATTGGGAATAAATGTAAAAGCAAGGTATGAATATCATACAAGGTTAGAACACAGTAAAGGAGCATATAGAAGAGCTCTTGAATTTATTGCACTTAATTATAGAAAAAGCGAATGGAGAAATTACATAGAACAAAATAATCTAAAACAATACTTAATAGATACTATGATTTTTTTAGCTGTTCACGATGTAGGACATTCTGTTTTATCACATGGAATAGAAAAGGTAATTGGTGATAAAAACTGTAATCACGAATTAATAGGAGAAAAAATATGTGCTCAAAATAAAGAATTAGTAAAAGCATTAGAAGAAGCAAAAAAATCTAACAATCCAAAAATAGAAACAAAGAATTACGATGAATTAAAAAATCTTTGTGATGGTAATATAGATTTTGATAGACAAGATTTTATTTTTAGAGATCTTACGTATTTAGGAACAATAGAAGATAGTACAATAATAAACAATATAAATAGCAATTGTAGTATAATGAAAATCTTTGAAGATGGCAAAGAAAAATCTGTATATGCTTATAATGAATCAGTAATAAAAGACATACTAAAAATATTAGAATTAAGAAAAGAAATTTATAAAAATAAGCATTATAATATATACCAAAGAATGACAGATAAAACAACCTCATATTTGGCAAGATATTTAACAGAAAAAGATATAGATGCAGGACATGAACTAAAAGAGTATTTGTCTAAATTTGTAGGAAAATCATTAGAAGAAATTGACGTAGACGAATATATAAAAGGAAATGATTTATTATGGTACAATAATATAATAGATATTGCAGAAAACTCAGGAAATGAAAATTTAAGAAAGCTTGCAATGTTTTGCATTCCTTCTGAAGAAGTTTTAATACATTTTGCAATTAATATGTTAAATCCTAAAAATTCTAAACAAGAAGATTATAGTGAAATAGATAAGAAATATATAGATAATATAAGAAATATAATTGATCAAAATAAAAAGCATACAAAATTTTCAGAAGAATTAAAAAATGGAGATAGTCAATATGTAGCACTAAATATTGAAAGTGAAGACGAATTAAATTTAAGAGCTAAACAATTAGAAAAAACTTTTGGAACTACTGATCTAGCAGGTTTAGAAATATATAAGAAAAAATTAGTTAAATATGACAAAAATGAGCCTATATATATACTAAAAGAAAATCGGTGAAGTATGTAAATTAGATGAATATGAAGGTGTAAAAGATGAATTAGAAGATACATATATGTATGGAATATATATTGTAAAACCAGTTTTGATGTTAGAAGGAATAGATGAAGAAAAAACAGATAAAGCAATGGAAGATTTAAGAAAATCTAAT
>CAMSMU010000057.1 GCA_947061115.1 uncultured Clostridium sp.
GAGGAGTACCATCATTCAAACATACAAATGGAACAACATATTCACCTTCTACAACGGCTGGACAAAATAATGGTAATGGGCAAGCTAAAATTACATTTGTAGCATTCTAGAATATAAATTGATAAAATAAATAAAACAAGAAAAAGGAAAAACAAATGAAAAACGCTAAAATGCTAGAGACTGTGTATATATATGTATATATATCGTAAGGTTTAATGAAATAGAATTACGTAAACATAGAAAAACTATGTCTTTTTAGAAAAATCTAAAAGGCATAGTTTTTTGAGTTGTAGGGGAGACTATCAGTCGCCTGCAACCAAGGGGGACAGTCATATTTTGGGTTGAAATTCAACTAAGAGAATGGAGGAGGAATATGGAGAACGAAATAAAAAAATGTATGGAAAATTATCAATTAAAATGTAGGGAAGATTATCAATCGCCCGCTGGTATAACATTAGTAGCATTGGTTGTAACAATAATAGTGTTATTAATATTAGCAGGAATAGCAATAAATTTAAGCATAGGAAATAATGGATTATTTACTAGAGCAGATAAAGCAAAAGAAGAACATAAGAAAGCACAAATAATAGAATATTTAGATATGAAACTGTTAGAAGAACAGTCTATTCATTATGCAGAAGGAAATAAAAAAATAATAGAAGCTACAAGGGAAAATGTATATAATAATAAAAAAGATTTAGAACAAATAGGTAAAGAAGTAGAAGTAAGAGAAGTTGAAGAAAAAGAAGAAGATGCATATTTTTATGTAGTAGTAGATAAAGGAGTATATAAAGTAGGATTAGCTGGAACAAAGTATTTAGGAAAACAAACAGGAGAAGAAATAGATATAGAAGAAGGAGACATAGAATTTGAGTATGATACAAAAGAATGGACTGCAGGACCAGTAAAGGTAAGTATAAAAGTAAATAGAAATATGGGAGATGCAAAGTTATTATATAAGCAAGAAGATGAAGAAGAATGGAAGGAATACAAAGAAGAAATAGAAGTATATAAAAATCAGGACATATATGCAAAAGTAATAACAATAATGGGAGAAACAAAAGTAGCAACAGGCACAGTAAGTAATATAGATGATGTAAAACCAACAGCAAGCATAAGTGTATCAAGTGCAGCATATGTAAATCAAGCAATAAATGCAACAGTAACACATACAGACAATGAAACAGGAGTTAAAACAGCTAGTTGTAAATGGGTATATAACACAAATCCAAATGAAATAGGAGAAGATGAAAGTTTATATACAGGAGGAACATTCAGTAGTAATTCACAAGCAATATCTATTAAAGGAACATCAAAAGGAGAATGATATTTACATATATTAACAGTAGATAATGTAGGAAATAAGAAAGAAACAATATCAGAAAAAATAACAATATTAGAACTTCCATCATCTTTATTAAATCCAAATATATTTAATTATACAGGAGAAATTCAATCTTATACAGTTCCAGTAACAGGAGTTTATAAATTAGAAGTATGAAGAGCACAAGGACGGAAATACAAGAATTGTAGGAGGAAAGGGAGGATATTCAGTAGGGTATAAAATGTTAACAAATAATATAACGATATATATATGTATTCGGACAACAACCATCAGATGCACCATGGGGTGCTTTTCAACCTGGTGGTTATAATGGGGGGAAAAGGATATGCAAATTCAGGAGATCAAAGCAATATAGGACTATGGCGGAGCACGTAGGTGGACGGGGCAACTCATATAGGATATAGGGAGTCCATATTATAAAATTATAATTCTAATAATTTATCAGAACTTATTATATGTGCACGGAGGAGGCTCAGGATATATTGGAGGAGTACCATCATTCAAACATACAAATGGAAAATATATTCACCTTCTACAACAGCGGGACAAAAAGCAGGACATGGGCAAGCTAAAATTACATTTGTATCATTTTAGAATATCTTAATATTTTTAAATAAAAACTGACCAATCATTCTTGACTTTATACAACATAAGTTATATTATAATTGCATAATAATTAAAAGAAACAAATGAGTTGAAAGTTAATGTATAAACACTTTAACAGAATTTGTACCTTGCGAAAGGAAAAATAAGAATGAAAATACTATTAGATGCAATGGGAGGAGATAAAGCCCCAGATGCTAATATAAGAGGTGCAGTTAGTGCCATTAATGAAGTAGAAGCAGAAGTTGTATTAATTGGAAATGAGAGAATTATTAATCAAAAAGTAAAAGAATTTTATGGAAAAACTCTAAAAGAGATATCTCCAAGGTTATCTATATACAATACTACAGAAACAATAGAAATGGAAGATATTCCAACACAGGCAATAAAGACTAAAAAAGATTCATCAATGGTAGTAGGATTTAATTTACTTAAACAAGGTTATGGAGATGTATTTATATCAGCTGGAAATTCTGGAGCATTACTTACAGGAGCAACACTTTTAGTTGGAAGAATTAAAGGAGTAGATAGGCCAGCTTTGGCAGGAATATTACCAGCATATCATGGAAGATTGGTATTAATGGATTGCGGAGCAAATACAAATTGTAAGCCTATAAACCTTTTACAATTTGCACAAATGTCTAGCATATATATGCATAACACATTAGGAATAGATTCACCTAAAATAGGGCTACTAAATATTGGAACAGAAGAAACAAAAGGAAATGATTTAGTAAAACAATCATATAAATTATTAAAAAAATACTCAGAAGATTTAAACATAAACTTTATAGGCAATTTAGAAGGAAGAGAAGCTTTTTTAGGAAATGTAGATGTTGTAATAGCAGATGGTTTTACAGGAAATGTATTCCTAAAAACTGTTGAAGGATTAGGAAAATTTGTAAAAAAGTCATTAACAGAAAGTTTTATGCATAGTATATGGAGTAAAATAGGAAGTCTTTCAAGTTTACCAGCAATAAAAAGATTTTCAAAAGTAATGGATTACAAGGAATATGGAGGGGCATTATTTTTAGGTGTTCAAAAGCCAGTAGTTAAAGCTCATGGTAGTAGTGATGAAAAATTGTTTAAATTCACAATAAAGCAAGCTGAACAGTTTGTAAATAATAAAGCAGTTGATCAATTAACTGAAATATACGAATCAGAAGATAATAAGAAAAAGATGGAAGAAGTAAAGGAATACATCAGTAAAATTCAAGATAATTAAAATGTTGTAAAAAAATTATAAAACGTCTTGACATTTTTATATCAATGTATTATTGTATGAGTATAATTCTAATACTAATGAGGGGAGGTGAACCACATGAGTTCAGAAGAAATATTTGAGAAAGTAAAGAAGATTATAATTGAGCAATTAGGAGTAACTGAATCATCAATTACAATGGAAGCATCTTTTATAGATGATTTAGGAGCAGACTCACTAGATATAGTAGAACTTATTATGGCATTAGAAGAGGAATTCGATATAGAAATTCCAGATAGTGATGCAGAAAAAGTTGTAACAGTTGGAGATGTTGTTGATTACATAAAAGATCACATTGCTTAAAACACAAAATGAAAATATAAGGGCTAAGCCCTTTATTTTTTTGTTTTTAATATTGATAATAACCCCTTTTTATGTTATTATAAATAAGAACTTAAAAAAAAGAGGAATAAAATGAATATAGAAGAGATAGAGAAGAGCATAGGATATAATTTTAAAGATAAAGAATTACTAAAAACAGCATTAACACATACATCTTATGCAAACGAAAATAATATATCTAGTTATGAAAAATTAGAATTTTTAGGAGATAGTATATTAGAATTTATATCAAGTAAGTATTTATTTAATAAATATACAAATTTAACAGAAGGAGAGCTTACTAAGGTAAGAGCTCAAGTTGTTTGTGAAGACAGTTTAAAAGAAATTGCGAAAAAACATAAGTTTTATGATCACATACTTGTAAGCAAAAGTGAGAAAGCAAATGGTGGAAATACAAAACCCGCAATACTTGCAGACTGTGTAGAAGCAGTAATAGCTGCAATCTACTTTGATGGAGGATTAGAAAAATCAGAAGAATTTATAATATCTAATTTAAAAGAAGAAATGGATTATGCAGAAAAACATATAGGAGTTAAAGACTATAAAACAGTATTACAAGAAAAATTACAAAAGAATGGAGATGTACACATAGAATATAAAGTCATAAAAGAATATGGACCAGATCATAATAAAACATTTGAATCAGAAGTAATATGTAATGGAAAAATATTAGCACAAGGAACAGGAAAAAGTAAAAAAATAGCAGAGATGCAAGCAGCAAAGCAAGCATTAGAAGTAATAGTAAAGGAATGATAATAAATATGAAAAAAGAATATATTATACCAATATTTGTACCAAATTTAGGATGTCCTATGGAATGTACTTTTTGTAGTCAACAAAAAATTACAGGAAAGCAAACTAATGTAACTGCAAAAGATGTAAAGGAAGCAATAGAATATTATTTAAATAATTTTAAAGATGAGAGCAAATATGTAGAAGTTGCATTCTTTGGGGGAAGCTTTACTGGAATAGATACAGAAATTCAAAAGGAATTATTAGAAGCTGCAAATGAATACATAAACGAAGGTAAAGTAAATAGTATAAGAATTTCAACAAGACCAGATTATATAACAAAAGATATATTAAAAATGCTTAAAAAATACCATGTAAAAACAATAGAATTAGGAGTACAATCATCAAATGATTATATTTTAGCAAAAAGTAAGAGAGGACATAATTTTGAAGATGTAAAAAGGGCATCAAAATTGATTAGAAGATATAGATTTAGGTTAGGACATCAGATGATGGTAGGAATGCCAGAGAGCACTGAAATAGACGAAATAAATACAGCAAAAGATTTAATAAAATTAAAACCAAAAATGGTAAGAGTTTATCCAGTATTAGTTATAAAGGGTACTGAACTTGCAAATGAATATAAAGACGGTGAATATACACCACTTACAATAGAACAAGCGACACAAAGATGTAAAGAAATAATTTATATGTTTAGAAAAAAACGTATAGATATTATTCGTGTTGGACTTCAAAATACTGATGAAATAACAGATCCATCTAAGAGTACAAGTGAAGTATTGGCAGGGCCATATCATCCAGCATTTAGACAATTAGTAGACGACAGCATGTGGTATGATAGCATTGCTGAGAAAATAAAGAAAATTAATATGAAAGTTAAAAAAGTAGAAATAAGAGTCAATCCAGAATATACCAATAATATAATAGGACACAAAAAAGAAAATTTAAAAAGATTAAAACAAATGTATGATGTAGAAGTAATTGCTAAACCAGATGAAAATATGAAACCAGGTAAGTTTGAAATTAATGTTGTAGAAACATATTAATTTTTTGGAGTAGTAGATATGGAATATATTATAGAACAAAATGTATTTGAATTAGAAGATATATTTGAATGTGGACAATGCTTTAGATGGAATAAAGAAGAAAATGGTAGTTACACTGGCGTATTTGGAAATAATGTAATTAATGTAGAAAAAAAAGAAAATAAAGTTATATTTAAAGGGGTATGTGAAGGTAACATTAAGGATATTTGTACAAAATATTTTGACTTAGATAGAGATTACACAAAAATAAGAGAAGAATTATCTAAAATAGATGAAAACTTAAAAATTAGTGTGGAATATGGAAAAGGTATAAGAATACTTAATCAAGATTTATGGGAAACTATAATTTCATTTATAATATCAGCTAATAATAATATTCCAAGAATAAAAGGAATAATTGAAAGACTATCAAAAAAATATGGAAATAAAATAGTATATGATGGAAAAGAATATTATACATTCCCATCACCAAAACAATTAAAGGATGTAACAGTTAGTGATTTTAGAGAATTAGGATTAGGTTTTAGAGATATTAGGTTATATGAAACTACAAAAATGATATTAAATGAAGATGTAAGTTTAGAAAAAATAGAAAATATGAAAACAGAAGAAGCAAGAGAAGAATTACTAAAGCTTTCAGGAGTAGGACCAAAAGTAGCAGATTGTATATTATTGTTTTCTACTTTAAAAAGATTTGATGTATTCCCAATAGATGTGTGGGTAAGAAGAGTAATGAATGATTTATATATAAGAAAAGAAGATGAAACAAAGGTAAGTAAAAAAGAAATACAAGAATTAGCAGATACTAAATTTGGAAATTTACAAGGATTAGCACAACAATATTTATTTTATTGGAAAAGAGATACAGCGTAAAAACGGAGTGAACATATCAAATAGGGGGCGATTATCGCCCCCCTTATTTATATATCTAACTTTATATGAACATCTTTTAATTGATGTCTAGAAACATTACTTGGCGCTCCCATCATTAAATCTTGTGCTTTACTATTTAAAGGAAAAGCAATTACATCTCTAATAGAATTAGAATCAGTAAGTAACATAAGCATTCTATCTACGCCAGGAGCAATACCTGCATGAGGTGGAGCTCCATACATAAATGCAGTATATAATGCACCAAATTTTGTCTTAACTTCTTCTTCTGTATAACCAGCCATAGAAAACGCCTTAAGCATTATATTAATATCATGATTTCTAACTGCACCAGAAGAAAGTTCAATACCATTACATACTAAATCATATTGATAAGCCAGGATATCTAATGGATTTGAATTTTCTAATGCATCAAGACCACCTTGAGGCATAGAAAATGGATTATGGCTAAAAGCTAAATTACCATGCTCATCTAATTCAAACATTGGAAAATCTACAATCCACGCAAAAGAGAATACATTTTTATCAATAAAATCTAATCTATTTGCAAGTTCAGTTCTTATTTGTCCAGCAAGTTCAGAAGCTCTTTTTTCATTATCTGCAATAAAAAATATAGTATCATTTGCTTTTAAATCTGCAAGATCAATTAATATAGATTTTAAATTCTCAGGTATAAATTTATCAATAGGTCCTTTAAAGCTTAAATCTTCTTGTATTTCTAAATATCCTAACCCAGGCATTCCAATTGAAGTTGCAAAATCAAGCATCTTTT
>CAMSMU010000058.1 GCA_947061115.1 uncultured Clostridium sp.
TGGAGAATTAGCAATAGATAATATAAGTATGACAATAAATAAAGGAGAAAAAATAGGTATTGTTGGTAAAGTAGGAAGCGGAAAGACAACATTAATAAATATTATAGCAGGTTTTTATGAAGTGCCAAAAAATAAAGTATATATTAATGGTATTGATATTAACGAATATTCAAGAGAGAGCATATTTAAAAATATTGGATATAGCATGCAAAAAAATATTATAACAGATGATACTATAAAAAATAATATAGACATTATAAACAAATCAACAGATAATGAGATAGAACAAATAAGCAAAAAAGCTAATATATTAGAAGACATAAATACAATGCAAGATGGTTTTGAAACTAAGATCGGAGAAAATGGAATCAAAATATCTGGAGGTCAAAAACAAAGAATACAAATTGCAAGAAATTTATTAAATGTTAGAAATGTAAATATATTTGATGATACATTATCTGCATTAGATGTAGATACAGAAAGCAAAGTACTTGCAGAAATAGAAAAGCAAGTAGGAAATAATATACTTATACTTATCTCAAATAAAATAAGTATGATGGAAAAAATGGATAAAGTATTTTTAATGGTTGATGGGAAAATTTATGATAGTGGAACACATAAGGAAATGCTTGAAAAAAGTGAGCTATACAATGAACTAAATACCTATGAGAAAGTAGGTGATTTAATATAAAAAAGATTATAAAAAAGTACGTTAAATCAATAATAATTGTAGGAATATTGCTATTAATTTGTGACTTTTTATCGGCTCTGCCACCATATATTGTAAAGCAAGTGGTAGATATTGATTTTACAAAAGAAGATATTATTCAAACAATACTATTTTTTATATGTATTTATACATTTATCCATTTAGGTAGGTTAATATTTAAGTACATAAGAGATGTTGTAATAAATAAAACAATATGTAAAATTTTAAAAGATATTAGAAAAACATTATTTAACAAGATTTTAAATTTTAAGATGATCACTTTTAATAAATACAATTCTTCTGAGTTATATACTCGATTAACCTCAGATGTAGATAATCTATTCGATTTGTTTTTTGGATTTTTATATAAAATTTTGAGTAATATTTTATACATAGCATTTATGATAGTAATGATGTTTGTAGCTAATATAAATTTAGCAATTATTGGAGCAATTACTGTAATTATTATTTCAATTATTGTGTATAAATTTACTAAGATATTAGGAAATATAGATAATGAAATCTTAAAGAAGAGAGATAAAGAGAATAAAGAATATTCTGAATTATACAATAAAAGTAAGTTAACTTATCTTTTTAAATTACAAAATATAAACATTAACAAAATGAATGAGTTATTTTATTCAGAATTAAAAACAAGAAGAAAGTATATATTTATACACCATTTCCCATACTGGATAATAGCAATTGTACAAGCAATAGGAATCTATGCTATTATACATTATGCTTTAAACATTAATGTAGCTATATCTTTAGGAGCTATCTATTTAGTATTGAACTATACTAAAGAATGTAAAGGTCCACTTGAAGAAATTTGCAATAAATTAGAAGAAATGCAAACTTGCATAAATTCATATAAAAGAATAAAGGTTTTATTAAATGAAAAAGAAGAAGAAAATATAGAAAGTGGAGAGTATGTAGAAAAACTAAATCGGTGATATCGAATTTCAAAATGTATCAATGAAATATGATAAAGAAATGATATTAAAAAATATGTCATTTGTAATAAAAAAAGGAACAAAAGTTACTATTGCAGGAAGAACAGGAGTAGGAAAGACAACCCTTACAAATGTATTAATGAAGTTATATGATATAGAAAGCGGAAAAATTTTAATTGATAATTATGATATTTCTAAAATATCTACAAAATGCCTAAGAGAGAACATTTCTTATATATCACAAAATCCGTATATTTTTACAGATACAGTAAGAAATAATATAACCTTAGGAAATAAAGACATAACAGATGAACAAATAAACCAATTAATACATGAAATTGGAGTAGAAAATTTATTTAAGAAATTAAATGATGGTCTAGATACAAAAATAAAACTTTCTAAATTGTCATATGGAGAATTACAAATAGTTGCTTTTATAAGAGCTATATTACATAAAGCAAATTTCTATATATTTGATGAACCGACTTCAAATATTGACTTACATACAGAAAAAATGATACAAAATATAATAGATAAAATTTCAGAGAATAGTACAGTAATTATAATAACACACAGAAAATCAACTATTGAAAACTCAGACAAAATAATATATTTAAAAGATGGACAAATAGATATGATAGCAAATAAAAAAATATCAGAATAATATTTTGACTTATATATAAACAAAGAACAATAGGAGACAAAAAAATGAAAATTTTTAAAGCAATAGTATCTAGTTTAAAAAATACAAAATCACTAATATTCATATTTTTAATATTAAGTATAGCATTAAATTATTTGATTACATATATACCAATAGTAATACAATATTTTATTGATGTAATACTAAAACAAAGTACAACTCAAAATGAAATATTAGATTTAATAGTCAATGAATTTCAAAATAAGATGGGATTTATATGCACTATATGCATAACGCTAAGCATTATTCAACTAATTATTATAATTTTTACATATTTAAGAAATGTTTCAAAAACGAAAATAATACAAGAATTTCAAAATAATTTAAAAATTAAATTATTTGAACATATACAAAACTTGACTTACCAGGACTTTTATAATAATTCACTAGCTGATTTAGTCCAAAAATCTAGCAATGATGTTAATAATATAGTTAAATTTCTAGAGTGCTTACTAACATATATTATTGATATAGTACTTATAATTTTATTTGCGATTATACAACTTATGAATATAGATTTTAGTCTATCAAGTATAATGATAGTTTTATCAGTTATTATTATTATTTCATCTATAGTCTATTCTAAAAAGTCTAAACCAGTTATAAAAAAAGAAATAGATTTACAGAAAAAATTATATAATAAAATGGATGAAAACTTTAATAATTTTAGATTTATAAAACTAAATAATTTGCAAAATAGAGAAACAAAGGAATTTGAATATATAGTAAGCGAAAGTTATGAAGTTCATAAACAAAGAGTTGAAATTGATACTAATTACAAATTAATTGTATCAAATATTGTAAAGCTTGGACCACCATTAATATTTATATTAAGTGCATTTTTATATGCATTTAAAAGTATATCAATAGGAGCAATATATGTTACTTTAAGCTATTCGAATAAAGTAACAAAATCTTTTACAGATATATCTGAAATAATAGAGACTTTAACTTTGTTTTTGCAATCTTATACTAGACTAGATAATTTATTAAAACTTACTATAGAAGAAAACAATATAAACGAAACAAAGCTAGAAAATAGAGAAATAAATTTTAGAAATGCCTCTATTATTGTTAATAACAAAGTTATATTAGAAAATTTAAATTTTGATATTAAAGAAAATGAGAAAGTTATAATAGTTGGAAGTACAGGAAGTGGAAAATCAATACTACTAAAAACTTTAGTAGGTTTTTACGAATATACAGGAAGTATAAAAATAGGAAATAAAGAAATAAGAGATTTAAACAAAAGAGAGATAAGAGAGAATATTTGTTTATTGCTACAAGATTCATATTTGTTTTCAAGAACAATAGCTGAAAATATAAAAATATTAGTACCATATTTACCTTATGAAGTTATGATAAACATATCTAAATTTTTTACTTTAGACAAAGACGTAAAAAATTTAAAAGATGGATATGAAACTAAAATAGGAAAAGATGGGATACAGCTATCTAAAGGGCAGAAACAAAGATTAGTTTTAGTTAGAGCATTTACTAAAATTAAACATATAATGATTTTTGATGATTCGTTTAGTGCTATAGATAGAATAAATAAAAAGAAAATACTAAATAATTTACTTAATATGGAAGATAATTTTACTAAAATAGTAATTACACATGATATAGATTTAGCACAAAACTTTGATAAAGTTGTATATATTAATAATAAAAATATTATAGTAGGAAAACATGAACAATTGTTAGAAAATGAAGAATATAAAAAACTATACTTATTAAATCAAGACAAAATAGGAGAAGAATATATATGAAGAAAAAATATATAAAAGAAATGTTTGATTTTACAAAAAATAAAAAGGAAACTATTATAATAGGAATTTTATTAATAGTCCAAATAGTAATATATGCGTTGTCATATCCATTTATTATGCAAGAAATAATAGATAAAGCAATACCAGAGGAAAATATAGGCTTAGTAATAAAATTATCAATTCTTTTAATAGGAATAGTTATAATAAGATTTTTAGTTGATAGATATACAGAAATAAAAAGAAAAAAATGTTATTATAATAATAATGTTGAAATTAAAAATAAGCTATTTAAAAGTATACAAAATGCTAAGATGAGTGAATTAGATAAAATTCAAGCAGGCAATGTATTTGAGATAGTAAGTGAGCAAGCATGGGAAGCATCACATTTATTTGTATGGAATTTATTAGGGATTATTAGTGTGAGATTAACTTCTACAATAGTAATATCCATAATATTGTTAATTTTAAATATAAAATTAGGAATAATAATAATATTAATATTTTCAGTATCTTATATTATTCTAACACCAATATATTTTAAAACTATGAAAATATATAAGAAACTACATAAAATAATGATTGATTTACAAGGAAATATAAATGAATATATTGAGAGTTACAGTACAACTAAAACTTTAAAACTAGAAGAAACTAATTTATCACAAATAAATAATAAACTAACAGAATATAAAAAGGAAGTATTAAAATCTAATAAAATAATTGAAATGCATAATGGACTGTTTTCATTATTATCATTTGGTGCAGTTATATCAATAATTATAGTTGGAGGAAATGAATTAAGTATGGGAATAGGAATGGCTGCTACAATCATGCTTATGGTAGATTATACAGATGATATAAATAGACATATGCAGGAATTATTAGAACATGTACATAATTTTAATAATAGATATAATTGCTTTTTAAATGTATTAAATATGGAAAAAATGGAAAAGGAGCAAGATAAAGGATTAAAAAAATTAGATAATATAGAAAATTTAGAATTTAAAGATGTTACATTAAGTTATGACAATAAAAATGTTATACTAGATAAAATTAGTTTTAAGGTGGACAAACCAGTACAAGTTGCAATTGTAGGAAAAAGTGGAGCAGGAAAAACATCATTAGTAAATTTAATACCAAGATTTTATGATATATCAGATGGAAATATTTTTATAAATGGAGAAAATTATACAGAATACAAATTAGAAGAATTAAGAAATAAAATAGCATATGTATTTCAAGAACCAGTAATATTTGAAAAAACTATTATGGAAAATATAAAATTTGGAAATAGAGAGAATATATCAGAAGAGCAAATTAAAGAAGTATGTATAAAAATAGGGTTAGATAGTAAGATTAGGCAATTACCAAATGAATATGACACAGTAATAAATTCAAAAACAGATTTGTTATCATATGGGGAAAAGCAACTACTTAGTTTTGCAAGAGCTATACTTAAAGATGCAGATTTAATTATATTAGATGAGGTAACATCAAATTTAGATTTAGAATTTGAAAATGCTATAACGAAGGCAACAAAAGAAATACTTAATAACAAAATTTCTTTTGTAATTGCACATAGGCTTAATACAATAAAAAATGCTGACTTGATTTTGTTTATAGATAATAAAAAAATTGTAGAGATTGGCACACACGAAGAGCTTATAAAAAAACATGGATATTATTTTAATTTATATATGAGTAAAGAACAATAGGGGGGAAAATGATACGAATAGGAAATAAACAAGAAAATGTAACATATACTAAAAGACCTGCTTCATATGCAATAATAGAACGAGAAGAAGATAAAAAAATAGCAATAGCTACAGAAGGAAAAACATATTTCCTTTTAGGTGGAGGAATTGAGAATAAAGAAACAGAACTTGAAACATTAAAAAGAGAAATAATAGAAGAAGCAGGATATAGTATA
>CAMSMU010000059.1 GCA_947061115.1 uncultured Clostridium sp.
TAACATTCACGATTATACAGAAAAAGGATATTTTTCAAATGTATCAAAATTTGAAAAAGAAAGATGCATGAAAATATTGAGTTGTATTTATTATGCAGTAGAGGAGTTAGAAGGCACAATAAATAATGATTTTTCACTACGAATTAGAGGAGAACATGTAGAAATAGAAGTAGAAGAATTAAAAGATCAAGTTAAGCATGAATTGACTAAAGAAGAAGCAAAACAACTACTAGAATACGAAGATAGAAAGAAAACATTTTCATATGCTTCTAAACCTAATATAAGAAAATACGATTATGTTTATAATGGAAAATTAAAAATAACATGTGGAAATAGAAAATACATACGAGAAACTGACAAAATAAAGTTGAAAGATAAATTAGGAGATATAATTATAAAATTGTATGAGCAATCCGAAGAAGTTAAACTTGATAGACTAGCAAGAGAAGAAAGAGAGAGGTTATATCAAGAGGAAGAAGAAAGAAAAGAAAAAATAAGAAATATAAAGAAAAGTGAAGCTCAAAAAGTTAAAAAATTGATAAACTTAGCAGAAGATTATAGAATAGCATGTGACATTAGAAATTATATTAATGCTATATCAAATCAAAAAAGTTTATCAGATGAAATGAATGATTGGATTAAATGGGCTAATAAAAAAGCAGATTGGTTTGATCCAATAATAGATAGAAAAGATGAGATTCTTGGAGAAAGAGAGCATGAAGAAACATTAGAAAATAAAAATAGTAAGTTAGATAGATATGGATCATATTATGACTGGTAATAAAAATTTAAATTAATTATATAAAAAATATTATCAGAATAGAGATAGGAGAAAAATATAATTATGAAAATAAAATGTTTGATTTGTGGAGATATAATTGAATCTAAAAGTGTGCATGACTTGGTATCTTGTAAATGTGAATCGTGTTATATTGATGGTGGAAATGATTATTCGCATATAGGTGCAAAAGATTTTGATAAAGTTGTTGAAATAAAAGATGATGGTAGTGAAAGCAAATTAATTCTAAAATAACTAAAGAAGGCAAAATAAGAATGTGAATTTAATTGCAGAATTATTTTGCTTTTTTGTTATAAATAGTTAAATTAGTAGCGATTATATTAAAAAGCTTTTTAGATTAGATCTGAGATCTAATCAGATAGAGAAGGTAAGGAAGGGGTTAGAAAATTTAATAATGAAAAGAATAAGTGCTGAAAAGGAAATAACATATATATCTAATGTAATAGAAAAGAATATTGAATATTATGAAAAGATAAAAGATAAAGGTTTTTTATCTGAAAATATTCTGGCTCAATTAAGAAATTTGATTGAAGATGTTGCAATATTAATAAATAATAGAGAAAACAATCAAAATTTAGATACACAATATGAAAATATTTCCCCATCTTTAGACTTTATAAAAGGAAAGTCTAAGTATAAGTTCATATTAGATTTTTATAATTTTTTAAAAGGAACATCATCACATTATACACCAAGTGAAGATGGGGCAGAAAAACTAGTGGCATATTATTTTAGATATATTTGTTTAACTAAAAAATTATTACATTTAGATTATAATATTGAAATAATAAAGAATATTGATAAATTTCCGATATATGACGATAAATCAATGAAAGAAAATTATGATCTTATTTGTAATGTAGTTGAGAAAGAAAAAGACACTCCATCTAAATTTGTAAAAGGAAAATTTTATGTACAGAAAGTTAATACAATTTATTCTAATGGATATATATATTATGAAATAACACTATCCAAAGCAACTGATTATCCAAATAAATTTGAACATATAACACTTTATTCAAAAAAATATATACCTGACAATTATTCAGTAAATGTTTCTGTTATAGATAAAGATGTTAATTTGAATGTTGGAAAATCAAAAATCAAAATTATTAATGATTATAGAGTGGCAATTAGAGTATGCGAATTAAAAAATTTATTTTCTTTTTTTGGGACTAATAAGCAGTTTGATGAAAATTACAGAGAGTATAGAAATTTAATGAAATATTTAACAGATAGTCAAAATACAATTACCAATATACTTTGTATGAGCAAGGATGATTATATAAATGTTAAAACTCAACTTCAAGATGGAGCAGAAAATCACCATATTACAGATATGTTAGATAAAATGAGAAATGTCATATTGAATAATAAAAAGGGTCATAACATTTTAAGATATCTAACAACTAATATGGAAAACATTGTAATTAGAGATCAAAAGGATGATAGTACTAATTTTGTATTTCAAGACTTATATATTATTCACAAAAGTGGAATGTTTGATAGCATGCCGTATGCAATGGCTTTATATAAGCATAACATATCATGGCAACATTTAATTAAAGCAATTGATATGTATAATAAAGATGAAGAATTATTGTATAATCTTGTAAAAAGCAATATTGAAAACGAAAATAAACTATATACATCAACACAAGATATTAATTACTTTGAAGATATTCCACATCTAATAGATAAATTTAATAAAAGACTTTTAAACATAAAATCAAGAAGTAATGATTTATTAAAATTAGAAAATGGAATGATTTACATTGAATCTTATGAAAAAGACACAATTGAAATTATTTCATTAATAAAAGATTATTCAGAAACATATAGTGTAGATTTGAGAAATGCAATTGATATATATAAGTTATTTGAATTCCAAGATGATATTTCAAAAGATAAGGAAGATATTCTACAAAAAGTATTTAAAACAAGTTCTGTTGCATTTATATATGGACCTGCTGGAACAGGAAAGACAAAAATGATTGAAATATTATCGGCAGCATTTAGAAGTTATAATAAGTGTTTTCTTGCAAATACAAATACAGCAGTAACTAATATGAAAACAAGGATAGGAAATATAGAAAATTCATATTTCCTAACAATATCTAATTATACAAGAAATAATTCGATTGATTGTGATGTTCTATTTATAGATGAATGCAGTATGGTTAGCAATACAGATATGATTAAAATACTAAGAAAACAAAAATATCAAGCGATAATACTAGTAGGAGATATCTATCAAATAGAGTCCATAAAGTATGGTAATTGGTTTCGATTTTGTAATAAGTATTTTAATGATGATATTGTTTATAATTTAAAAGATACTCATAGGACATCAGATATCGATTTGATGGAGTTATGGGAAAGTGTAAGATTTAATAATAAAAAGGCAATAAATATTTTAAGTAATCAGGAATACACTCAACCGCTATCAAAAGAAATATTTGATAAAACTTCATCTGATGAAGTTATACTATGTTTGAATTATGATGGAATGTATGGAATTAATAACATAAATAGAGTAAAACAGCAATTAAATCAAAATAAAGAATACAACTTTGGAATAGACACATATAAAGTTGATGATCCAATATTATTTAATGATTGTCCGAGATTTAATAATTTTCTTTATAATAATTTAAAAGGAATTATAAAAGATATAGAGGAAGATAAAGATAATAATTGTATGTGGTTTACTATTGAAGTGGATAAAGACTCTATAAATGAGTTCTTTAGACCATTTGATGTTGAAATTTTGGAGAGTGAAATTTTAGGAAAAGTAAATATTCGTTTTAAGGTAAATGAATATATAGATAAAGAAGATGATGAGAATGAATATGACCACATTATTCCTTTCAATTTATCTTATGCTATTTCTATACATAAAGCACAAGGTTTAGAATATGATAGTGTAAAAATCGTAATAACATCTAACATAGAAGATAGGATTACAAAAAACATATTTTATACTGCAATAACTAGAGCAAAAAATAAATTGAAAATATATTGGAATTCAGATAGTCAAACTAAAATATTTGATAATTTTGATAAAAGAGAAAATAGTAGAGATTTAGCAATATTAAGACAAAAAATAGATAAAAAGGATGCAGATGAGAGTGGATTCAATGTGTTTTAATGAGAAATAGAAATCAATATAAAATAATCACATTATTAATAATCTTAAAGTGCAAAAATTGCACTTTAAGATTTTACACTTACACTAAACAATTATTATAACATCAGTGTGTAGGTCTAAATTATTCCTCAAAACATCCAATAACTATCTGAAAACCATCTACAAACCCATTTCTATAATATTTTTCATTCCAATAGCAAATATAATCAAAGAAATTATCATCAAGTAGTTTTAACTGTTTCTCAACATACTTTTTATTCTGTGCGAGAACATTCTTCAAAATCTTTTCTGCAATTTCTTCAAAACAAATAAAATGCTTTTTATCTTCTGTACTAGTAAGACTAGCAATAGTATCTTCTCTAAAATCTAACCAATCTTTCAAAATATCATCATTAACCTCTCTTAAATTACTCATAAAAATCTACCTCCAAAAATTAAAATTTTTCATTTTCAAAAATGCACCTATAAGAGCCAATTTTCTAAGAACAAACGTACTGCACTCATTGGGTAAAAATTGGGTAATATACTTTACAAAAACGCCATAAAAAGACACAAATGTTCTACAAACCAAAACTCTTGTAAATACCGAAATACCAACGAAAACTCTAATTTTCACAAAGAGGCAAAAAGCCGTCAAATGTCGCTCATAACCCGAAGGGCAACACTAAATATATAGCAAACAAATACAAGACATAATCCCTTTTAAATTCATATATTTTCTACAAAAACACTCATATACAAACACATTTCTACAAAATTAATATATAAATAATCTAAATAATATGATATAATCTAGAAAAAAATAGAAAAGAAAGGTTAACTTATGGAAGAGTCAAATAAATTTGTAAATAGAAATGAACTTGCTAAAAAAGTAGATAAATCAATTTTAATGGAGGGAAGATTTACAATACCAAGAGAAAATATAGGCATGTTTTTACAAGGAGAGGATATTTTACCAGGAAAAAATAGAAATATTAAAATTATATTTAATAAAAAAGAATATTCTGGAGTAATAAGACATGTAAATCAAAAGCACTCAAGTAAGGTATATCAACTTCAATGGCATAAAGATAAAAAGCTTCAACTTGAATTAAAAAAAGAGTTTGTTCAAAGTTATATAGCAATAATGAGTGACATATACCAGAAAAGTACATCGAACAAAAAATACAGGACTGACTTAGCAGGTGGCGAGCAAGAGGTAATAAAAGTAATAGAATTAGATAAGAACAAATTTAAAATGGAGATTTTTATAAAAATAAATAGTCCATATAGTAATTTATTTCAAAGGTTAATAGAAAATAATGTTTTTGCATGGATAGATAAAAGTGAAGAAGAAAGTAAGATGATTATTAAAGAAACTGGCTGGTATGATATAAGCGAACTAAGAGAACATGAAAATGAAAGATATGTTGTATATTATTTACTTGATGAGGAAAATAAGGAAATATACATAGGAAGTGGTAAAAGATTAGGTGATAGAGTAAAGCCAGAGAGAAAAGAGATACCAAATTGGAACAAGTTTAGATATGAAATTCTTAGTCCAAATTACTACCATATGTTGAAACAAATTGAGTATCATTCTATTGTAAATTTTGGAAGATTTTTTAAAAATAGAAAAATAAAAAGTATAAACATATCTGACTATACATTAGCAAATAGAGATTTTGGATATTATAGACAATAATAAAGTTATAAATAATAGTATAATAAATAAAAATTTAGATAATAAAAAAGCACTATAAGTGCTTACTTCACCTGAGTGAAACAAAGACAACTTTACATTAAAGATTTAAGCTTATTTTATACAGATAGTAATAAACCAACAATCCATTTACAGTATAAAATACATCATTAATAAAATATGAGAATTAAAAACCTCACCAACCTCTTGAGAAAAACTAAAAAATGTGATATATATACTATAAATGGAGGATAATTGAGTGAGAAATATTTTAAATTCAATAGATATAAAAGAAGATTCAATACTAAAAAAATACCCAATTATACTTTCCACTTTATTATTAGACAGAACT
>CAMSMU010000060.1 GCA_947061115.1 uncultured Clostridium sp.
GACTTAGGAAACTATGAAAATGAAACTGTAGAAATTGAGTTTTATGTATTTAATGATTTGAAAGAAATACAATTAGGTCTTTTAGATGTAGATAAATATAATCAAATATTTGAAGAAAAAAATAATAATATAAAAGTAGAAGTAAAAGGAGATAAAATAACAATAAATGGCAATGTAGAAAAAGACACAAATTTACTTTTACCAATAAATTATGATAAAGGTTGGAAAGTTAATAAAAGCTCAAATGATACTGAAATAAATAGAGTATATAATACATTTATAGGTATAAAACTAAAACAAGGCGAAAATAATATTGAATTAAAATTTAGGCCATTTTTATGGAAAGAGTGTTTAATAGTAACTATAGTAACAATAACTTTAATGATAATAATGTATTTTGTAAGTAAGAAATTTGATATTAGAAATCTTAAATTTTTAATGATAATATTCTGGATATTAGGAATTATAATTTACTTAGTATGTATATATAAAATATATATAATGAGTATAATACACACCTTTATAGGTTAATATATAGGAGAAAATTTAAAAGTATAATGGAAAAAGTAAATAAAGAACAAAAAGAAAAAATAATTGTATTAATTATAATTTTAATATTAGCTGTAATATCATGTGGAATTTTTTTAAAGTTCCACATGATAACTGATACTTATTGGAATATAGGAGAAGGATATAAAGATTATAAAATGTATCCATTAAAAGATGGAAGATTAGTAAATTATATTTCATTAACAATTGCAGAAATAATAAATATTCCATTTGAATTTTATCAATTAATAATGATGATTTTTTCTATTTTACTTTATTCATTATCAGTATTTACAATTTATAATTATTTACTAGAAAAATTAAAAAACAAAAGCAATATAATTAAAGCAATTATGTTTTTAGGAAGTTATTTAATAATATTTAATCCAACAACAATAGAAAGTTTTGCTTATACTGAATTTGTTATACCACTTACTATATTTTTATGTACTAAATCTGCTATTTTACTGGATAAAAATAAAACTTTAAAATCTATTTTGCTAGTAGTATTAGCAAGTGTTACATATCAAGGAGCAATAAACTTTTTTATAGCATTATCTTTATTTTTATTTATAATAAAAGAAAAACAAGATAAAAAAACATGGATAAAATATATTGCAAAAATAATAGGAATTTCAATTATTTCTTTAGGAACAATGCTAATAACATTAAAATTAGTAAATTTAATGACAAATACACAGCAATCTAGATTACATAACGCTAATAATTTAATTGAAACAATATTAAATTGCATAGCTATGATTGCAAGATCAATAACAACAATGTCATTCAATTTATACCCAAAAAATTTAATAATTACATATGTAATAGCTACAATACTAATATTATTAGTATTTTCAGAAAAAAACTATACAAGGTTAATGTTTAAATATTTATTTTTTATATTAGTAGTATCATTATCATGCATAATGCCTATATATATGCAAGAAAAGGCAACAATTTCAGCAAGAATGTCATTTTCAATAGGGGCAATAATAGGTTTTTCAATAATATATATAATATTTCAAAAAGAAAAAGATACAAAAGCTATAAATTTAATACTATCAGCTATAAGTATAATTGCAATTTGCATTAATACATATAATTATGTTAGTATAGGAATGGAAAATATAGAAACACAAAAACAAGAAAAAATATATTGTGAAAAAGTAAATAAATGTATAATAGAATATGAAGAAAAAACAGGAATAAATGTAGAAAAAGTAGCATTTTTAGCAGATAAAGAATATAAATCAACCTATAATAATGTTGCAAATAATACATTTACTTCAAAAGGAGTAAGCACAAGTTATTCTAATATACACTGTTTAAATTATTATACAAATAGAAAATTAGAAAAAGCAGATATAGATTTTAATATATATTATCAATACTTTAAAGGCAAAGACTGGAGCGAATTTAATGAAGAACAAATAAAATTTAAAGAAGATACAGTATATATATGTATATATTAACCTTAAAAGAAAGGAAATAACTAAATGGAAAAAATTTTATTAATAGATGGAAATAGTATAATGAATAGAGCGTTTTATGGAATAATGGGAAATAAAATGCTAACAACAAAAGATGGAAAATATACAAATGCAATATATGGTTTTTTGTCAATAATGTTTAAAAATATTGAAGAAGTAGATCCAACATATATGATGATTGCATTTGATTCAAAAACATCTGCTAATACTAGAAAACAAATATATGAAGGATATAAAAGAAGTAGACATGGAATGCCAAACGAACTTGCAGAACAAATGCCAGTCATAAAAGAAGTACTTAGCGCAATGAATATAAAAACAATAGAACTTCCAGATTATGAAGGAGACGATATATTAGGAACAGCTGCTAAAAAGTTTGCAAAACAAGGAAAAGAAGTATATATATTATCTGGAGATAGGGATCTTTTTCAATTAGTAGAAGATAATATAATTGTTAGAATACCTCGAACAAAAATGGGAAAAACAGAAACAGAAATATATAATAAACAAAAAATAGAGGAAGAATACGGATTAGAACCATTAGATTTAATAGAAGTAAAAGCATTAATGGGAGATTCATCAGATGAAATACCAGGGGTTCCAAATGTAGGACAAAAGACAGGGACAAACTTAATTAAAGAATTTAAGACAATAGCAAATTTATATAAAGCTTTAGAAGATGGAACAGCAGAGTTAACATCAAAACTAAAGGACACATTGATTAAAAACCAGGACTTAGCAGAATTATCTAAAACTTTAGGAACAATAAATATAAATGCACCAATAAAAGAAGAATTAGAAGATATAAAAATAGTTGAATGGAATAGAGAAGAAGTAGCAGATATATTCAAAAAACTTAATTTTAATAGATTTATAGAAAGATTTAATCTAAATAAAGAAATAGATGCAAAAAAAGAAGAAATAAAAATAGAAGTAAATGAAAAAAATATAAATGATTTAGAAAATTTTAAAATAGATACTAACTTAATATTCTATTTAGAAACTGAAAAAAATGATAATCCAGAAAGAATAATAAAAAAAGATATAACAGGTATAGGCATATATGAAAATGATAAAAATATAACATATATAAAATTACAAAAAGATGATATAAAAAAATTAAAAAATATTTTTGAAAATGAAAATATAAAAAAAATTGGATATAATATAAAAGAAGATTTAGTTCTATTAAAAGAATATGGGATAGAGCTTAAAGGAATAGAGTATGATGCGGAAGTAGCAGCATATGTAATAAATCCAACTAATATAAAACACAATATATCAGAATTAGCAGATCAATATTTAGATATAAACTTTAGTGAGCTTTTACCAAAAACAGAAGAAATGCAAATTAATATGTTTGAAGAAGTAAAACAGATTTCTAAAAAAGATGAAGTTGGAGCATATGTATATGTATTAAATAGATTGCATAAATTAACAATAAAGAAAATGGAAGAAGAAGGTTCAATAGAATTATTTAACAATATAGAAATGCCATTAGTTAAAGTATTAGGAGAAATGCAGTTTAATGGAATATTAGTAGAAAAAGAAAGCATGATAGAATTCGGTAATGATTTAAAGCAAAGATTAAACAGTATAACTCAAGAAATATATGATTTAGCAGACGAAGAATTTAATATAAATTCAACACAACAATTAGGCAAGATATTATTTGAAAAGTTAAAACTTACAGAACCTAAGAAAAATAAAAAAGGATATGCTACAGATGTAGATACATTAGAATCTTTGAGAGAAGAACACCCAATTATAGGAAAAGTACTTGAATATAGAAGTTTAGTAAAACTAAATTCTACTTATGTAGAAGGAATAATTCAATATATAAATCCAAAGGATAATAGAATACATGCAGTATTTAATCAAACAATAACTGCAACAGGTAGAATAAGCTGTACTGATCCAAACCTTCAAAATTTACCAAGTCATGAAGGAGAAGGCAAAAAAATAAAGAAATCATTTAAAGCAAAAGATGGATATGTATTTATAGATGCTGACTATTCACAAATAGAACTTAGAGTATTAGCACATATATCTAAAGATGAAAATATGATTAATGCATTTAAAAATGATGAAGATATTCATAAAGAAGTTGCATCAAAAGTATTTGGTGTACCTATAGATAGAGTAACAAAAGAACAAAGGTCAAGAGCAAAAGCAGTTAACTTTGGTATAATATATGGAATTACAGCATTTGGATTGTCACAACAATTAAAAATAGACAGAAAGCAATCACAAAAATATATAGATAATTATTTATTAAAATATAATGGTATAAAAACTTTCATGGAACAAACAATAAAAAATGCAGAAGAATTAGGATATGTAGAAACACTATTTGGAAGAAGAAGATATATACCAGAATTAAAGTCTAATAATTACATGGTAAGGCAATTTGGATCAAGAGTAGCTATGAATACACCAATACAAGGAACAGCAGCAGATATAATGAAAATAGCTATGAATAATTTATATGAAAAATTAAAGGGATTTGATGCAAAAGTAATATTACAAGTTCATGACGAATTAATAATAGAAGTAAAAGAAGATCAAAAAGAAGAAGTAAAGAAAATACTTAAAGAAAGTATGGAAAGTGCAACAAAATTAGAAATACCACTTGTAGTAGAAACATTAGAAGGCAAAAACTGGTATGAAACAAAATAGTAAGGAGAAATTAAAGTGAAGAAAGTAGTAATAGTGCTTTTAATAATTATAATTTCATTAATAGCGTTGTTAGCTAATTCAAATAATTTACTAAAAATAATATATAAAAAAGATTATTCAGAATATGTAGAAAAGTATTCAAAAGAAAATGAAGTAGATCCGCTTCTTATATATGCTATAATAAAAGCAGAAAGCAATTTTGATAACAAAGCTGTTTCAAATAAAGGTGCAATGGGGCTTATGCAATTATTAGATGAAACAGCAAATGAAGTTGCAAGAAATGAATCAATAGATTATAAAAAAGAAGAAACATTATATAATCCAGAAACAAATATCATGTTAGGAATAAAGTACTATGCAAGCTTAAAAGATCAATTGGGAAATAGCGTAATAGCAATAATAGCATATAATGCAGGGATTGGAACAGTAAATAATTGGATAGAACAGGGAATAATAAAAGCAGATGGAAGCGATATAGAAAATATCCCATATAAAGAAACAAATATGTATGTTAGAAAAATTTTAAGAGATTACAAGATATATCAAAAGATATATTCATAATATTTACAATATTAAATAATAATGATATAAATTTGAAAGGAAAAACATGATAAAAGTATTATTTGTATGCCATGGAAATATATGTAGATCTACAATGGCAGAATATGTATTTAAACATATGGTAAAACAAGAGAAAATTGAAGATGAATTTTATATAGACTCAGCAGGGACAAGTTCAGAAGAAGCGGGAAATCCAGTCTATTATGATACAAGAGAAAAATTAAGACAAGAAAATATAGAATGTGGCAATCATAAATCAAGAAAAATACAGATAAAAGATTACGAAGAATTTGATTATATAATAGCTATGGAAGAGAAAAATATAAATAATATAAAAAGAATTATAGGAGAAGATAAAGATAACAAAATATATAGATTATTAGAATTTTCACAAAATCCTCGCGACATTGCAGATCCATGGTATACAGGA
>CAMSMU010000061.1 GCA_947061115.1 uncultured Clostridium sp.
AAAATTATCTATTTTAATTTTATATTTATTTGTTTCTAGTGTTAATACATTTTGCATTTTTTTACCTTCCCTGTAATATTTATTGATGTATCTATATTATATTTAATACATAATAGTTGAATCAAATCAATTACTTTATATTGCCTCTTTTATACTATCTTGATTATAACCTTTTTTTATTAGATAATTTTTTATATCTTCTTTTTCTAAATTAGATTTTTTTATTACTATCTTTTTAGCTGAATCTATTTCATATTCTAATAATTGGCTATAATTACAATCTATATATTCATTAATAATATTTGCATCTATTCCTTTTGTTAATAGCTTATATTTAATTTCCTTTATTGACATATTGTTTAATGCCATATATTCGTCTATTGCTCTTTTTATATATTTATTATCGTCAATATATCCTACTTGCTTTAATTCTTCTATGGCATATTGCAGTAATTCTGAATCTATGATATTCCAAAATTTATTTTTTACTTCTTGTTCTGTTCTTTTTTTATATAATATATATTTTAGAATTTTAGTTTTTGCACAATCAAACTCTTCTGCTGAATACATTTTTACCTCTTTTTAGTACTTTATATTATTCTTATTTATCATCTTCTGGTTCCTTGTCCTGTTCTTCATCAATCATTTCTTCTCCTAAACTTTTTTCAAATGCTTCGTTAAAATTGTTTCTTATTTTTTCTTCAATATCTTTCATTATCTCTGGATTATCTTCTAAATATTTTTTTGCATTTTCTCTTCCTTGACCTATTCTATTTCCGTCATATCCAAACCATGATCCACTCTTTTCTACAATTCCTAAGTTAACACCTAAGTCTATTATATTACCTGATTTAGAAATTCCTTTACCATATACAATATCAAATTCTGCTTCTCTAAATGGTGGAGCAACTTTATTTTTTACTACTTTTACTCTTGCTCTATTTCCTACAACTTCTCCATCTTGCTTAATGTTTTCTATTTTTCTAATATCTAGTCTAACAGATGAATAGAATTTTAATGCTCTACCACCAGTTGTTGTTTCTGGATTTCCAAACATTATACCTACTTTTTCTCTTAATTGATTAATGAATACTATTACACAATTAGATTTGTTTATAATACCTGCTAATTTTCTTAGTGCTTGTGACATAAGTCTTGCTTGAAGCCCAACATGAGAATCTCCCATATCTCCATCAATTTCTGCTTTTGGTACTAATGCTGCAACTGAGTCTACTACTATTATATCAATTGCACCACTTCTAACTAATGCTTCTACTATTTCTAATGCCTGTTCACCTGTATCTGGTTGTGAAACGATTAAATTATCTATATCTACACCTAAATGTTTTGCATATACTGGATCTAATGCATGTTCTGCATCTATAAATGCCGCTTCTCCACCTAATTTTTGTGTTTCTGCTATCATATGAAGTGTAAGTGTAGTTTTTCCAGAAGATTCTGGTCCATATACTTCTATTATTCTTCCTTTAGGAATACCACCTATTCCTAATGCTATATCTAATCCTAATGCTCCTGTTGGTATTGCTTCTACATTCATTGTTTTGAATTCTCCAAGTTTCATTACTGATCCTTTTCCGAATTGTTTTTCTATTTGTCCCATTGCTATTTCTAATGCTTTTTGTTTTTCTGAATTTGCTTTTTCTACATTTGATTTTTCTGTACTCATATTTCTACCTTTATTCCTTCCTTTAGATATAAATTGCTATTTATTTTGTATTATATCTAATTAAACATTTGTTTGTATGTTCTTATTATATACTTTTATTTTATTTTGTCAAGCTTTTTTGCAAACATTTTTTCGTTTTTTTGTTGAATTTGTAATTTTTATTATATTTGAGGAAATTGATAATTGCCTCCTACATGCTATCCTGTAGTTTTTATTTTGATAATTGATAATCTTTCCTACAGTTGTCTAAACCACTGGTTAAAATTATAAAATAGGTTATAACTGTTTGGTGAAAAACTACCTCCTACATTTGCATTTAATATTAAGATATTTTTATTTCTATAAAGTCCTATATATGGGACTTCTTCATTCATAATCTTTTGTGCTTCTTTTATTGTATCTATAGATGATAATTTTGATCTAACATTAGAATTATTATAGTTCGCAATATTATTATCACCTATAAAATATGATAAGTCTGGATTAATTGAATTAGTAACTCCTGTTAATATCATTTGATAATCTTTGTTTTCTAAATAATTTTTATATTTTTCATTGGTTACTTCTGTAACATTTACTGTAATGCCTATTTCTTCTAATTGCTTTTTTACATTGTTAGCTACTTTTACTCTATCTTCATTATCTTTATCAACTGCTATTGATAGTGTTAATCTTCTAACATATCCATCAATGTTTTTTTGCCACTTATCATTTTTGTATACCCATCCTGATTGTTCTAATGTTTTTCTTGCTTGATCCTGATTATATGTTATTATGTTTTCATATGAATACAAATAACTTCCATAATCTAAGAATGAGTTTGATACATATTTAGTATCTGAAAATATTGTTGATGTTATTTTATTTCTATCAATTGCATATGATATTGCTTTTCTTACTTCTTTATCTTTTAGTAAAATATCTTCACAATTCAAACTAATAAAGTCATAGTCTCTGCCATAGTATTCCTTTTTATTATATCCCATTGTTCCTACATGATCTGTATAACTTATATTTGAAGTATTAATTATATCTATATTTCCTAATTTAAAACTGTTATATATCTCTCCCATTGTAGAATATTTTTTTATTGTAATAGAGTTAGTTTTTGGGGTATTGTTTTTTATGTTCCTCCATTTATCGTTTCGTATTAACAAAATGTTATTATCATCTATACTTGCTATTTTATACATTCCTGTACCTATTGGTATTTTATTTGTATTTGTAAAATCTTCATTTAGATAATATACACTAGAAAGTATAGGAAAAGTAAGATTATATTCAAAAAACAATACTGGTTTATTTAGAGTTATTTTAACTGTTTCTGCATCTGGAGTTTCTACGTTTTGAATATTCTCGACATTTGCTGAATATATGCTATTTATTTCTTTTAGTTTATTAATTGTGAATGCTACATCTTTTGCAATTAAGTTTGTCCCATCTTGCCATTTAACTGACGTGTCTAGCTTTATTTCATATGTTGTATCATTTGTTTTTGTACATGATTTAGCTAAACACATTTCCGTTTTATATTCTGATGTTACATTTATTAATGGGTCAAATATAATTTTACTTATATTTATTATTTCTTTATTATTTGTTAGTAATGGGTTCATTGTATCATAATTACATATTCCCATTGTCATATTGTCTAATACTTGGATATTGGTTTGCACTGTATTATTTTCGTTTTCTTCCTCATCCTCTTCTGATTTATTTTGATTGTACAATATATATGCTGTTCCTATAATTAAGAGAATGATAAAAGCTATAAATATGTATTTAAATACACTATTGTTTTTCATAACTACTCCTCAATTTCTAATTTATAATATATTAAAAACACATTTTTTTCAATACTTTTAATAAAAAATAATGGCATGTACTTGCATTTTATTTTATAAAATACTATACATGCCCCTATATTTATTTATTGTAGATATTATCTTGATTCTACAATAAGCCTAATTCCTGTTCTATCTTCTCCTTCTACCTCTACTTCTGCAAATGCTGGTATGCAGATTAAATCTACTCCTGTTGGTGCTACAAAACCTCTTGCTATTGCTACTGCTTTCACAGCTTGATTTAATGCTCCTGCTCCAATTGCTTGCATTTCTGCTTTTCTTGTTTCCTTTACCATACCTGCAATAGCTCCTGCTACTGAATTTGGATTTGATTTTGACGAAATTTTTAAGACTTCCATTTTTTCCTCCCTTAATTTAATTTTTTGTTTATTTGTAATTACGGTTATATTTATATTACTTTTAAAAAAGAAAGTCTAGTACTTTTAGTTAATTTTTTAAGGTTTTCGTCGACATTTTCTGACATTTTTTAACAATTTCTACAAACATATTCTATAAACTTTGTTTGTTCTACCATTATCGTCATCAATTTCAAATACAATTCCTCTTATTATGCAGTTTCCATCTGATAACTGATATCTTTCTGGCATAGATGTTAAAAATCTTTTTAGTGCTACTTTTCTATCCATACCTATAACTCCACCTTCTGGTCCTGTCATCCCCACATCTGTTATATATCCTGTTCCCTTTTCTAATACTTTTTCATCTGCTGTTTGTACATGTGTATGTGTTCCAAACATCGCTGAAATTCTTCCATCTACATAATATCCCATTGCTATTTTTTCTGCTGTAGCTTCTGCATGAAAATCTAATATTTTTATGTCTGCTTCTATTTTATTTAATATCTTATCTATACAATTAAATGGATTTTCAGATAGAAATTGCATGAATGTTCTACCAATTAAACTTATAACTGCTATTTTTTTATTATTTTTATTTATAATTGTATACCCTTTTCCAGGTACTCTAGTTGAGTAATTAGCTGGTCTAATTATTTTTGGATTATCTATAAATGTAAATATATCTTTTTTTCCCCATGTATGATCTCCCATTGTTATTACATCTATATTTAACTCATTTAATTGATTAAATGTTTTCGTAGTTATTCCACTACCGACTTGAAACATTTTCAGCATTTACTATAGTAAAATCTATATTTTCTGCTTCTTGTATGTTAGCTAAATCTTTTTTTAATCTTTCTAATCCATTTTCTCCTACTAAATCTCCTAAAGCTAAAACTTTCATCTTTAATTTCCTTTCTCTTAGGTTTATTATTTTTTAGTTATTATTGCTTGCATCGTTCCCAAAATACTTATAATTTTAGTTGAATGTTTTCTTGCAAATCCTTTTCCTAATGCTTTTCCTCCAATCGTTAATGATGCAACAAAAGCACTTATTAAAAATTGAATATTATATGGAACTCCTAACTTTTCTGTTATTTTTATAGATATTGCAGCACTTATTGCTCCGACTTAATACTCCACATATATCTCCTATAACATCTGCACACATATTAGATACTTGACTTGCATTTTTTATAAGATTGATTGATTCTCTTGATCCTTTTATTTTTTTAGTTGCTCTTGCATGAAATTCTGTTTCATCTGCAACAGTTACAGCAACTCCTATTATATCAAAAATTACTCCTACTAAAATTACTAATGCTAAAACTATTATAGCTGGTATTATTGTTAAATTGGATACTGCTGTATCAGATATAAAAGAGAACAAGATTGATAATATAAAAGATAAAATAATTACCTTTATAACCCAATTCCATTCATTTTTTTGGTTTTCTTTTG
>CAMSMU010000062.1 GCA_947061115.1 uncultured Clostridium sp.
TTTATTATACACTCTCTCATAAAATGTGTCCATATATCTATTCTAACACCATTTTTTACAATGTCTTTTCTTAAATGTCATCATACAGGTTCCATCTACTACTATTTGAAAGTATTTATCTTTAAATCTATATTTATTAAACATTTTGCTTCTTATTAATCTATTTACCATATATTTTTGTATTTTTCTTAATTCGTTTATATTAAGCTTTTCGAACACATTATTTATTGTATCATAATGGGGGATTTCTTCTAAATCTATTCCTAATAGAGAATTTATGTTTTTAATTGTTTCCTCAGTATTTAGTTTTCCTGTTGTTTCTCTCATGCTTTTCATTCCACACAAAAGCCCTAATATCCTTGTCACTGTTATCACTGACATTTGATATTCGACATAGCTTTGATGTCTTGTATCTGTTAATTCATTTAATTTTTGTATTAATTGCGGGAAATATTGTTTTATAATTCTTACCACATCTAAAAATATATTTATTTCCTTTTTTAGTTTTCTTTTTTCTCTTCTATTCATAATAAAACTCCCTCCTTTGCGATAAAATTCTTTTTTTATATTTTATCACAAAAGGGGAGTTTGTTTTACAAACTGAATTTAAATTTTTTTTTATTGCGAAAAATTTTTACTCTTCATTGCTGTCATGACTTAATATTTTTTATAATAGACATACTAGCTTCTAATGCATCAAAATATTTTTCATCTATTTCTAATTTTCCATCTATTTCTTCATCATAATCAATATATTGATCATCTTCTTTTTTATAGGTTCTTTTGATTTCATATACAATATTTTGATATTCCATTAGAAAATACAGAACATCAGTATCTGAAACTTTTGGATCATCTACCATTCCCCAAAATCTTGTTGCACCATCATCTAGTTCTGCCTTTTTAAAAGCCTTTTCACCATTTTCTACTGTTCTACTCTCACTCTTTAATTTTTTTGCCATTTGTTTAAAATCTACATTTGTATATTTGGTAATAAAAATATGATTTCCATTAGATGCATTTAATTCTAATACATTATCTTTTATATTATGGCTAATATATAAGTTTTTTGCTAATTCAATATAGCACAATTTTTCATCTCCAATTTTTATTTTTTCTATGATTTTTTCTTCTTTTGGATTTTCTTTTTTTTGCGTTTTTCCTGTATCTAAGTCAACTATATCTACTGCTGGTAGTTGCTCTTTTATATAAAAATGCCCTTCTGAATATCTCCAGCTTAATTTTTCAATATTAGGATCCTTAAAACAAATGTCAATATATTTTACTTCTCTAGTTTTGCCTTGTGATTCTTGATATTTTCTCTCTTCATTTTGATTATGCATTTGTGTATTAATTAAATTTGCTTGATATTCTAGTAACTTTCTTTGATACTCATGTTCTACATTTTTTTGCATCCATTCATTATCCCAATGTAAATTTACTGAAGCACTACTAGGTGCAGTTGGCTTATTTTGATATTTAGGGTTATATGTTGGTGCATTTTCTTCTGTTGTATATACTTCAATATGACTAATTTCATTATTCATAATAGTTTCATCTTCAAACATTTCGTATGTATCATCATCAAAGAAGTATATATTTCCATCATTTATTATAACACGAGCTTTTTTGTCATCTACATCATATCCTAATAAATATCCATAACCAAAATATTTACTATTTTTCACTAAATTACTAGCAACTGAAATTAGATAATTTATTGTTTCCATTATTCTATTTTTTTCATTTTCAGAAAATTTTTCTTGTTCTAAATCAATTTTTAATTTTTCTAATTTAGTTATTTTTTCATTAAGTAAAGCATTTTCGTTATTCTCTAAATATTTTCGTTTTAACACATGTCTATCACTAAAAGTAAACATTTGCCCTGTCATTCGATCTTGATTATAAATATCGTTATGTATTAACAATTCCTGAAATCCAGATTTTATTATTATTTTAGCATATTTAGGAATTTTCATACCATATATTATAGATATAGGCATTCCTATAATAAAAATTATAATCGTAATTGTTGGCAATGTATAAATAAATGCTATAGAAAGTATACCTGTTAATAATATTAATAGTAAGCATTTTGGAAGTTGTTTTAATCTTAACTTTCCTAACATTTCCATATTTTCAGTTTTTCCTATTTGTCCATCTTTACTCATATCTTTTGTCCCCTTTATTATACTTATTTTTATTTATCATTTTTCTCATTATACTATTAAGTATACAATTATATCTCTTTTCTTTTCATCTTTTTATTGTTCCATTTTCTTTTTCTCCATCAAATACTTATATTCCTATCAAGCATTTCTAAGGCAATTTTATAATCTTCTATTTTTTCTTTTATCTTATAATTATCTGTTTCTTTATTTAATATTTCTTCTAATTCTTGTAACTTCTCTAATACCTTTTTTTTACTATTTAATATTGTTTTATCTATATCAGCTATCGTTTCAAAATATACTTTATAAAATGCTTCTGAATAATGTACTTTGTACCAAGCCATTCTGAAATCATTTATTACGTAAGATGTAGCATGTGCTTTTGGAAACATATACATGATTTTTTTACAAGATTCTATATACCAATCAGGTACATTATTTTTTCTCATTAAATCTTCTTGTTCCTTACTTAGTCCTTTTCCTCTACGTACTTTTTCCATAATTTCAAATGCTATTTTAGATTCAATTCCAACTTGTATTAAATCATTCATTATATCATCTCTAAAAGCAATTATTTCTTTTAATGTTGCTATTCCACTTTTTATTAAATCTTCTGCATTATTTTTCCATACATTCGTACCATGTGCTAATCCAGATATTTTTATTAAGTCATTAAATGTAGTAGGTTTAGTTTCTAAAATTATATTTCTAACAAATTTTGTGCCAAATTCAGGAATTGCTAGTGTGTTTGCTGTACATATCATTTCCATTGTATCTTTATCTTCTAAATCTATCGTTATTGGTTCAATCCCCGTTAATATCTTTAATTTATGTAATATAGTTGGAGTATCATGTGCTAATATATCTAAATTTAGTAAATTTTTATCTATTGAATGATAATCAAAATGTGTTGTTATAATATCAGAGTTTTGGTCATCTGATAAATATTGTATTGGGCAAAATTCATATATTTCTCTATTTTTTGTAACTACTATAACTCTTCCTGGATGTTGCCCTGTTGTTCTTTTAATTCCTACAAGCCCTTCTGTAAGCCTTTGTATTTCTTCTTTACTAGGTTTTATATCTTTATCTTCGTAATATTGTTTTACATATTCATAAGCTGTTTTTTCTGCTATTGTTCCAATTGTTCCAGCCTTAACTACTACACTTCCTTCTAATATTTCCTTTACGGTTTCTTGTGCTTTAGCTTGATATTCTCTTGCAAAATTCAAATCAATGTCTGGTTCTTTTTCTCCATTAAAACCTGCAAATGTTTCAAATGGTATATTATATTTAATAGGATCTACTTCTGTTATTCCAATACAATATGCTACAAGTGATGAAGCAACTGAACCTCTATTTCCTACAATATATCCATCTGAATTTGATTTTTGTACTAATTTTTGAGCTATCATATATAGTGTAGAAAAATTATTTTCTGTTATTGAGTTTAATTCTATATTTAATCTTTCTTCTACTTTTATTGGTAAGGGATTTCCATATATATTATATGCACCTTTATAAGCTAGTTCTTTAATTTCCAGTTCACTATTTTCAATATATGGATAATATTTCTCATTTGATATTGGTTTAATCTTTTCACATATGTTTGCTATTTTATTGATATTAGTTACTACTACCTCATATGCCTTGTCTTTCCCTAAATATTCAAATTCCTTTAGCATTTCTTCTGTTGTTCTAAAATATAATGGTGGTTGTTCATCTGCATCTTCATAACCTATTTCTGCTTGTAATATTTTTCTATATATTGCATCTTCTTTATTTATAAAGTGAACATCTGATGTTGCAACAACTAATTTATTTAACTTTGTTCCTAATTCCTCTATTTTAATATTTATATCTTGTAATGCTTTTTCATCTTTTACCTTGCCATTTCTAATTAAATCATAATTATTGCCTATTGGTTGTATTTCTAAATAATCATATTCTTTCGCAATTTGTTCAAGTTCTTCATCTACTTTATTTTCAATCATAGCTTGATATAGTTCTCCCTTATTGCAAGCACTTCCTACAATTAATCCTTCTCTGTTTTCTTCTAAAACTTTTTTAAAAATTATAGGTTTTTTATCTAAATAATCTAAATTTGAAATAGAAACTATTTTATATAGATTTTTAAGTCCTGTTTTATTTTTTACTAAAATACTTATATGATATGTTTTTCCCATTATATCATTACTAGGTGCATAATATCCTTCCATGCCATACAATATCTTAAATTCATTATCTCCAATTTTCTCTAAATATTTTTGTGTTTCTGGAAATGCTTGTACTGCTCCGATGATCAGTTATTGCTAGTGCTGTCATTTTATATTCTTTTGCTTTTTCTATATAATCTTTGCATTTTGTAACTCCATCCATTTTGCTCATATTTGTATGTAAATGTAATTCAATTCTTTCCATTTTTATTCCTCCTTATTATTTCTCATAAATCTGTAGAGTATCTTCATCAAATAAATTAAATATAATTTTAACATCATTATTACTGCAAAATTCAGTTAATAATTCTATTACCATTTGTGCTACATCTTGATGTTCATAACCATGAAAACCTGTTGCTAAAGATGGGACTATTACACTTGTGTATTTCTCTCTTAATATTGTGTCAAATAAATTCTGGTAACTTTCTTTTAGTTTTTCTAATGGTTGTTGTTCTTCATAGTATCTAGGACAATATATATGTATAATATCTTTGCATAGTGAAAATCCTGTTGTTATTCTAATCTCATTTACTTCCATATCCTTATTCCACTTACTATGACAATATGTTTCTAATTTATCTATTCCAACTTTATCATATATTGCACCACATACGCCACCGCCATAGTCCATATATTTATTTGCTGTATTCACAATAGCCTCAACATTATATTTATTTGAATTTTCTATTATATCTCCACTTACTAATATCAAATTTTTCATTTTTCCTTCTTTCCCTCACTTTGTTTCTTTGGATCTATGTCAAGTTTTTGGACACTTTTTTTGAGAATTTTTTTATATT
>CAMSMU010000063.1 GCA_947061115.1 uncultured Clostridium sp.
CGTGTCCAGAGAATTCTTGTTCACTTTGACCTCTCTTCTTAACCCATTTTTCTTGTAGCACTTTTTTGAATGTTATATCTATATCATCTATTACTAAAATTGCTTCAACTTCATGCTCTAAAAAATGTATTGGATTATTATTATTGTCTAATGTTTTTATATTGAAATCTTTTCTGTCACTGCTATCTTTGTCAAAAAATAGCCACTTAAATGCATCAAAAATTGTTGTTTTTCCTGTTGCATTTTTTCCATAAATATTAGTATTTTTACAATTAAAATCTATTTCTAATTCTTTAATGCCTTTGAAATTTTTTAATTTTAAATTTGATATTTTAATCTGCATTTTTTCTCCTTTACTTTTAAAATTATTTTTGTTATAATTATTAAAGGTTGTTTACTAAAACCTTTTATGAAGTTATTTGTTTGAGCTGCGGATAACTTCTTTTATTTGTTTCAATTTTGCTAATTCAGCATTCATATTGTTGTAATTGTTATTGTTTAGTATTTCTTCAATTCGTTCTAACATTTTTCTTCTTTTGCTATTTTCATGAAATTCACTCATTCCAAATTTTTCTCTTTCTCTTGTTATGTATTTTTGATCTTCTAATTCGTATCTTAAGTTTCTATTTTCTTCTTTTAATTGCTTAATTTGTTTTTCTAATAATTTTTTGCTTTCAAACATTCTTCTTTCCTCCTTTTCAATTTTTTTAATTTATATTTCATTTTTGCTAAAGTTATCATGTGCCAATAGTAACATTTATCGATTTTATCCATTGTTTTTAAGTTCCTTTCCACAGTTTTTGCAAAAGTTATCTTCTTCATTTACTGGTTGTCCACATACTTCACACTCAAATAGTTTACATTCTTCTAAAATAACTTTGCCATCTTTAACTGTTATATCTATGGCTGTTCCTTCTTTCCAATTTAGACTTTTTCTTATTTCTTTTGGAATAACAAATCGTCCTAAGTCGTCAAATCTTCTTATTACTCCTTGAACCTTCATATTTTCCCTCCTTTCTATAATTTATTTTCTATTACATCTAATAATATGTAAAAGCTAGTTCCATATATAATCATTAAGGCTATTAAACATTTAACTAATTCTTTTAACTTTTTCATTTGTATTCACTTCTCCTTTTATTACTCCTAAGTACATTAAAAACTTAGTTTTGAAAACTATATAGTTCCATCTGCCTCCAGGATTTTGTGGAGGAGTTGCTGCTCCGAAATCTATAAATGGCTTTCTTTGAGCTCTTAAACCTGCTCGTATGAATTCCCCACTTTTTCCAATCATTCTTCCTGCCTCATCAGTCGTCAGTGTTTCAATTTTTTCTATTTCTTCTTCCATATTTACCTCCTTCAAATTTTGTGTGGTGTCCGCATTTTTTTATTTTTTTCATATTCCTCCTTTCTTTCAATTTATAGTATTTTGTTATATAATCACTTTTGAAAGTGGGGTGATTATAATGTCTGATTATGATGAAATTCGTAAAGTATTTAATAATCGTATTCAATCTGGTATCCCTATTGAACAAGCTTGTATTTTTGATAATGATGTGTTTCCTAATATAAGTCGAGATATATTAGAAAATCTTAAAAATAAAGGCTATATCAATTTGTGGATTAATGATGGTTTTGAACTTACTGAATATGGTATTAAACAATTTTTAAGCTAATTTTTTATATCAATAGATGATTTTTTTCCGTCTATTGATATTTTTAATTCTAATGTAACTTTGCTAAGTGGTTCTCTTTGTATTTTATATTCTTGTATTCTGTGTATTTCTGTACCATTAATTTTCATCATTACATTATTTTTCAAATCATCTTTTAGTTCTAAAATATTTGATTCTGTCATTTTACTTTCCATACTCTCCTCCTTTCTTTACATTTTTTATTAACTTTTGTATAATTACCCCAAAAGTGAGGTGATTATAATGTATATTCCTAAACTGCCCAAAGGTTCTGTTCTTCCTTCCGTCTCTAATCATGTAAGAGAAGCTGAAAAACTTATAAAAGAATATGAACAAAAAGAACAACAAAAACGTGATAATATTAATCTTATTGTTTCTATAATAGCAATGATAGCCTCAGTTATCTCTGTTATTATAGGTTTGATAGCATTGTTTATTTAGTTGATTTTCTAGTCTTTTTATTGAACATATTGTAGCTATTTGAAAGATTATAAATGATACTGCTAAAATTAATATTGTAATATTAGTAATTAATGTTTTAGATTCTTTATCCATACTCTCCTCCTTATCTGGTTGTATTTTGCAACCCGTTTTGTAAAAAAAATTCTGCAAACTCATTTTCTTTTATATCCAATTCCTTACATAGTGTTATAACTTCTTCTAAATTAATTGGAGTTTCATTTGCTATTTTCTGTCCTAAAGTATATGCAGAACAAGGTATTTTAGGAGCTATTAATTGAATTGTCTTTCCTTTTTCTACTATTCTCCCTTTAATCTTCGCTGTATTTACCATCACTACACCTCCTTATTTTAATTGTTGTATTTCGCAACTTTAATGATATTATACACGATATTAAAAATATGTCAATAGCATTTTGCAACTTTTTTTATATTTTTTACAAAAATTGTTGCAAAAGTTGTAAAATATGTTATAATTGATACAGTTAGGAGATTTTTATTATGGAAAAAATTATCTTTGAGAAAGTAGGGATAAGGTTAAAACAAGCTCGTGAACTACGTCAAATTACATTAGAAGAAGCTGGAAAAAAAGTAGATGTACATAAAAGCACAGTTTTAAGATGGGAAAATGGAGAAACTGAAAAAATCAAATTTCCTGTAATCGAAGTACTTGCTTCTTTCTATAATGTAAATCCTGTCTGGTTAATGGGATATGATGTTCCTATGGAAAAAAATGCAGCTAAACTTGAAACAAATAGTGACTATTTTGAATTTAAAGCAGAAGATGATGCTATGTTTCCTTTACTTGATATTGGAGATCCAGCATCTGTATATAAACAAAACACTTTTGATAAAGATGCAACTTATCTAATAAAACTAAATAATAAAACAACAATTAGAAGAATAGAGGAAAGTAAAGATAAAGAGTATTATGAATTGCGTGCAATGAACCCTCTATACAAAACTGAAAAACTTTCTAAAAAAGATTTTTCTAAATTAGAAATATTAGGAAAAGTTATAAAAACTGAAAATTATAGTGCTTTTAAATAATTAGTTTATATAAATATTTAAAGGAATAATGAAAGGGGGAGAAATATTATGACATGTAATAAATGTGGTAGTAATAATGTTAATGTTCAAATGGTTTCTGAAAGTCAGTTAAAGAATAAGCATCATAGTATTTTTTATTGGCTTTTCATTGGATGGTGGTTAAGACCTATTTTGTGGTTTTTTCTAGCAATCCCAATGTTATTAGGAAAGATGTTTGGCTACAAAAAGCAAAAAATTGTAACTAATCATAATAGTATGGCAATTTGTCAAAATTGCGGAAATAGTTGGAAAGTAAATTAAATAAAAAGGATAATGTGTATATGTTTTGCGGACACCACACATTATCCAAAAGAATGTAAACACTTGAAAGTGAATACTTTATCATTTTACAATAAAAACTTTCATTTTTCAAGTGTAAATAAGAAAAATGGAGGTTTTTATTATGAATAATGAATTTAGTAGAAGGAAAAACAAATCTGGTACAGTTGTATTTTTAGGAAAAGGAAGATATAAGCCTTTTTCTGCTAGACTTTTAGTAGGTAAGGATATGTATGGTAAACCTATATATCACGATATAGCCACATTTGAAGATAAACTGGCAGCTATTGTATTTTTAGAAAACTGGACTAAAGATCCTAAGCCTATAAAAATAAAAAAAGATAAATATAATAGAATCGAAACTTTTACATGTTTTCAAGGCACAGATACACCCTATCCATTAGTTCCAGTAAAAGATATGAACTGTAATATAAATAATGAAGATAAAACTTTATATACTTTTTCGCAAGTATTTGAAGGAATGAAAAAAGATCTATTCCCTGATGAGGAAGAAATAATATTAGAAAAAGACAAACATATAAAACCTAAAGATAAATATAGTTATCATAACTCAAGAGCAATGCAAAGTGCTTATAATAAGGCAACTGAATTATATGATAAAATTTATTCTGATATAGCACAATCAGATTTCAAGAATTGTATTAAAAATTTAAAAACAGGAGCATCTTCTAAAAATACTATGTTGCGTTTATTTTCTGCTATGGACAAATATGCATACTCAGAAAATATAATAACAAAAAAAAGTTCTATGGATATAAAATATAAAGAAACTGAAAGTACGAGAACTCCTTTCACATATTCTCAAATTGAATATTTGTGGAATATAAAACCTACAAATAAAAAAGAAAAATTTGTTAGAGATATTCTATTATTAGCTAATTACACAGGTTGTCGTGCTGAAGAATTATTCTTTATATACACTAAAAATATTCATCTAGAAAAAGATTATTTTGTAGCAGGACTAAAAACTCAAGCAGGAAGAAATAGAGAAATACCTATTCATAAATCAATAAAAAGCATATTTGCAGAATATTATAATAAGGATAATGAATTTCTATTTATGTACAATAAAAAACGTAAAATGCAGTATTCTTGTTACGGATATTGGTTCAGATCCTTTATTAAAAATCATCCTACTTTAAATGGTAAAACAGCCCATTGTGGTAGACACGGAGTTGAAACAGAATTAAAAAAATTAAATGTAAAACCTGTTATAATAAATTCTATTTTAGGACATAAAAATGGTAACACTGCAGATGATATTTATACTCATATATCAATTGAAGAAAAGTTAGAAGCTATAAATATGATTGAATATAAGGATAGTAAAATTTATGTATTAAATGACTATAAGACCTCATAAAATTTTAATTGTTAATAACAAATTAATAACAAATGTTGCTATATCAAACAAGCAAAGTCTGATATAGCAACGATTACCTTTATTTTAAGCTGATATATATATATATACAGCCTCAACTATTTTAGCGTTTTTCATTTGTTTTTTCC
>CAMSMU010000064.1 GCA_947061115.1 uncultured Clostridium sp.
AATATATAAAAGGAATACAAGATATAATTGGAGATGTACCTATATTTGGAGGAAGCCCATCATATGATAATTCAAGTAAAAAGTGTAAAATATTTACAAATGATAATATATTTGAAGAAGGAGTAGCAGTAGCATTTTTTTATACAAATAAAAAAATCCAAAATGAATATAATAATAAATATCATGAAACAATAAACTCAGGAGTAATAACAAGAGTAGAAGGAAAAAGAAAAATAAAAGAAATAAATGGACTTCCAGCTGCGAAGCAGTATGCAGAATGGACAGGTCTAAAAATAAAAGAACTAAAAGAAGATAAAATACTTAAAGCATCAATATTAAAACCATTAGCAGTAAAATCAGAAATAGGAGAAGTAGCACTAATAAAAAATGCTGTTAAAGTAAATAAAGACTATTCTATAGATGTAGAAAATAATGTACAAGTAAATACAGCATTAATACAAATGCAAATAGATGAAGAAGAAATTGTAAAATCACCAAAAGTAGTATTAAGAGATTTAAAATTAAAATTAAATAATGAGCCAGCAGGATATTTAATAATGCATTCAGAATATAGAAGAATGGCTGTTTTAGATAAAATAGAAGAAATGTCAAAGCTTTTAGAAGAAGAAGCAAAAGGTGTTCCATACATAATGCCATTTACTTTTAATGAATATGGAAGAGCTCAGCATGGTGCAAACTCTACAAGTGGATTAACTATTTCAGCAACAGCATTTTGTAAATAAATTAAAGATTAATTATAAGGAGGTATTTATGAGTATAGAAAAATTTACTTTAAATGAAACATCATACTTTGGAGAAGGTGCAAGAAAAGTTTTACCAGAAGAAATAAAAAAGAGAGGATATAAAAAGGTATTAGTAGTAACAGACGAATCACTATATAATGCAGGAATAAGTACTAAAATAACTGATTTATTAGAAGCAAATAATATAGAATACACTTTATATCATGATATAAAACCAAATCCTACAGTAGAAAATGTATTAGATGGTGTAGAAGTTTGTAAACAATCTAAATCAGACTTAATAGTTGCAGTAGGTGGAGGATCAAGTATAGACACAGCAAAAGGAATTAGCATTATAATGACAAATCCAGATAGAATAGATGTAGTATCATTAAATGGATTATCTAATACAAAAAATAAAGGACTACCTCTAATTGCTATACCTACAACAGCAGGAACAGCAGCAGAAGTAACAATAAACTATGTTATAACAGATACTAAAAAAGAAATAAAAATGGTATGTGTTGACGAACACGATATACCAATAATCTCAATAGTAGATAGTGAACTTATGGTATCAATGCCAAAAAGTGTTGCATCATCAACAGGAATGGATGCATTAACACATGCAATAGAAGGATATATAACAAAATCAAGAAATGTAATGTCCCAAATGTTTTCGATGAAAGCAATACAGCTTATATATGATAATTTATCAAAAGCTGTAAATGAAAAAAGTGTGGAAGCAATTAATAATGTAGCATTAGGACAATATATAGCTGGAATGGCATTTTCAAATGTTGGTTTAGGAATAGTACATTCTATGGCACATCAATTAGGAGCTGTATATGATACACCACATGGACTTGCAAATGCAATATTACTTCCAACAGTAATGGAATTCAATGGAGAAACAAGTTATGAAGAATATAGAAAAATATTAATAGAAGCTTTTCATATTGACGCAATAGAATTTACAAAAGAAGAAGTAATAAAAACATTTTGCGAATGCATAATAAATTTATCACGAGATGTAGGAATAATGCAGACAATAAAGGATACAGGAGCTAAAAAAGAAGACATTGAAATGCTTGCCGAAAAAGCAATGGAAGATCCATGTAAACCAGGAAACCCAAGAGAAGTAACAAAAGAAGACTTTATAATGTTATATAATAAAGCTTGGTAGAAAAATAAAAAACATATGATAGAATAGATAAAAATAAGAAAAGGGAAATAACAGATTAAAAATGATAAAAAAATTAAATGAAATAACAAACAACTGTATGGGCGATTATAAATCGTCAGCAGGAATAACATTAATAGCATTAGTTGTAACAATAATAGTGTTATTAATATTAGCAGGAATAGCAATAAGTTTAACAGTAGGAAATAATGGTCTATTTAGTAGAGCAAAAAATGCAGCAAATACATGGATAGAATCAGAGGCAAATGAACAACAGGAGATGAAAAACTTTGAAAATGTATATGATGAGACATTGAAGAATTTAGGATTAGGTGGAAATGGTGAAGGCAATAAAAAGCCAATAGGAGAAATAACAGGACAAGAAAAAATAAATACAGAAACAACAGATAAAAATGGAAATAGAGTTGTAGTTCCAGCAGGATTTAAGGTTATTAATCCAGAAGCTACAGTAGAAGAAGGAATAGTAATAGAAGATGTAAGTGCAAATAATGCAGATACAGTCGGAAACCAATTTGTATGGATTCCTTGTACTATAGATGGAGCAAATAATACATTAAAATATGATAGGTATGCATTTACAAGAGAAAGCCCAACATGGGATTATAGACAATCATTTGTATTAGGCACAAATGGAGAAAAAGAAAAAGATTCAGATGGAAGTTATAAGATACAAAGAGCAGATAATACATCATATTATTATCATGAAGCAATGCTAGAACAAGAAAGAATAAGTATAGAAACAAATGGAGGTTTCTATATTGGAAGATATGAAGTTGGGTGTGATACAAAAAGAACATCACATACAGAAATAATTGAGTCAGGAAAAGTAAAAGCAGGATTAAATGTATATAATTATATAACAAGAGAGGAAGCAAAGGAAATAGTAGAAAGAATGTATAATGGAAAGAGTAAGTTATGTAGTAGTTATGCATGGGATACAGCATTAAAGTTTATAGATGGAAAGAATGGAACTTATGCAGTAAATAGTCAAGGTGGTAATTATTCAGATAATGGAGGATTAAAAAATACAGGATATCATAATGTAAAAAACATATATGATATGGGAGGAAATTTTTGGGAGTGGACAACAGAGGAATGTACCATTTCTGGAAATCCTTGCGTAGCACGTGGAGGAATTTATGCAGGTAGCAATTTAGACTATCCAGCAAGTGGTCGTGGCTATAGTTTTACTAGCGATGCACTCGACTACTTTGGTTCGAGGTGCACTTTGTATATGTAGACATGAGTTAGCCATAGGGATGGAATTTATCACAAATAATTTGCCATTTTTAAGATAAGTATATTTAACTATTAAGAAGATATAAAATAATGAATATTGCTAACAATAAATGTTGGCAGTATAATTTATTTAATAGAAAAGCTCCTAACATTCTATTATGTAAAAATTTGTGTTGACTTTAAATATTCAAAATGTTAAAATAAATTTATATTACAACAAGAGGTGTTAAAAATGATAGAAGAAATAGAAAAAAGTAAAAATGTAAAACAAAAAGAACCAAAACATCATAATATAAAGAAAAACATAGGAAGAATTGTTGCGTTAATTATAGTAATATCAATGTTACTTGCATCATCAGCCACATTAATTTTCTATATAATGTTATATTTAAAAAAATAATTAGGAGAAAAAATGTTTGAAAATATACAAAATTTAAAGTTTAGTTTTATAGACTACATATACGAGTTGCAAAATAATCCATGGCAAATAGTAACTTTTATATTAGATATAACAATAGTAGTATTTCTAATTGTATATTTTACAAAAGTTGCTAAAAAATCTAGAGTATGGCAATTATTAAAAGGTATAACACTATTAGTAATATTTACAATATTAAGTAATACATTTCAACTTAAATTGTTATATTTTATATTAACATCATTTATGAGTTATGGAGTAATAGCATTACTTATAATATTCCAACCAGAGTTAAGAAGGGCAATAGAACAATTAGGATCAAGTAAATTCTTGAGAATATTTGGAATAGATAAAAGTGTTAGTGATAAAACAAAAGAAGATATATATAAAGTAATAATTGCAGTACAAGAAATGGCTAAAACAAAGACAGGTGCATTAATTGTATTTGAAAGAGATATAAAAATACAAGATATTATAGAAACAGGTATAAAATTAGATGCTGAAATATCACCACAAATGCTAGTAAATATATTTGTACCAAAAACACCACTTCATGATGGTGCAGTAATAATAAGTAATAATAAAATAACTTCAGCTGCATGTATATTACCTTTAACAGATGATAAAGATGTAGCAAGAGAGTTAGGAACCAGACATAGAGCAGCAATAGGGACATCTAAGGAATCTGATGCAATATGTGTTGTAGTATCAGAAGAAACAGGTAAAGTATCAATAGCAAAGGATGGTACTTTAATTGCAGATGTAAAAGAAGAAGCTTTAAAAAGAATATTGATTAAAAATTTAGTGACAGCTAAATTTGGAACAGAACAGAAAAAAGACAGAATTAAAAGAATAAAGGAAAAAATTGCAAATAAAAAATTAAAAAAGAAGGAAAATATAGAAGAATAATTTTATATAAGGGGACGTGACAATACGTCCTCATTATTATATGATAGTTTTTAAGAGGTAAATATGAGAAATATAAAATTAACAATAGAATATGATGGAAAAGAATTTGGCCGGATGGCAGAAACA
>CAMSMU010000065.1 GCA_947061115.1 uncultured Clostridium sp.
TAAAAATTACTGTGAATATAACTATTACTATTGAAATTATAATGTTTATAATTTGTGTAAGTTCAATGTTTTGTATCCACTGTAATACTTCATCAATTTTATCCATTTTAACCTCCATTCGAGCTAATTTAGTTATAACAAATATTCTATGTAATAACCTTTTTCATTAATTAGCGAGAATGAAAGAGGTTAAAATTAGCCATCTCAAAATTCAAAGAATTTTGAGGGCGATTAAATTATGTTAGTGTGAAAAACTTGTTTTTTCACGTTACTCCTTTGTTTTTATAATTTATTAAGTTTAAAATTATATGCTTTATATTATACAATATTTTTTTCAATTTTACACTATTTTTTTAAAATTAATGTTATAATATTTTTGGAGGTCATTATGAAGGAAACAAATGATACAATGATGCAATATTTTGAATGGTATTTACCTAATGATTGCAACCTTTGGAATGAAGCATCTAAAATTGGGCCTACATTAAAGAAATTAGGAATTAATTCTATATGGTTACCACCATGTTTTAAATCTGCAGGTGGAATTAATGATACTGGATATGGTATTTATGACCTATATGATATGGGTGAATTTGACCAAAAAGGAACTATAAGAACTAAATATGGTACAAAAGATGAATATCTTAATACTATAAAAAGTCTGCAAAAATATAATATTAAGGTTTTAGCAGATGTTGTTCTTAATCATAGATTAGGTGCAGATGAAAAACAAGATATTTTTGCTTGTAGAGTAAATCCAAATAATAGAATTGAAGCCACAGAAGATTATAAAACTATTAGTGCTTGGACTAAATTTGATTTTGCTGGAAGAAATAACACGTATTCTGATTTTAAATTAAATTGGTCACACTTTAGTGGTATAGATTACGATGCTAAAACTGATGAAAATGCTATTTATAGATTTTATGGAAAACATTGGAGTGACGATGTTGATAAAGAGCTTGGAAACTTTGATTATTTAATGGGATGCGATGTTGATTTTAACAATTTAGATGTAGTTGATAACTTATTTTCATGGGGACAATGGTTTATTGATCAAACTAATGTTGATGGTTTTAGATTAGATGCAGTTAAGCATATACGTTCTTCTTTTTATAAACGATGGTTACATGATCTGAAAAATTATATTAAAAGACCAATATATACTGTTGGTGAATATTTTAGTGTTCATACTGATGCTTTAACAAATTATCTAGATAAAAATGATGAAATTGATGCTCTTTTTGATGTACCATTACATGATAATTTCAAAATTGCTTCTGAAAGTTCTGGAAATTATGATATGAGAAAAATATTTGACAATACTTTAGTTAATATAAGGCCATCTAATGCTGTAACTTTTGTAGATAATCATGATACAGAACCAGGTCAAAGTTTAGAGTCATGGGTTAAAGACTGGTTTAAACCTCTTGCTTATACAATGATTCTATTAAGAGAAAGTGGCACTCCTTGTGTATTTTTTGGAGATTATTATGGTATTCCTTTTTTGAATATTTCTCCTCTTAAAGATTTTTTAAATATACTCCTTTTAGCTAGAAAGTTTCTAGCATATGGAGAACAAATAGATTACTTAGACGATCCTAATATTATTGGTTGGGTTCGCATGGGTGATTACTATCATCAAGATTCCGGTATGGCAGTTATTCTAAGTGATGCTGAAGGTGGAAGTAAGCAAATGAATGTTGGTAAAAACTTAGCAAATTCTATATTATATGATTGTACTGGAAACATAAAAGAAACTGTATATGTTGATAACGATGGTAATGGAATTTTCTATGTTAATGGCGGAAGTGTTTCTGTTTGGATAAAAAAAGATAATATGTATAATTTATAATATGTCAAATTTCTTAATTGAAATTTGACGTATATTCTCCTTAATTATATTTTTTAGCAATTAATGCTTTTATATTTAATCCTTCACTTGAGAACATTTTTTCATGCTCTGTTTCTATATTTTCTTCTCCATTCCAAAAATTCTTTTCTTTCTCTAAATTATATGTTTCTTTTTCTATTTCATATCCTGTACTTACAAAATATTTTTTAGAATCTTCAAATAAATAATTGTCATCTGTTTTGAAAAATATTTCTCCATTTTCGCTCAAAAATTTACTATATTTATCTAATTGTTTTATATGTGTCAACCTTTTTTTATGATGTTTTGCTTTAGGCCATGGATTGCAAAAATTAATATAAATTCTACTTATATTATCTTTTTTATCTATCATTTCTGGTATTCTTTCTATGTCAAATCTAACAAGAATTATATTATTTACTTGTTTATTTTCTTCTTTATATTTTTCTTCAATTTTTCTTTTTGCTAATCCTAACATTGTGTCTATTAAATCTACTGCTATGTAATTTATGTTTTGATTTTTTAGAGCTATATTTGATATAAACTCCCCCTTTCCACAACCTAATTCAAGATGTATTGTATTTTCACTTTGAAATTTTTCTTTCCATCTACTTTTATAGTGTTCTGGTTCATCTATATAAAAACCGCATTCTTTAAGTTCTTTTTTTGCCCATGGTCTATTTCTTATTCGCATAATATACTCCTTATAATAAATTTAATTTTATCATAAAAACAGTATTATTTCAATATTATAGCAAAGCTTGGACTTTTTACTAGACTTTTTGGTCTTTATGTGATATAATTTTCAAAAATATAAGAGGTGAATTCAAGTGAAAATTACATCTGATAGCGAAACTTTAGCAGAAAATAAAGTTTTAATATTATATATTTTAGATATTATAAAAAAACCTATTACTAATGATGCACTATATAGTATAGTAACTTCTGCAATAGATTTAAATTATTTTTATTTTCAACAATTTTTATTAGATTTAATAGATGCAAAATACATTTTACACTATGCAAAAGAAACTCACGATGTATATGAACTTACTGATACTGGAAAAAATACACTTGACTTAACTTTAGATATTCTGCCTGGCATTATAAAACTAAAGGTAGATACAAATTTAAAGAGTAATATAGAAAAATTTGAAAATGCACAATCTGTTATAGCTGAGTATACTCCTAAGAGTGAAAATGAATATGATGTACAATGTAAAATTGTTGAAAATAATGAAACTACATTTGAAGTCAAAACATATGCTTATTCACGTGAGCAAGCACAAAATATAGTAGATAATTGGAAAAAAAATGCTGATAAATTATATCCTAAAATAATAGGATTATTAACAAGTGAAGAATCTTAATTCTTCACTTGTTTTTATATTATAGAAATGATAAAATCTATGATACTCTCTTCCATACATATACTGTCAAATATGGTGGCATATTATTATGTGGCTGACTTCCCCCTGAAAATAGGTTATAAAATGGTACCTCTTTATTTTTGTCATCATTTGGCTTTTTTATTTGTCCTCCTCCAAATCCATCAGTACGATATGTTAGTCCATAATAAGTACCTGTATTTCCATAATCTCCTGAAAATGTCCATAAGTGCAAATCATGTGAATGTGATGGCATTTCTGCTACAGTTAATGTATGTGTTTCTTCTCCTCCTGTGCTTCCTGCATTATATTTGTCTCCTGCGCTTAGTAAAAACCTATCTTTTACTTGTTCCCACTCTCCTCCAATAAATTCTTTTGGATTTGTACTATTTTCTGATATATATATACTTCCTATAGGATATTGTTTTAGCATTTTCTCATTTAATTTATAATCCAACATTTTTTCTACTATGTTACTTACTTCTTCTATAGTTACATTTGTATTTCCATTACTACTTGAGATAGATAAATTTGAATATAAACTATTTAATTGTATTTGCTCATCTATTTCTGCTTGTTTATATTTTTCTGCTGCATTCTTTGCTTTTGCTATTATACCATTTTTACCCAATGAAAAACTAATTGTTATTCCTGCTAATATTAGCAATACAATTATTGTAACTACAAGTACTGATAATGTTATTCCATTATCTCTTTTACAATTATCCTTACAATTTTTTAATATGTTAATTATTCTTACATTCCATTGATAAAATTTACTTTTTTCTAATTCATTCATAATATTAGTTCTCCTTTGTTATGCAATTTATTTTAGTTGCTTCTTGTATTATTTATATCATAATAGTTTTAATTTTGCAATTGTTATTAATTGCTATTTTTTGAATTTACTTTTACTATTATTTCTATTATTAAGTTTATTATTCTTTTGTTTAATATTATCTTTTTTGCGGGCGATTGATAATCGCCCCTTGTATAATGCAAAAAACTATGCTTTTTAGATTTCTCTAAAAAACATAGTTTGCTATGTTTACGTAATTTTATTTTATTAAACCTTACGATATATATATATATATATATACAGTATCAAGCACTCTGGCGTTTCTCATTTGTTATTTTTCCTTTTATTTTTTATTTATTTTATCATATAATTTATTATTTTTCTATATACTATTTTAGTAATCTTTTATATATTTGATTTTCTTATATTATCTAATTCTTCGATTGTCATCCCTGTGCACTTTTTTATTAATTCAATGTCTATATTGCTTTCTAAAAATTTTTTAATTATACGATTTTCTCCTATTT
>CAMSMU010000066.1 GCA_947061115.1 uncultured Clostridium sp.
ATCAAAAGAAATTTTTTCATCTTTGAATAAATTAGATATTTCATCTAAAACATCAATAACTACATTATAACTTTCTATTTCTATATCTTTTTCCTCAGTATTTTTTTGTATAAAATTATATAAGTTTTCACTTATTTTATCTGCTGTTTTTACTCCTAAAAGACTTTGTTTCAATTCTAGTAAAGGCTCTATTATCTCTTTTTGTTCTTCAGTATAATTGTATCCTTCTTCATAGTCCCATGTTTTTTCATACCATTTTTTACCTCTAATTCTCCACTTTAAGCAATAATTTTCTAATTCATATATTTTTTCTATATTTACAATTCCAGTTTTTAAATAATTAAACACTGATTCATAAGTCCAGTTTTTTGCAAATATTTCTAAAATTGATAATACATATTTTATAAATATATCACTTGTAATATCTTTTTTTTCATCAATAAATAAGGGGATCTCATATTCACCAAAAATTGCTTTACACAAACTTGAATAGGAATCTAAATTTTTTGTAATAACTCCTATATCTTTATATCTATAATTATGTTCTCTTACCAATGTTACTATCTCTTTTGCTACATTTTCTATTTCTTCATATTGATTTTTTGCGATTGTTAAAGAGATGTTTTCCACATTTTTTTCATATGATGTGTATGGCATTCCAAATATATTTTTTTCTAAATGTTTAAGTTCTTCATTTTTAAATCTATAAGGTATATCTAAATAGATTTTATTCTCTATATTTCCTATACTTTTTAATGTTTGTATTGTTTGTTTATTATCATAAAAAATATCTGATTCTGGTTTTTTTATAGTTTCTAAGCTATCTGTACATACTGTAATATATACATCTTTTGCTATATTCAATATACTTTGTATAACCATATATTCTTGTTTTGTAAATCCTGCAAATTCGTCTATGTAAAATATACTGTTATCAAATAAATGACTTTTTTCTATATTTTCTGTAAGTAATGTAAGTAAATCGTTTTCATCTATATAATTATCTGGTATTTTCTCTTCAAACTTAGAATAAATTAAAAGCATGTCTTGCAATTTTAATTTTAAATAATTATCTTTAATATTTTCTATTTGTTTTTGTAGCATTTGCACTGTAATACCATGTTTTTTAAATTCTGTTATTTCAGTTAATATTAGTTCAATATTTTCCATGCTTTTGCCTAAAAAGTTAAGTTCTTTTTGGTATTCTTCTAGTAACTGTGAAATTATCATTGATTTGTCAGATTTAAGTAAATTTTTTGTATTAGTTCCAATTACTTCTTTTATAACTCTGTATGCCATTCTTTGAAATGATATAACTTCTACTTTTGTTACTGCACCTTCTTCTAAAGTATCTAATAATTTTTTCTCAGCAGTAAAAGAAAACTGCTCAGGAGTAATAATGTATGTCTTAGTGCATACATCTATTTCTGATTTTATTTTATTATATATATATTCACTTTTTCCTACTCCGCTTCTACCATATATAATGTTCAAAAGTTTATCTCCTTTAAAATACAGTTATTCTTTATTTTTACGGTAATATTGTATCATAATATAGCTTTTTTTACAATAAAAAATGATTGATAGTTTTTATTTTCATATTTCTATCAATCACTTTTTATCTTACTCTATACTATTTAAAAAGAATAACTATTTACATCTGGTAAACTATCTGTTTTTTCCATTACTTTATCATAATGTAAAACCTTTATTTGATTATCTATAATATTAAAATTAAATCCCATAAATGTTCCGCTTATAGTTCCGTCTCCATTTGTAGCTTTAATGTTTCCTATATCTAAAGAATAAGTTTTTTCTTCTGGATCACTATAATAGTAATCTGCATAACCATAGCTAGCTTCTGTAGCATCTTGAGCAGTTATCTTATCTCCATTTATATATATGTTGTGTTCACTTGTTATAAATCTTCCTAATACATATGTTGTCTTTCTTAACTTCCAATATCCTTGTATTCCTTCTGTTACTTGTTCAGGAGTAAAGTATTTTCCATCCTCAAACGTTATGTTTTCATTTTCTGATTTATAAGGAATACTTAAATCTTCACTCACTATTATTTTTTCAGTGTCTAAATCCCAATTATAAACATTTGTTGATAATACACCTTGTCCATTACCGCTAAATTTAACTTTTTTAATTGTTGCTTCATTTTCTGTAAAAGTAATTTGACATAGAATAGTGTTATCTCCACCATTATAATATAAAACTTTGTTATTAATTAAATTTGCTACTCCTTCTAAATTTAAAACTTTTCTTTTTAACACTTTTATTTTTTCTTTTGAGTTTTCATATTCCTCAATTTCTTTATATATTGCTAAAGCATCTTCAAATTTTTCTTCTTGTTCAAGCTTATTTGCTTTTTCATATTTATAACTTGGAGAGTTTAAATATTTTATTACTCCAACTGTTCCTGCAATAGCTCCAATTATAACTACAATAGTTATTATGATTACAATTAACTTAGATTTTTTCTTTTTCTCTTCCATTTTTATATCTCCTTTTATATTTTTAAATTACTTCTATCATACTATAAAAATCAATATATGCAATCATATTTATGTTACTTTTTGATTGCCTATTTGTATTGTTTAATTATTTACTTTTTACCTATTTGCATTTTTTATGTAAATTTGTTATAATGTTATTATAGTAAGTACTTATAAGCATTATGCTTGTAGACTTCATACTTACACGAAAACAAAATACACAATCAATTGGAGGTCTATTATGAGTAACAAAGAAGTTAATCAGGAACACATTGAGGCAATTGAGGAAGCTCTGGATTACGCTTTAGACAGTTGTGTCTGCGCATCAAAAGCTTCAATTGCAGACACTATACTCGGTGTCCTTGATAAGGCAAGGCGTGAGGGCAGGCTCAATTCTGCGGAGCGCCGTGTAGCTTGTGAGCATATTAAAATAAATTACGGCTACGACTTCTGATCAAAAACAAAAGGGAAGGTTTAACCTTCCCCATTTTTTAATTTAATCTAATATTTTACTTATTTACTATCATATCTACTTTGCCATCTTTTAAATATATAATTTTGTCAGAATTTTCTATTGTTGACTTTCTATGTGCTATTATGATAACCGTACTATCATTTTTTATAGTTTCATTATATTTTTTCATATGTACTCCTAATTTTGTAAAAATGTTTCTGGTTTTTCCTTTAATAATTTAATTTCTTTTCTAAACATTTCTAGTTCATCTTCAGTAAAATATTTAAAGAAATATTCTAAATCTTTTTCGATTAAACTTTCTTTAATGTATATATAATATTCTCTTAAAAGTTCTATATAAAAGGATTTATTTTTTATTTCACTAATGTCATTAATTTTTAAAAATCTTTTGAATCTGTCTTGATAAATTGAATTTACCACTCTTATAAAAGTATAATTATGAAAATATTCTACTTCTACTAAAAGTTTAATAATTCCTAACATTTTATCTATCATTTCAGAGATAAATCCTTCTGCTCCATTTTTATATGTTGAAATGATTATATAAAGATTGTTACCTATTTTTTCTTGTAATTCTTTTTCATCATTTGCTTCAATCTCTTCAAACATTTTCTTTGTTGTATCATTATAATTTTTGAAGTGAGTTATTATTTCTGTTCCTTTATATTCTCCAAAATCATGAAATAATGATTTTATTAATATACTCCAAATATCAATATTTTCTCCTAATTCTTTATTACAATAATTTGCTAATATTATGCTCATTATTGTAAGTGTATATTGATGAAAAAGTACATTCTCTGGAAGTTGGGTTTCAATTAATGAATATCTGTATACGTCTTTTAAATTTAAAGCAACATTTATTAAATTCCCATATTGGCTATCATTTAATTTATTATTAATAATTAAGTCAGTTAAATTACTTTTCTCTTGATAAAAATAATCATTACTGCCAATATTTTCTTTTTCTATAATCATTTTATTTTTAATATTATTTATTAATTCAAGAACTTCTCGATTACCTCTTAAAAACATTTTTTGAAATATTGCAAATTCAGAAATATCTTCTAGAAATTTTAAAAGATCAGTATATTTATTAGGCTTAATAATCTGATAATTATATTTTAACTTTTTAAGAATTCTATTTTTATATTCAAATTTCTCTAATATACACTTTTCTAATATTTCATTGTAAAGATTTGCTTTTGATTTATCTGAAATTTTAAATGATAAATTACCTGTTTCACTATATATTATTTGCTTTAATAAATAGTTTGAAAGTACA
>CAMSMU010000067.1 GCA_947061115.1 uncultured Clostridium sp.
ATAATTACCTACTATTTTACCCTCTTTTGTTTTTTTATTATTACTTCTAAATTTTTTAATTGTTCTATTAATAATTTTTAGCATTAATTTTATTCTCCTTATTTATGTAATTATTATTGGTTACATATATTTTATATCATACGACTTTTTATTTTGCAATTGTTATTAGATTCTATCTTATAAATTTATTTTTATTATTTCTATTATTAAATTTATTATTCTTTTGATTAATATGTCTATTTTTCATTTGCGTTTAATAATAACTCACACAATTGTTTTATGCATTCTAATTTTTTTATCATATTATTTATTGTCAACCTATCAGATGAGGTCTACTAATAGTTGTCCCTACATTTTAACTAATATTCTTATTATGTTTTCACACGAAAAAAACTACATCTTTTAGATTACTCTAATAAGACATAGTTTACTATGTTTACGTAATTGTATTTCATTATACCTTACGATATATATATATATATACAGTATCAAGCGTTTTCACATTTTTTATTTGTTTTTTCCTTTTCTTGTTTTTGTTTATTTTTTCTATGTTATTTCTTTTTATAATTGAGATAAATTCTCTGCCCCCATTGTCTTACTTTTATTAATATCACAATAGAATTCTACACCATTATCATAATTTTTTACTCCATATTCATTATTGTAATTATTCATAATTGCTTTTACTAAAGCAAGACCTATTCCTGTACCGCCTTCGCTTCTATTCCTTGAAGAGTCTAATTTATAAAACCTTCCCCATATTTTATTTATGTATTCTTCTGGTATTTTATCTCCTGTGTTATATATATATAATCTTATTTTGTCTCCTATTTCTTCTGTTCTAATAATAATTTTCTTCTTATTATCCTTAACTTTTACATGCTTTATTGCATTTGATAAATAGTTGTTAATTACTTGTTCTATATATTCTTGATCTGCACAGACTAATTGTCTTTTATCATTATCAAATTCTACTAATATATTATTTTCTTCTAATACTACTGTATTTCTTTTTAATTCTTCTTTAATTAATTCTATTAAATCAAATTCCGTATCATTAAATTGCCTTTCTTTATATTCTAATTTCATAAGTTCTAGTAATTTTTTTACCATTTGATCCATTTTATTTGATTCATCTAAAATTACTTCAGCATAAAATTTTCTTGATTCTTCACTTGAATTTACGTTTTCAATTAATCCTTCTGCATATCCTTGTATAAGGGCAATTGGTGTTTTTAATTCATGAGACACATCTGAGATAAATTGTTTCCTCATTTCGTCTATTTTTGATCTTTCTTCTATATTTTGCTCAAGTTTAGTATTATTAAGTCTTAACCTTTTTATAGTTGTTTCAAGTTTATCTGACATTTCATTTATATTTCTGCCTAACATATTAATTTCATCTTCTGCATCAGATATTCTATATTTTTGGCTAAAATCCAAATTTGCCATTCCTTTAGTAATTTTATTAAGCTCTAATATTGGTTTGGCAAATTTATTTGCTATTACTGATGATACCATTCCTGATATTAAAATCATTAATGTCCCAATGATTATTAAAAGCTTATTTGAGACATTTACAGTTTCTTTAATTGGACCTGTCTGTATTTTTATATATACACTATAGTTATTATCCAATCTTGCAGATAAAAGTAAATATTTGTTATCTCTATTTTCTTGAACTGCTGTTATTACTATATTATCTTTTGTGTATATTATTTTTGTTCTTGCATTATAACTAAATACATTTACAGCATTTATAATTTCTTCATTACTACAATATATTACATCTAAATCATCATCTAATATTAATATATCTAAATTATTATTTTTTTCCTGATTTTCTAGTTCCCTTTTTATGTCATAACTTACTATACCATTATAAAAATTATTAATTTTATTACAAATTTCTACAGCTTTTGTAGTTTTTGAATATGTATAAAAGCTCTCTAAAACTACATTATTTACTATTATTAAAGAAAATATAATTAAAAAAACAGAAATACATAATGTGACAAACAATTTAAATTTTACAGATCTGAACTGTTCTGATACCTTCATTTATTTTACCTCGAATTTATATCCTATACCTCTAATTGTTTTTATATACTTGCCTTTTTTTCCTAATTTATGTCTAATCTTTTTTATATGGCTATCTATAGTTCTTGAATCCCCATAATAATCATAGTTCCATACATTATTTAATATTTTATCACGAGATAATGCTACATTTTCATTATCTAATAAATATTTTAATAATTCATATTCTCTTAGACTTAACTCTATATTTTTATTATCTACTGATACAGTTCTACCATCAGTATCTATTTGAATTCCTCCATAGCTTTTATTATTTTCTTGCTTATCATTGGTTCTATTTAATATTGCCTTTATTCTAGCTATTAGTATTTTAGGGCTAAAAGGTTTTGAAATGTATTCATCAACACCTAATTCAAATCCAAATAGTTCATCTTGTTCTTCTCCTCTTGCTGTTAGCATTATAACAGGAACTTTAGATTGTTGTCTTATTTGTCTTAGCACTGACCAACCATCTAGCTTTGGCATCATAATATCTAGTAATATCAATTTTATTTTTTCTTTATTACTATCAAATATTTCAAGTGATTGTTCCCCATCTTCTGCTTCTAATACATTACAGTTTTCTTTTATAAGAAAATCTTTTACTAATTTTCTCATTCTAAATTCATCATCTACTACTAATATTGTAATATCTTCCATATATATTCCTTTCACTTTTGCTATTTTACTATATAATTATGTCTATTATGTGAAATTTTTAAGCTTTTTTATTGCTCTTTTTGGCATGTATTACTCTTCTATTTGTTTCTGGTAATGTATTTTTTATATAAATATTTTGTCCTGGATATGCTAATTTTATTTGTTGTGTTTCTAATATATTTAGAATTGTTAAATTAAGTTTATTACAAAAATCTTGATATTCTTTATACACAGTAATTGGAGTTTCTAAATGTATATATATATTTATACCATCTTCTTTAATTGTATTAAATTGCACATTTATAGATTCTTTAATTATATCTTTATTATATCTTAAAATAAATCTTATTCTATTTAATACTTTTTCTACTGTTATCTCTTCTGTTTCAAGTGGAAGTGTTAGATTAGTTTTATATATTCTCTTTTTTATAACACCCCAATTTATAACATTTTCTTCAGCAATTGTTGTATTTTGTACAGTTACAATTGTGTCTTCTACTGTTCTTATTTTTGTACTTCTAAATGTAATATCTTCTACTGTCCCTGATACCTCTCCTATTTCTACCCAATCACCTATTATAAAAGGCTTATCCCAAAATATCATTAATCCTGCAAATATTTCTTTTACTGTATCTTGTGCAGCTAAAGCTATAATTGCACTGGTTAAGCCCAATCCTGTAAGCATTCCGCCCACATCATAATCAAATTCTTTTAATGTTAAATATGTGGCTATCATATATAGTAAAAATTTAATTATTTTGTTTATTAGACTAATCATTGGATCATTTTCTTTTAACTTAGGTGCAAATATTTTTTTATTTTTGAATATGTCTGATACTGTTTTTGATACAATCCATATTATACCTATTCTATAAAGTTTTTGTGCTAAATCACTTAATTCATTATTTAATCCAATAAATTTACTAGCTATAAAAATCCCTGATACTATTAAAAACGATT
>CAMSMU010000068.1 GCA_947061115.1 uncultured Clostridium sp.
TTTAGCACTTGTAATGTCGAGAATGTCAGCAAAAGGAGCAAAAGAAATAAGTAGACCTACTAGATTACTTATTTTAATTGCAATTATGATTGTACCAGTTTTACTAATAGTGAAACAACCAGACTATGGAACAGCTTTATCATTTTTAATAGCATTTTTACTAATGTTATTTGTAGCTGGTATAGATAAAAAATATATAATAGTAGGAATATTAATATTAGTAATTGCTTTACCTTTACTTTATGTATTTGTTTTACCAGATCATGCAAAAAAAAGAATAGAAGTATTTTTAAATCAAGATTCGGATCCAAGAGGTGCAGGATATAACTTAACGCAATCTAAGCTTGCAATAGGAGCTGGAGAACTGTTAGGTATGGGATTATTCAAAGGAAACCAAACACAGTTAGGATATTTAAGTCCTAAAACAACGGACTTTATATTTTCTGTAATTGGTGAAGAGATGGGATTTATACTGTCAACATCAATAGTAATACTCTATGTTGTCCTGATTACAAAATCCATGTATGTAGCAAAAACAGCAAAAGATAATTTAGGATCATATATAGCGATGGGAATAGCAGGAATATTCTTATTTCACATGACAGAAAATATAGGAATGACAATAGGATTATTACCTATAACAGGAGTACCACTTCCATTTGTAAGTTATGGAGGGAGTTCGTTATTAAGTAATTTAATAATGATAGCTATATTATTAAATATCAGTGGAAGAAGACAAAAAGCAATATTTATAGAATAGGGACCTAAAATGTTAAAAAAATTAAAGATAGGAAATATAGAACTAGAAAATAATATTATATTAGCACCAATGGCAGGATTAACAGACCTGCCTTTTAGAATTATATGTGAAAAATATAATCCAGGCTTAGTAGTTACAGAGATGGTAAGTAGCAAAGCAATATTATATAATGATGAAAAAACAAAAAAACTATTAAATATAGAAGGAGAAAAAAGACCAATATCTGTACAAATATTTGGAAGTGACGTAAAAGCTATGGCATATGCTGCAAAATATGTAAGTAAAATAGCAGATATAGTAGATATTAATATGGGATGTCCAGCGCCTAAAGTAGTAAAAAATGGTGATGGAAGTAAATTATTATTAGACTTAAAAAAGGTAGGAGAAATAACAAAAGCTGTTGTAGAAAATTCAGAAGTTCCAGTTACAGTAAAGATGCGAAAAGGTTGGGATAGCAGTCATATTGTATCAGTGGAAGCTTCAAAAATAGTAGAAGAAGCAGGAGCATCAGCAATAACGTTACATGGAAGAACAAGATCAGAATTTTATACAGGAAAAGCAGATTGGAATTCTATTAAAAAAGTAAAAGAATCAGTAAAAATACCTGTTATAGGAAATGGAGATATAAAGACATTTGAGGATGCTAAGAAAATTTTTGAACTAACACAATGTGATGGAATAATGATTGGAAGAGGAGCATTAGGTAATCCATGGATATTTAAGCAAATAAAAGAATATTTAGAAGGTGAGGAAGTAATCAAAATTACAAATAAAGAAAAATTAGAAACAATATTGAGACATATAGATTTAGAAATAAACGAAAAAGGTGAATATACAGGTATTAGAGAAATGAGAAAACATATTTGCTATTATTTGAAAGGAATGGATAAAGCCACCGAAATTAGAGACAAAATAAATCACTTAGAAACAGAAAAAGAAGTAAAAGGAGCTTTAGAAGAATACTTTAGAGAATTAGAGAATATAAATTAAATAAAAAAGTATATATTATATACTTTTTATTTAATTTTTAAGGGAGATTATCAATCGTCTAATAGAGCAAATCTAATAACAATTGTAGAGGCGATAGAGGGTTGCCCATGGAGGGTGTAATGAGTAAGTTTATAAAAATAGTGATTATTTTAATTATAATTTTATCTTTAGGATTAATTTTAAAAAAATTAATTAGAATAGATTATAAAAAAGGAGAAAGTGGAAATAATAAAAGTATACAAGAGATTGAAAAATATTTTCTAAATATAACTTCATATAAAGCAAAAATAGAAGTAACTGTAACAAGTAATAAAAATGTAAATTTCTACGAACTTACTCAAGAAGTAAACTTGCCTCAAGTAGCAACACAAAAAACTTTGGCGCCAGAAGATTTAAGTGGAATAGAAATGATATATCAAGATGGAAAACTAGAAATAAAAAACTCAAAGTATAACTTAAGTAAAATTTATAATGATTATCCATATATATCAAACAATGGTCTATTCTTAACTTCTTTTCTTGAAAGTTATAGAAATTCAGAAGAAAAAAATATAGAAGAGAAAGATGGAAAAATAAAAATGGAATATAAATCAGGAGAAAATAAATATAATAATACACAAATTTTATACATAAATAAATCAGATCTAAAGCCAGAATCTATACAAATATTAGATGTTAACAAAGATTGTAAGGTTAACATATTATATAAGGAGATAGAGTTTTAATATTTAGAAATATGATCATCTCAATATAATATTGGGAGAGTAAAAATGAATATAAAAAGAGGAGATATGTTTTATGCAGATTTAAGTCCAGTAGTAGGATCTGAACAAGGAGGAATAAGACCAGTAGTAATTATACAAAATGATTTAGGAAATAAACATAGCCCAACAGTAATTGCAGCAGCAATTACATCACAATTAGGAAAAGCTAAATTGCCAACTCATATTGAAATAGGGTCACAAGATATAGGATTAAAAACTAATTCGGTAGTATTGGCAGAGCAGGTAAGAACAATAGATAAAAGTAGACTAAAAGAAAAAATAGGACATATAAACGATGATAATTTAATGCAAAAAATTAACAATGCATTAGGTGTTAGCATAGGATTAGAGAAATAAAAATGTTTAAGATTTATAAATAAGCACTTTTAAAATGGGGTACATTTGAAAAAATGTGCCTCTTTATATTTTGTAGGAAATGAAGAAAAATGGAGGAATTGCCAAGGGGCCAAGGGGACGTAGCAATTTGGCATTTTAAAGTTAAAATATTTTTAAGTAAGAGTATAGGAAAAATAAAAAATATATGATAAAATAATAAAAATATAAATAAAGGAAATGATAAATGAAAAACGCTAAAATAGTTGAGGCTGTATATATATATATATATATATCGTAAGGCTTAATGAAATAAAATTACGTAAACATAGAGAAACTATGTCTTTTTAGAGCAATCTAAAAGGCATAGTTTTTTTTGCATAGATTAGGCAAAAACAAGAAATTTCAACCAGAAGGGACGTTCCTTTTTGGTTGAAAATCAATCAAAGATAGATATACTAACTAATTCAAAAGAAGGAAGATAAATTTGATGAATAAAATTAAAAAATATAGTAAAGATCGAAACTATGATATAACTTATTCAAAACTTTGTAAGTCTAAAGGAATAACATTAGTAGCATTAATTATAACAATAATTATAATGCTTATATTAGCAGGAATAACATTAAATTTAACATTAGGAAATAATGGATTATTTAGTAGGGCGAAAAATGTTACTGAAAAATGGAGTGAAGCAGAGATAAAAGAAAAAGAAGATTTGAAAAAGTTAGTAAATGAAATAAGGGTAGAATATATGGATAAAATACC
>CAMSMU010000069.1 GCA_947061115.1 uncultured Clostridium sp.
AACAGGTAAAGTATTAGATACAGGAGTAATATATCCAACAGAACCACAAAATGATATAGAAGGTGCAAAAAAAGAGCTAATTAGGCTAATAGAAAAAGACAATATACAAATGATAGCTATAGGAAATGGAACAGCATCTAGAGAATCTGAGATGTTTGTAGCAGATGTTTTAAAAGAACTAAAAAAAGAAGTTTATTATACAATTGTAAGTGAAGCAGGAGCATCTGTTTATTCAGCCTCAGAACTTGCAACAGAGGAATATCCAGACTTAAATGTTTCTTTACGTGGTGCAATATCAATAGCAAGAAGATTACAAGATCCACTTGCAGAATTTGTAAAAATTGATCCAAAAGCAATAGGAATAGGACAATATCAACATGATGTAAATCAAAAAATGCTTTCAGAAAGTTTAACAGGAGTAGTAGAAGATGCAGTAAATGCAGTAGGAGTAGATGTAAATACAGCTACAGCCTCTCTTCTATCATATGTTGCTGGAATTAATAAAACAATAGCAAAAAATATTGTAAAATACAGAGATGAAAATGGAAAAATAAAGGAAAGAAAAGAACTTTTAAAAGTACCTAAATTAGGGGATAGTGCATTTAAACAATGCGCAGGTTTTATAAGAGTTCCAGAAGGAAATAATCCGTTAGAAATAACAGCAGTTCATCCAGAAAGTTATAAACCTACAGAAAAATTATTAAATAGTATAGGTTATAAAAAAGAAGATCTACTAAAAAAAGAAAGTTTAGAAAAGATTAAGCAAGAACTAAAAAAAGTAAATATAAAAGATTTATCTAAGGAATTAGAAATTGGAGAAATGACTTTAACAGATATTATAAAAGAATTATCAAAGCCAGGTAGAGATCCTAGAGAGGATATGCCAAAACCAATACTTAGAAGTGATGTTTTAAAATTTGAAGATTTAAGAGAAGAAATGATACTAACTGGTACTGTTAGAAATATAACAGACTTTGGAGCATTTGTTGATGTTGGAGTAAAACATGATGGATTAGTACATATTTCTGAAATGAGTAATCAATTTGTAAAAAGACCTAGTGATATAGTATCAATAGGAGATATTGTAAAAGTAAAAGTTATTGGAATAGATAAAGAAAAACAAAAAGTAAAATTATCTATGAAAGACATTGAAAAATAAAATAAGCTATGGTAAAATTCTAAACGAAGGGGAAAATATGAATAAGGGGAGAAATAAAAGAAAAAAATTAAAAGTTTTTAGACTTTTGCTATTTATTATAATTATAGTAATTATAGGAATAGGTATAAATCAAATATTTTTCAAAGATAAAAAACAAGATTTAGGAACAGAAGTAATATCAAAAAATACAGAACATATAGAAGATAATGAGAAACCAGTTATAACATTAAATGGAAAAGAAAATAAAATTATAGTAGTTGGAAACACATATATTGATGAAAAGGCAACAGCAATAGATAATATAGATGGAGATATTTCAAATAAAATAATAGTAAAAGGAGATGTAGATACATCAAAAATAGGATCATATGAAATAACATATGAAGTTCAAGATGAAGCGGGAAACAAATCAGAAACTAAAAGAACAGTAAAGGTATGTAATTCTTTGCAAAATGGTATACCAGTATTAATGTATCATTTTTTCTATAATGAAAATGAAAGAACAGCACCAGATAATAACTGGCTAGAGATCTCTAAATTTGAAGAACAAATAAAATATTTAGCAGAAAATGACTTTTATATGGCAAGTTGGGAAGAAGTAGAAGAATATATTGATGGAAAAGTAACACTTCCAGAAAAAACTGTTGTAATTACAGTTGATGATGGAGATGACTCATTCTTTGAATTAGCAGTACCAGTATTACAAAAATATAATATAAATGCAACATCATTTGTAATAACATCATGGTATGGTCATAGAGCAAACAAAAAAGAAAAAAATGTAAGTTATCAATCTCACTCTGATTCAATGCATGAAGGTGGAGCAAATGGAAAAGGTGTAATGCTATCTTGGTCATATGAAAAAATAGTTGAAGATTTAAAAAAATCAAATGATATATTAGGTGGAGATGCAACAATATTTTGTTATCCGTTTGGACAATATAATGATACAGATATGAAGGCATTAAAAGATGCTGGATATAAATTAGCATTTACTACAGAAAGTGGTAGAGTATATAAAGGATCTTCAAAATATAAATTACCAAGAGTAAGAATAATGAAAACTACAAGCTTTAATGAATTTAAAAATATGGTAAAATAGAGGAGAAAAGTATGCTTTTAGAACCTAAACTGCAAATCAGAAGAGTCACAGATATAACTATAGAAATGCTAAAAAAAAATAATATAAAAGCAGTCATATTAGATGTAGATAATACTCTTATAGACTTAGATGGAAATAAATTAGAAGGCATAGAAAAGTGGATCAATATGCTTAAGGAAAATAATATAAAGGTATGTATAGCATCAAATAGTTTAAAAAAAGAAAAAATAGATAAAATTTCAAAAATGTTAGAAATAAAATATATATACTTTGCTACAAAACCATTAAAAAGAGGACTGAAAAAGGCAAAGCAAATGATGGAAATTGAAGATAGTAAAAGCATTGCAGAAGTGGGAGACCAATTATTTACAGATGTTTTAGGTAGTAATAGAATGAAAATGTTTTCAATATTAACAGAGCCTATAGGTAATGAAAAACATAGAATAAATAATCTAAAAAGAAGAATAGAACAAAAGATTCTAAATAGAGGGAGGAAAAGCTAATGTACATACATGATATACATATATTATATTATTTTTTCATGGGCCTTTTAGGTTTAGCAGTTGGCCAACTTACAGACTGGATGTCTATTAGAATGAGTGCACACAAACCTATTATAAGTAAAGACTTTATAAAGGATTATGCTACTAAAATAAAGATAAATTATAAATATATATATGTAACAGCAGTTATATATATATTGATGTTATTTACTTTTGGGTGGAGTATAGATTTAATAAAATATTTAATAATTACACCATTATTAATATCAGCATTTGCAATAGATTATAAAGAACAAATAATACCAAATAGATTAACATTATTATTATTTGAAATAGGTTTAGTATTTGCATTTATTGGAGGAACAGTAAATTTAAGTTTTCTTCTAGATAAACTATTAGGATTAGTAATAGGTGGAGGTATATTCTTAATAATTACAGTAATTGGTGGAATGATAGCTGGAAAAGAAGCTATGGGTTTTGGCGATGTTAAGCTTATGGGAGCTTTAGGAATTGTATTTGGAGCATATAATATAGTAATTATATCAATATTATCTTTTTTACTAGCAGCAATTATAAGTATAATTTTAATAGCAACCAAAAAGAAAAAATCAAATGAATATATACCATTTGGACCATTTATAGTAATAGCTACATTTATGGTAATAATTATTCCACAAAACTTTATGCTAATTGCATTATTAAAAATATTTACATTAGGAACGTATAAGTTATAATAATATAACGTTCCTTTTTATGTTATATTATAGGAAAGTTCTCCAAACTTTCCTAAATATAAATCAATGTACACAAA
>CAMSMU010000070.1 GCA_947061115.1 uncultured Clostridium sp.
ATCATTTTGTGGTTCTGTTGGATATATTACTCCTGTATCTAATACTTTACCTGTTTCATCTATTACTGCAAGTTTACAACCAGTTCTATATGCAGGATCAAATCCTAATACTGTTAGTCCTTTTATTGGACTACCTAATAAAAGCTGTTTTGCATTTTTCCCAAATACTTCTATTGCTTGTTTATCTGCTTTTTCTGTTAAGTCTGTTCTTATTTCTCTATATATTGATGGTTCTATTAATCTTTTAAAACTGTCTTCGATTGTTTCTGTAAGTATATATTCAAACTTGCTATTTTTTATTACTTTTTTAGATATTAAATATATTATTTTGTCTTCTGGTTTTTCTATTGTTACTTTTAAGAATTCTTCCTTTTCTCCTCTATTAATTGCTAAAATTCTATGACTTGGTATTGTACTAATCTTTTCTTTATAATCATAATACATATTATAAGTTGAATCTTCTTCCTTTGTATTTTTTGTAGATATATAACCTTCTCTATAATATATTTTCTTTATTTGCTTTCTTATTTCTGGATCATCTGATATTTCTTCTGCTATAATATCTTTAGCACCATTTATAGCTTCTTCTACAGTTGGCACATCTTCTGATATATATTCTTTTGCTATTTCTTCTATATTTATATTTTCTTTTTGTTCCATTATAACTCTTGCAAAAGGTTCTAATCCTTTTGCTTTTGCTACTGTAGCTCTTGTTTTCTTTTTTTGTTTATATGGTCTATATATATCTTCTACTTCTGAAAGTATTTTTGCATCTTCTAAACTTTTAATTATTTCTTCTGTTAGCTTTCCTTGCGACTCTATAGAATTTTTTACCTCTTCTTTTCTTTTTTCTAAATTTCTTAAGTATGCTAATCTATCATTTAAGTTCCTTAATAATTCATCACTAAGTCCACCTGTTACTTCTTTTCTATATCTCGCAATAAAAGGAATTGTATTTCCTTCATCTATAAGCTCTACTGTTTTTATTACTTGATTTTCTCTAATATTTAATTCTTCACTAATAATTTTTGTTATATCCATTTTCACTATCCTCATATAATACTATTTTTATTAACTTCATGCTACAATAAAATAAACTGCAAATACTATTTCTAATACTAATATAATTGGAAATCCATATTTGAAATACCATTTTTGTGTTTTATGTCTAAATGTATACATCCCTGCTATGCCTCCAATTCCTCCTCCTAAAAGTACTAGAATAAATAAAGCTTTTTCACTTATTCGCCAATCTCCCATTTTAGCTTCATGTTTATCCCACCACATAGTAATAAATGTTATTAAGTTTATTACTATTAAATATATTATTATATTCTTTATTGTAAATAATTCACTTAGAAATCTTGTTGTATCTATCATTTTATTCTCCTTTATATCCTTTAGAAATTAATGACTCCTCTATTTTATTAACTCTCATTATAATTGATAGAAAAAATTTAGACAATATATATTTCATATTTTTAATGTTAAAATCTATATTCTTTGCTTTACATGCACTTTTTAATTCGCATATATTATTTTTTAATATTGGAATCATCGATAATGATATACAAACCATAATTTTAATATCTTCTGTATTTATTTTGAAAATTTTAAGTGGTGTGCATAGTAGCTTTATAGTTTCAGCTATTCCGAACAGTAGTATTTGTATTTGAATATATAATTGTAATATTGCATACTACAATAAGTTTTATACTTATCCAAATAGCATTTTTTACATCGTCTAATATGCAGTTTATTACAAATGTGAAAATAATAAATGGCATAATATATAGAAAACTGTTTAACATCTTTCTTATATTAGTTTTCGTAAATATCATTATAACTAAATTAATAAAAATACATACTAAAATCAGTTCATTATTTGGCAAAAAAAATATAAGAGTAGCATATATTATAAATATTACAAAATTAATTACGTTTTTCACTTTACATTTTCCCTTTTAATTTATCTACTAATTCATTTACTGAAAAATCTTTTATATCTAGTTCTATTCCATTTTTACTTAGTTCAGATAAAATTGTAAGTAATATTGGTTTATGTATGTTAAATTTTTCTAATATATCTGATTTTTCAACTAAATCTTCTCTTTTTATTTCACTTACAATTTTTCCATCTTCTAATATAATAGTTCTATCTGCTAATAAAATTTCATCTGCCAAATTTGTTATACAAATTATTGTATAACCTTCACTTTTTAGTTTTTTAATTATTTTGTAAATGGCTTCTTTTCCTTGACTATCTATCATTGTTGTAGGTTCATCTAATATAATATATTTTGGATTTTTAGCTAAGACTTCAGCTATTACTATTCTTTGTTTTTGTCCTAAAGATAAAGTATATAAGTCACTATCTTTGAATTGTTCCATTTCTACTTGTTTTAAAGCATCATCAATTCTTGTTTTAATTTCATTATCTGCTAAATCTTTAAGTCCAAAAGAAGCTTCGTCATATATGTTGTTAAATATTATTTGATTTTCTGGATTTTGGAATACAATTCCTATCTTTTCATTAATTAAGCTGTAGTTTTCTTTTTTAGAAATATCTAAATTATCAATTTTAATACTTCCATGTTTTAATTTTAAAATACCAGAAATAAGTTTTCCTATTGTAGATTTTCCCGATCCATTTTGTCCGACAATAGCAACCATTTCCCCATCAGCTACTTCAAAATTTAAATCTGTTAATACATTTTTTTGACTACCTTTATATTTAAAAGAAACATTTTCTACTTTAATCATTACTATTATTCCTCATTTTTTATATATTTGTTAAATAGTTTTCTTAGTATTTTTTCAATAAATATAAATACTATAATATGAATTGGCACTGTTATTAGTTGTTTTAAACTTCTAGTTCCTAATAATACTAAAAATGCTTTTCCTGATGTTATACTTGTCCATAATGTATTTAGTCCAATATTTACAATTAATGCTACTAATACTACAGAAATAATTATCCTTGCTATATATTGTTTTTCTGAATATGTATTTTCATCTTTTTTATATAGCAATAGTCCATAAATTAAAGCTGAAATTAGAGTACTTATTGTATAACCTACAAAATATGGCCCTGTTGGAAATAAAGTAGCTCCTATAATATCTCCTAAAACATTTAGTAATACTGTCCACTTTACTCCTAACCATGTTGCACATAACATCGTAGGAATAAATGCAAAACTTATTTTTATAATTGGTGTTTTTATTGATAAAAATCTTGATAAAATTATATTCATTGCTAAAAATATTGCTGTAATTATTATTTTTTTGCTTTTACTCATAAATAATATCTCCTTTTACTTTTTATGACAATGCCTATATTATCATATTTATCGTACTTTGTATATAGTTATTTTAAAAATAAGAATCTC
>CAMSMU010000071.1 GCA_947061115.1 uncultured Clostridium sp.
ATAAAAAAGAACCAGTATTTTTAGTAGTTGAAGCAATGCACAGTACGGGAACAAGTGTAGAGATATGTATAAATGAAATAAAAAAGAGATATAAAAATGCTAGAATATTATATGTTTGCTTAACAAAGGAATATGGCAGTAGAGATTTTAAAGATATTGCAGAATATGAAGATGTAGCATTTTATTATAATGGAAATAATGAATTTAGCAAAGAAAAATGTAAAGAGTTAAATGTAGAATACTTTTATCCTTTATTTCTTTGGGAAGATTTACAAACAGAATTAGAACATCCAGATGATTTAGAAGATAATATATTTTTTTAATGTGGGAGAGGAATAATGGAATACATAGATATATTTGATGAAAATAATAATCCTATTGGAGAAATAAAAGAAAAAATAAAAGCACATGAAGATGGTAATTTTCATAGAACTGCACATGTTTGGATTATAAATGACAATAATGAATTATTATTGCAAAAGAGAAGTGCAACTAAAAAAACACATCCTAATTGTTGGGATATATCAGGAGCAGGGCATATTAGAGCAGGAGAAAGTGTAACTGAAGGTGCTATTAGAGAATTGAAAGAAGAATTAGGAGTCGAAGCAACTGAGAAAGATTTAGATTATATTGCAACAATAAAAAGTACAAAGAATTCTAAAAATATGGAATTCGGATATGTATATTTATTAAGATGTAATAAGAAAATTGCAGACTATATTTTTGAAGATGAAGAGGTATCAGAAGTAAAGTATGTCTATTATGAAGATTTGGAGAAAATGGTTGAAGATAAAGCAGAAGGACTTTTATTACATGATGAGGAATTCAAAAAATTATTTAAATATATAAGAAATAAATTAAGAGGAGATAAAAATTTATGATAAAAGCAATATTTATTGATATTGATGGAACATTAAGAGATAGCAATAGGAATTTGTCAACAAAAACAATAGAAACAGTAAAGAAGGTAAGTGAAAAAGGAATATTAGTTATACTATGTTCTGGAAGACCAAGAAAATATACTGAAGAAATAAGCAGAGAATGTTTTGCTAGTAAATATATAATTACTTCAAGTGGTGGAGATATATATGACTACGAGCAAAATAAAATTTTATATGTAAATAAAATGGATAAAGAAGCATTAATAAAATTATATGAAATAGCTAATCCAGAAGATGTTAGATTTATTATGAATATTGGAGAAGGTAGAGTAGTAAATAAAGTAAAACATGCAGATCAAGAGAAAAAATTAGAGGAAAATATAAAGGATTTTGTTTATAAAAATGATGTTGTTCAGTGTACTATTGCAGACAGTAGCTTTGACAAAATAAAAAATTTAATACCTAAAATTGAAAAAGTAGAAAATATAGAAATAAAAAATAGACACAAAAGTTTATTAGATATTAAATTTAAAGATGATAAGACAGTATTCTGTGATATTGCTAATATAGATTCTAATAAAGGAATTGCAGTAAAAAAGATGTTAGAAATATTAGATATAAAAAAAGAAGAGACCATTGCAATAGGTGATGATAATAATGATTTATCAATGTTTGAACAAGTAGGGCACAAAGTGGCTATGGGTAATGCTATTGATATTGTTAAAGAAAAGGCAGATGAGATTACTTTGTCAAATGATGAAGATGGAGTTGCAATATTTTTAGAAAAGTTATTAAAAGAAATGGAGGAAAACAATGAAAAACAAAAAAGGGTTAATTCTAATTTATCCAGGTTTCCAAAATGAAGCGAAACAATATCAATACAATAGACTTATTGAGGAATTTAACAAAAAAGGTATTAGTATAAATAAATTAAAAGTTGATGAACAATATACAAGCGTAATAGATGGAAAAGTAAATATAGATGTTAAGGAATACGACTTTTGCATACAACTTGTTAAAGATAAATATATAAATGAACAACTTTGCAAAAATGGAATAAGGTCATTTAATTCTTATAATGCAATAGAAAATTGTGATGATAAAATGATGACTTATCTTATATTATCAAATAAAAATATAAAATTGCCAAATACAATATTAGGAAGTATAAACTTTGGGGTAGAAAATATCAAAGAAGACAATAAAAGTGAAGAACTTAAGAAATATGTTGAAACTACTTTAAATTATCCGTTTATAACTAAAAAATGCAATAGTAAAGGTGGAAGAGATATATACAAAATAAATAATAGAAATGAATTTGATGATATATGTAATAAATTAAGTGGTTCACAATACTTATTTCAACAATTTATTCCTGAAAATATAGGAAAAGATATTAGAGTTGTTGTTGTAGGAAAGAAAGTAGTAGGTTCATTTATGAGAATAAATGAGAATGATTATCGTTCAAATATATCATTAGGAGGAAAAGCATTGCCTTATGAAGTCTCAAATGAATATAAGGAAATTGCAGAAAAGATAGCAAATGAGTTAGAGCTAGATTACTGTTCAGTTGACTTCTTTATGAGTAATGAAAATAAGCCAATAGTTTGCGAAGTGAATGCAGACCCAGCTATTTGTGATATAGAAGAATTGAGTGGAAAAAATGTAGCAGAAATATTTGTAGACTATGTGATTAGTGAAATATATTAATAAATACATTTAAAGAATAGTGTCCTAAAAATAAAATAGAGAATTAAAAATAATAGCATCTGGCTATATATTAAAAAATTAAGAAAGAGAGTAAATATGATAAGAAATATAATATTTGATATAGGTGGAGTGTTACTTTATTATAATCCAAAAACATATTTAGACAAACTAAATATAGAAGAGTGTAAAAGAAAAGAATTAAATGATATAATTTTTCATAATCAAAAATGGATAGATTGTCTAAATGGATTTATAACTAATAGTGAATTAATAGAATACTTAGTTAAGGAAAATCAAAAATATAAAAATGAAATAGAACAGATACTGAGCAAAGAAAATTTAAAATATATGTTACCACCAAAACAAGAAATGATAAAATATTATAAAAGTTTAAAACAAAGGGGATATAAAATATATTTGTGTTCAAATATAACAAAAGATACTTATAACTATATTAAGGATAGTTTGGAAATAATACAAGTAGCAGATGGAGGAGTATTTTCTTGTTTTG
>CAMSMU010000072.1 GCA_947061115.1 uncultured Clostridium sp.
CTTCTATGCCTTTTAATGTAACACTATTATTATCTAATATTTCCTGTGTTTTATTTTCTACTTTTTCTTCTATGCCTTTTAATGTAACACTATTATTATCTAATATTTCCTGTGTTTTATTTTCTACTTTTTCTTCTATGCCTTTTAATGTAACACTATTATTATCTAGTATTTCTTGTGTTTTATTTTCTACTTTTTCTTCTATGCCTTTTAGTGTAGTAGTATTATTATCTAATATCTCTTTTGTTTTATTCTCTACTTTTTCTTCTATTCCTTTTAATGTAACGCTATTATTATCTAATATTTCTTGTGTTTTATTTTCTACTTTTTCCTGTATATCTTTTAATGTAACACTATTATTATCTAGTATTTCTTGTGTTTTATTCTCTACTTTTCCTTCTATGCCTTTTAGTGTAGTAGTATTATTATCTAATATTTCTTGTGTTTTATTCTCTACTTTTTCTTCTATACTTTCTAATGTAGTATTATTACTATCTAGTACTTCTTGTACTTTACTATCTACTTTTTCTTCTATGCTTTCTAATGTAGTATTATTGCTATCTAGTACTTCTTGTACTTTATTATCTACTTCTTGCTTTATACTTTCTAAAGTACTACTATTACTATCTACAACCTTTTGTACCTTTTTATTTACATTTGTTTGTATGTTTTTTAGTACTTCATTAGTTTTAGTATTAAAACTATTTAATACTTCTACACTATTTTCTATTATATCATTAACTTTGTTATCTAAATCTACTTGTATATTTTGAATTTGTCCAGATATTCTATTATAATTTTGTGTTATTTCTTCTAAGTATTTACTTTGTGTTTTTATCCATTCACCATTATCTATATTTTCATTTTTTTCTTCTGTTTCAATAATGTTCCTATCATATTGTACATTCCAATTGTCATTTTCTAATCTTATTATTGCATCATTAATAACATTTTCTACTTTAATTTGCTCTCTATTTTCTTCTTTTTTAGTATTTCTTTCATCTTTATTATTGCCATAATAATATTTATTTTTATATTCTTTTTCTGATATTTTAACTTTATTTAATATTGCTCCTATTATTTGTCCACCAACAAGTTCTATTGATTTTCTTACTTCTTTAAAATCATTTATTCTTGTTTTTTCTGAGTTTACTACTAAAACTGTAGAATCCATAATTGTAGATAATATAACACCATCTGTTACTATTTTACTTGGTGGTGCATCTACTATTATAATGTCATAAGCACTCTTTAATAAACATAATGCTTCTTTCATACTATCTGATACTAATAATTCAGAAGGATTTTGAGGTACTCCTCCATTAGTTAAAATGTGCAAATTTGGTATGTTTGTTTCTTTAATATATTTTTTTGCTAATATTAAATTATCTCTGTTATTTTTTGTAATAGAGCATAAATATTCTGATAATCCCTTATCATTATTTACACCCAATATTTTATTAGCTCTACCTTTTCTTAAATCTGCATCTATTAATAACACTTTTTTATTTATTTCAGCAAAAGAAGCTGCAATATTTGCAGATACCCAACTTTTTCCTTCTCCTGGAGTACAACTAGTTATAAGAATAGTTTTAGCATTTTTAGTTGAATTCATATATAATATATTAGTTCTTATAGTATTTATACATTCTGCTGCATAAGATTTCATATCATTCTTATCTATAATCTCTTGATTGTTATTTTCATTTAGAGGAATGCTTCCAAGTGATTTAACTTTTAGATATTTTTCTAGCTCTTCTTCTTTTTCTATTTTATTATCAAAAATATTTATTAATAAAATAGTTATTCCAGCGACTACTATTCCTAAACATAAAAATATAGATATATCTTTTATATGATTCACATTATCTGGTGCTTTTGCTATTTTTGCTTCATCTATAATTCCAATGTTATTTAAATTATACAAATTTTTTACTTCATTTATAAAAGATTCTGTAAGTTCCTTTGTTATGTTTCTAGCTCTCTCGGCATTTATATCTTTCACTGTTATTTCTATAATATATGTGTTCTTTTTGTTTTTTACTTCTACTTTGTTCGCTAATTCATTCTCTGTCATCTTTAAGTTTAAATTATTTATTACTTTTCTTAGAACTTTAGGGTTTTTGGCAATATTACTATATGTTGATATTAAACCTGAGTTAAGTGTCAAATCTGAATTTGTAATAGCTTGATTATCTTCTTCAACATTAGGTATTAATAGTAAAGTGGATTTTGATTTATATGATGGTACAACATACTTATAACTATATAAAAATCCCAATACTATAAAGAATATTAATATTAAACCTATTAATATTCTTTTACTTCTTATCATATTTGTAATTTTTTCCACATTAATACTTTCTTTAGTTTTCATATAGTATCTCCAAATTTTCTACATATTTTATATTAGCTTATATATTAAATTATTCATTATTTATATATTATTTGTCAATATCATTACATTATTGTACATTTATGTTACAATTGTGTTACAAAGTTTCTTTTAGGGAAATACACACTATTAAATAAAAATAGTGTATATTATTTTTTAATTACAGGGTAAAATTTTAAATAACTTATACATATTAAATTAATAATTTGAAATTTTCTATTATATTAATTTAACTTATTTTTCTCTATACTTTGTTTAAAATCCTATATAATTAGCGCATTTTTAATGTATTTCTTTGGAAATTTATATATTATGAAATTATCTCATATATTTTAATTAATTATATTTTTATATGTTAATTTGTAAAAAAATTAGAATTTTTGTCTTTTAAAAACAGATTTATAAAAATTTCCTTACGGCAATAATGATTAGGTATTTTTAAGACATGCAAAATCTGTGATTTTTCTTACACAATAAAAGATCACTTTCTCAATCAAGAAAAAGTGGTCTTTTAAAATGAAAATTAAAAAACTTTATTTTGTTCTGAACTTTATAATGATGATCCCATAAATTCAATAATTATTTTCATCTTTTTAGATCTTTTGCCTCTATTGGGAACAGGCATAATATTGCATATTATATCAATAGATATTAA
>CAMSMU010000073.1 GCA_947061115.1 uncultured Clostridium sp.
TGAAGAAAAATATTCAATAAGATGGCATATGGGATATACAGAACCAAAAGAATTATATAGTACAATTGGAGAAGCATATAAAAAGTATCCATTAGCATTACTTACACATGAAGCAGATCTAGAAGCGACATATTTCTTCAATATTTAAAATAGGCATTAATTGACAAAAAAATACTTTAATATTAAAATATATAAAGAAAAAATATATGTTGTTTAAATGGAGTTTATAATGGTAAGAAAATCGAAAATATGGCTATATATTTTAATATCTGCGATAGCAATACTACTTGTTATAGCTGTTATTTTTGGTATTTATGCAACAAAAAACATATCATATGCAGAAAACAGCAAAACAGGTAAAAAAATAGCAATAACAATACCAATAAAAGAAAAAGATAAAAATAAAGAAATAAATATAGATAAAATTGTAGAAGATAATAGTAAAGTTCAAAAAAAGGAGATATTGGAAAATCAGGAAACAGATGTAGAATTTACAACACAATATATAGAAAACAGTTCACTTACAAAAGGAAAAATACAAGTTTTACAAGAAGGTGTTGATGGAAAGCAAAATTCAATACTTAAAAATATTTATGAAGGGGACAAGCTAATTTCATCAACACAAATTAGTTCACAAATAACAAAAGCATCAGTAGATAAAATAGTTCAGATAGGAACAGGAGCTTATTCAAATACATATGTTCCAGTTGTAGGAGATGAGCTAAAAGCAACGTCAGTAACATTACCAATAAGAGTTGAAGCAAATGAAAATTCAGAAAAAATAGTAACAATAAATAGAGGACAAAAAGTAACTCTAAGAGCAAAACAAGGCGATTGGTATTATGTAGCATATGAAAATTATTTAGGATTTGCTAAAGCGGATTGTTTAGAATATGCAAATCCAAATGGAACAGGCGATGGAGACGAAAACAATATCCAGTACTCTAAAGAACAGTTATCACAAAATTTAGGATTTAGTATGCTGTTAAATAAGCCAAGTAATTTAACAATTGAACAATTTAAAGAGATTTTTGAAAATGATTCAAATGATACAAACAATGTATTCAAAGACAATGCAGAGTATTTTTATTACATTGAACATCAATACAACATAAATGGAATATTTGTTGCAGCAGTGGGGATTCATGAAAGTGCATGGGCTACATCTAGTATTTCTAAGAATAAAAAGAACTTATTTGGATATGGAGCATATGATAGTGATCCAGCAGGTAGCAGTTATACTTTCCAAACTTATGGAGAAGGAATAGACTTAGTATCTCGTGTATTTGTTAAGTATTATTTGAATCCACCAGGAACACCAATATATGGAGGAGAAACTGCAGTAGGAACATATTACGAAGGATCAACTGTATCAGCAGTAAATAAAAGATATGCAACAGACAAAAATTGGGCAAATGGAGTATTTAGGTGGATGACATATTTATATAATAAATTATAAAATTTACTTGATATTTTGCTAATGTTATAGTATTATTATATAAGTACAAAGAAGGGAGATTAATTATGAGAAAAGCAATTGCAGTTTTTTTCATTATTATTAGTATTTGTTGTATAAGTTCAGTATATGCTGCAAATACTAATGCAAACAATGAAATAATATCACAAGAAACCAAAAGTCAACTAATTGAAATAAAAGATAAAGAATTAAAATCAATGGAAGACTATAAAGAAGCATATGGTAGCGATACATATGGATTAGTCGCATATATATTAAATAAGGTAAGATTATACAGTATACCAATTTCATTTTTAGGAATAGCAATTAGTGCTATATACCAATATGTAATTGGTGTTAAGAGATTAGACACAAGAGATAAAGGTTTCAATGCAATGATTGGTATAGTAACAATGCTTATAATATGTCAAGTATTACCACTTATATTTGCAATTGTAGTTAAAGGTTGGAGGGGTTAAACAAATGAAAGTTTTATTTGCAGTAAGTAATGATAATGTTGCATCTTCTATAATAAAGAAGTATCAAGAAAAGTATAAGGAGATAATAACAAATAAAAATGTATATTACTTTAATGCAATAATAAAAGAATTACAAATAGATAAAACATATGATGTCGTTATTATAGGAGAAGACTTAGAGCCTATTTCTAATAATAATTATGACACCATAGATAAATTTATATTTGAAAAATTAGATAATATTAGTGATGAAGCATCTAAGCCATCAGGTGAAGACATACCTATAATATTAATATGTTCAGATAGAAGAACTAAATCAGATGGGCTATTAATAAAACTATTTGGAATAGGCATTTATAATGCCTTATTAGGTAATGATAGAAATGTAGATATGGTTTGCGATTTAATTAATAAACCAAGAAATAAAAAAGAAGCAAAAGAATATTACAAAATTGAATCAGAAGATGTAAATTATAAACCAGAAAAAGAATTAGAAGTTAGTGAAAATGAAATTCAAAATATTTTATCACACTATAAAAAAATAGGAAATAATGAGAAGAAATGTATTGAAAGCTTTGATAAAATTGCTGTACAATATAATGACACACAACTAAGAATTATAACCAAATTTTTACCACTAAATGTAAAAAACATATTAGAAAAAGGATCACAAAGATATCAGCAATTAATGACAGGTGGAACAGTACTATCTAATGGAAAATATACAAAATATGATAATACAAATAAAAATATGGATTTCTTATCAAAAGATCTTGAGAAAAATAAATTAGAAAAACCAGTAATTATTCCATCAACAATGAATATACCTCAAAACAATGGTATAAATAATGGAATACAAAATACACAAAGACCAATGCAAAATAATGGGGGACAAAATACACCAAAACCAATGCAAAATACTCCAATACAAAATGTAGCAAAACCAATACAAAACAATGTAGCACAAAACATGCAAAAACCAGTACGAAATACTCCAGTGCAAAACAATGTGGTACAAAATGTGCAAAAACCAATACAAAATACTCCAATACAAAACAATGTGATACAAAATGTACCAAA
>CAMSMU010000074.1 GCA_947061115.1 uncultured Clostridium sp.
ATATATATATATATATATACAGTATCAAGTGTTTCAGCGTTTTTCATTTGTCCTCTTTCCTTTTTTATTTTTAACTATTATACCATAAAAATAAAAAGAAGGTGTTATTCCTTCTTTTTGTTTTTATACATCTAAATTTTTAACAAATTTTGCATTTTCTTGTATAAATTCTCTTCTTGGCTCTATTTCATCACCCATAAGAATTGTAAATATCCTATCTGCTTTCATTGCATCTTCCATTGTAACTTTTACTAATACTCTATTTTCTGGGTTCATTGTTGTTTCCCATAATTGTTCTGGATTCATTTCTCCTAAACCTTTATATCTTTGTATTGAAACATTATCTCTTCCTATTTTCTCAAATGTTTCTTCTAATTCTTCATCTGTATAGCAATAAATGTCTTCCATACCTCTTTTTGAAAGTTTATATAATGGTGGTTGTGCTAAGAAAACATGTCCTTGTTCTAATAAAGGTCTCATATATCTAAAGAAAAATGTTAATAATAATGTTCTTATGTGTGCACCATCAACATCGGCATCAGCCATTATAATTACTTTTCCATATCTTATTTTGGATACATCAAAATCTGATCCTATACCCGCTCCAACAGCTTGTATAACTGGCTTTAATTTATCATTATTGTATATTTTATCTGCTCTCGATTTTTCTACATTAAGCATTTTTCCCCATAAAGGTAAAATTGCTTGATATTTTCTATTTCTTCCTTGTTTTGCGCTTCCTCCTGCTGAGTCTCCTTCGACAATATATACTTCACATTCTTCAGCAACTTTGCTAGAACAATCTGCTAATTTTCCTGGCAATGTTGTTACCTCTAATGCACTTTTTCTTCTTACTAATTCTCTTGCCTTTCTTGCTGCTTCACGTGCTCTTGATGCACTAATGCATTTTTCTAATATTGTTTTGCCTACATTAGGATTTTCTTCTAAAAATGTTGATAATGCATCTACTGTCATTGCTTGTACTATTCCTGATACATTACTATTTCCTAATTTTGTCTTAGTTTGTCCCTCAAACTGTGGTTCTTTTACTTTTACTGATATAACTGCAGTTAGTCCTTCTCTAATATCTTCCCCTTGTAAATTTGGGTCTTTTTCTTTTATTAAATTATGACTTCTTGCATATTCATTAAATACTTTTGTTAAACCTCTCTTAAATCCTTCTAAATGAGTACCACCTTCTACTGTATTTATATTATTTACAAATGAATATATATTTTCATTATAGGCTGTTGTATATTGAATCGATATTTCTACTGGTACTTCTCCATCTTTTTTTTCTATATATATTGGTTCTGTATGAATCTTTTCTTTATTTTGATTTAAGTATTCTACAAAAGATCTTAGTCCTCCCTCAAAGCAAAATTCTACTTTTTTTGGAGTTTCTTCTCTTAAATCTTCAAAACTAATATTTAATCCTTTTGTTAAAAAAGCTATTTCTCTAAATCTATCTTCTAATGTGGTATAGTCATAATCTGTTGTTTCAAATATTGTATCATCTGCTAAAAATTTAACTTTTGTTCCTGTTTTATTTGAATCTCCTATTTTAGTTAATTTTTCTACTGTTTTTCCTCTTTCAAATTTCATGAAATAAATTCCGCCATCTCTTTGAATTGTAACTTCTGTCCATTCAGCTAAAGCATTTACAACAGATGCACCTACTCCATGAAGGCCTCCAGATACTTTATATCCACTATCTCCTCCAAATTTTCCTCCAGCATGTAATACAGTATAAACTGTTTCTGCAGCAGATATATGTGTTTTTGGATGTATTTCTATTGGTATTCCTCTACCATTATCTTCTACTGTTATTATATTTCCTGGTTCTATTTTTACTTCTATATGTGTGCAATATCCTGCTATTGCTTCATCAACACAGTTATCTACAATCTCATATACTAAATGATGTAATCCTCTTTTAGAAACGCTTCCTATGTACATACCTGGTCTTTTTCTAACTGCTTCTAATCCTTCTAGTACTTGTATTTGATCTGCCCCATATGCATGCTCATATTTTTCCATTATTTTTCCTCCAGTTTTCTTTTATTGCTAAGTATAGTTTATTTTTAAATTTTAATTTTGTCAAGCTTTTATTATTCCATTTTCCACCTTATGAGAAATACTATTTTTTATTTTTATATCTTTTGTACATGTTATTATAACTTGTATATTTTTTATACTATTTAAAAAATTAGAAATTCTATTTTCATCTAATTCAGACATAAAATCATCTAATAATAATATTGGATATTCTCCTACATCCTCATAAATTACATTTAATTCTGCTAGTTTTAATGATAATATAGATGTTCTATTTTGTCCTTGAGATCCATATATATTTACAGGTTCATTATTAATATTAATGCAGAAATCATCTCTATGTACTCCTAAAGATGTATATCCTTTTATATAATCTATTTCTCTATTTTTTCTTAACTTATTTATAAACTCTTCCTTATTTGTAAAATTAGATATATATTCTATATTAATTTTTTCGTTTGTTATTTCTTTATGTATTTGTGTTATTTTTGTTTTTATTTTATCTATATATTCCTGCCTGTATAAATATATTTTTTCTCCATAT
>CAMSMU010000075.1 GCA_947061115.1 uncultured Clostridium sp.
ATAGTAAAATTACTTCTATTACATATGATGATATACATTCTAACTGTGTTAGAATAAGTATACTTGATGAAAATATAGATGAAATAAATAATATTATAGATACTATAAGAGAAAATAAATGTTTTACTGGAAAAGATTTTACTTATGGAAATTTAAATAAAATAGTATAAAAAATATCCCTTTCGGGATATTTTTATTTTTTTACTGTTTCTTTTTTTGTTGTAGTAGCTTTTTTAGCTACTTTTGTTTCTTTTCTATTTTCTACTTGTGGATATACGCTAATTTTTTTCTTGTCTCTTCCTAATCTTTCAACTTTCATTATACCAGTAACTTTAGCATATAAAGTATCATCACTTCCTATACCAACATTTGTTCCTGGATGCATCTTTGTTCCTCTTTGCCTATATAAAATATTTCCAGCAGAAACTAATTGTCCATCAGCTCTTTTTATACCCAATCTTTTTGACTCACTGTCTCTTCCATTATCAGTACTACCTTGACCTTTATGATGTGCCATATTATTTCACCTTCCTTTTTCAAAAAATATATATTAATTATTCAGCTACTTTAATTGATTTTATTTCAACTTTAGTATATGGTTGTCTATGTCCTTGTGTTCTTCTGTAGTTTTTCTTTGCTTTGTATTTGTATACTATTATTTTTTTACCTTTTCCATGTGATACTACATTACCTTCAACACTGCAACCTTTTACATAAGGAGCTCCTACTTTTACATCTTTTCCATCAGATACTAATACTACATTATCAAATTTAACTTTTTTTCCTTCTTCAGCATCTAATTTTTCAAAGAATATTGTATCTCCTTCTGATACTTTGTATTGTCTTCCACAACTTTCTATTATTGCGTACACGATTTAGTGCACCTCCTCCATTCACATACTCGCTAAGCATAAATTCAAGGTATTAGCTAAAAATGCTAAATTTAGTTACCCGACTCAGGCGGCTTACAGATATATATTATACCATTGTTTTTTCTCATTTGTCAATTGTTTTATCCAAAAATTCAATCTCAACCAAACTCAACCAAAGGGGACGTTCTTTTTTGGTTGAGATCGAACATTTCTTTAGAGCATAGGCATTTACATTAACCTAATATGTTTTCAAATTTTATTTAATTTTGCTCTATTTATTAGCTATTTTTATAACTTTTCTTTTATTATAATATAATCATATATCTCTTTTTTCCTTTAATTTACTATTATTTGAGCATTCTTTATGATTATAGCTTCTATTTTGCTTTTGTCTGAACGTTTTTCCCAATTTTCAACCAAAAAGGAACGTCCCCTTTGGTTGAGTTTAGTTGACATTCCTTATTTTTTATTAATATAGCTTTCTAATATATATACTGCTGATATTGTATCTACTATTGATTTCTTTTTTTTGCCATCTATATTTAGAAAGTTCATTGTTTTATGTGCTTCTACTGTTGTTAGTCTTTCATCTACTGATATGATTTGTATATTATTAAATCTTGATTTTAGTTTATGGATAAAGTTTTGTGTTTCTTCTGATCTTTTACTTTCTGTTCCATTCATATTTAATGGATTTCCTATTACAAATGTATCTACATTATACTCTTCTAAAAGTTCTGCTATCCTCTTTAAAATAACTTTGTCACTGCCATTTGATGTAATTGTTTCTAGTCCTTGTGCTGTAATACCTAATTCATCTGTTATTGCTATACCTGTTCTTACTACTCCATAATCAATACCTAATTTTCTACTCATTTATATCTATATATTCCTTAACCATTTTTTCAAGCAGCTCGTCTCTTTCTACTTGTCTAATTAAATTTCTTGCACCCTTATGGCTCGTTATATAAGTAGGATCTCCTGATAGTATATATCCTACTATTTGATTTATTGGATTATATCCTTTTTCCTTTAAATCCTTATACACTTCTTTTAAAATTTCTTTTGCTCTTGCATTTTGCTCTTTTTCTACACTAAATCTAACGGTTTCGTCCATTTTAGATTCCTCCTATATTGTGTTTATTGTATTTTCATTTGATGAATCTATGTATTCTTCTAGTTTTTTGAATGCTCCATCTAGTGATGTTCCTTTATAATATGTTGATATTACTATTTTAATTTTTGGACTTACTATCACATCTTCATTTTCGTTTTCTGGTACATAATCTGGTCCTGATAGTATATCTAATGCTTCTAATTTATTTTTCATGTCTGACATAAATGAATATACTCCATTTTTGTCTGCTCCTGAAAATACTATTGCAAATTTTGGTCCCATATATCTTACAAAAATATAGTTTTTGGCTAAATTATTTTTCATGAATTTAGCTACTTCTGTAATTACACTATCTCCTGTTTTTCTACTTATTTGTGTATTTATATCTGGTAAATTTGTAATTTTAAATAAACATATTGCAGATGTTGTATATTGATCTATTATATTTTTTCCTTCTCCATATAGATATTCTTCTGATTTTAGTCCTGAATATAAATCATCTCTTACTATATTTTCAATT